>NCCO01000225.1 GCA_002279705.1 Allobosea sp. 12-68-7
CCTTGCCGCCGGGCGAGACGAGATAGCGCGCGACGCCGAGCGCCGCGACCACCGCGAGCGCGAGCGTGATGTAGAACATCCAGAACTCGAAGGTCTCGCGATCGAGCGTTAGGCCCGCCAGCGTCGGCCGGGGCACGCGCTTGCCGTCGGCGCCGCCGGTCACCGAGAACAGCTTCTCCAGCAGCGAGAAGAACACCATCGAGATGGCCAAGTTGAGCATGCCGAAGAAGATCGCGCGGTAGCGCACGATGAAGAGCCCGACGATCGCGGCGACGAGGCCAGACGCCGCGGTGGCGATCGGCACCAGCAGCAAAACCTCGTGGCCGACCTTCGCCGCCGCCATGAAGGCCACGACATAGGCCGAGAAGGCGAAGAACAGCCCGTGGCCGAAGGACACCTGCCCCGCCCGCAGCAGGACGAGGATGCCGAGCGCCGCCAGCCCCTCGCACAGCGCGACGGTGAGGATGACCGTGGCCCAGGGCGAAATCAGCGGAAAGACAATGAGCGCGATCAGCAGCGCCGCGCCGATGAGATATTGGCGCGCCATCAGACCTTCCTCGTCTGCAGCGTGGTGAACAGGCCTTCCGGCTTGATCAGCAGCACCGCCACCATGATCAGATAGGGGATCAGCACGTCGAATTCCGGCGCGAAATAGACCGCCGCCGAGCGCCCGAGCCCGATCATCAGGGCGGCCACCGCCGCGCCCTCGATCCGGCCCAGCCCGGCCGTGGCCGCGACCGCGAAGGAGAGCACGATCATCCCCGAGCCGATTCCGGGCGTCAGCGAGGTCGTCGCCGAGGAGAGCGCCCCGCCCAGCGCCGCCAGCGAGGCGCCGATCATGAAGGTGAAGAGATAGATCCGCGTCGCATTGATGCCCATCGCCATCGCCGCCTCGCGATCCTGCGTCACCGCGACGATGGCGCGCCCGAAGGCGGTCCGCCGCAGGAACAGCCGCAGGCCGACCAGCACGGCCAGCGCCACCAGCGGGATCAGGATCAGCTGGTATCTGGTGTAGAAGATGCCGAAGACCTCGACCGTGCCGAGCCAGTTCATCGGCGCATTGGCGAAGAGCGGCTGCGTGCCGAAGACGACCTTCTGCGCATCCTCCAGGATCATGAACACCGCGAAGGTTACCAGCAGCTGCAGCACCTCCTCCTTGCCGTAGATCCGCCGCAGCAGCAGCGCCTCGACCAGCCCGCCGACGACGACGCCGACAAGGATCGCCGAGATCAGGAACAGCGGGAAGGCGAGCCAGGTCGGCAGGCCCATCCCGGCCGCCGCCAGCTGGGTCTCGACATTGTCCCAGACCTGATCGCACTGGCCCGTGAAGTCCGCCGCCAGCGACCCGTCCCCGTCGAGCGCGGCGAGGAAGAGCATTTCAGGAGGCATGGCCATCCGATTCTGGATTGCGATCAACCGGTCCGCGTCATCCCGGACGCAGCGAAGCGGAGATCCGGGATCCATCGTAGAGCGTCGCGCCCTCCGATGGATCCCGGAACTTCGCCGCTACGCGGCTCGTCCGGGATGACGGCGGCAGGTGGGTTTGGTCCGACTACTTCGAATAGTCGAAGGTCTCGATCGACTTGTCGTTGACCAGATCCGGCTTGACCTTGGCGAACCAGTCGAGCGACTTCTCGCCGACCGGCGTGGTCACCAGCTTGCCGGGATAGAGCGCCATCTTGTCGTAGACGGCGAAGGGGTATTCCGGCACGCGCTTGGTGGTGCCGAGCAGCTGGTCCTCGAGCCCCTGATGGTCCGAGCGGATGGTGATCGTCCCGGTCAGCGACTTGAACTCCAGCCCCTCGAAGGCCGCGATGACCTGCTCCTTCGTCGGCCACTTGCCGCCATTGGCGGCGGAGGCCTTCTCATAGGCCTTGGCGAGTCCGGTGACGGCCTGGTTCATGTGGAAGGTCGGATAGATCGGATAGACATTGGTCTTCTCGCGGTACTTCTTCACGAAGTTCTGCATCTCGGCCGAGTTCTTATGCTTGGGATGCAGGAAGTTGCTTTCGGCGAGCGGCAGCACGAAGGTCGACTGCTTCAGGAGCCCGCGCGCAGCGGCCTGCTGCACGAAGGTGTCGAGGTCGCCGCCCCAGGAGGTCGAGAGCACGACATCGGGCCGCAGCGCCGAGAGGCGCGTGATCTCGGTCGAGAAATCGGGCGCGCCGAATTTCGGGAACAGCTCGGCGACGATCCTGATATCCGGCTTCAGAGCCTTCAGCCCGGCCTGGAACAGCGCCCAGGACTCACGCCCCCAGGCATAGTCCTGGTTGACCACCGCGATCGTCTTGAAATCGGGTTTCACCTTCATCAGGTAGAGCAGCGTCGCCATCATCTCGGCGCCGGCATGGCCCTGGGTGCGGACCGAGTACTTCCACTTGCCCTCCTCGAAGATGGTCTGCGTGCCGCAGTCCCACATCACATTGACGACCTTGAGGTCCTCGGCGACGGGGGCGAGCGCGTTGCAGGAGCCAGACGAGATCGCCCCGAACATCACCTGCGCACCCTGGTCCTGCACGACGCGGCGATATTCCGAGATCAACTGGTTGGTGCCCGCGCCCTCGTCGACATAAACAGGCTTCACCGGCACGCCGAGGATGCCGCCCTTGGCATTGAGTTCCTCGATGAACAGGTCGGCGGCATTGCGGCCGGGCACGCCGAAGACCGAAGCGGGTCCCGACAGGAAGGTCGCGATTCCCACGACGAGTTCCTTCGGCTTGTCCTGCGCCAGCGCCGGCAGCGCCATCAGCGCTCCCAGGGCGAATGCGGCTACGGCTGATCTCTTGGTGCCCATCGTGACCTCTCCCTGAATTGTGTCTGGAGCGCGCTCTTGGGTGGCCCGCTGCCTGGAGCGCAGAGGGGTGCATGGGCGGTCGGACGGAGCAAGTAGGATAAAGCGATGAGGGCCATAGCGATAATCTATGGAGTTCGCGGCACAGCGAGGATTTCGCTATGGCCCTCATCGCAAAACGCTATTTGACTTGGCCCGGGCTTCGACGGCCCCGTCTGCGACTGTGATTGGTCAGGCGAACCGCCGGAACGACGATGAACGCGCTCGAAGGAATTCTGGTGGTGGCGCTGGAGCAGGCGGTGGCCGTGCCGACCGCGACCTGCAAGCTCGCCGATGCCGGCGCGCGCGTGATCAAGCTCGAACGCGCGGAGGGCGACTTCGCCCGCGGCTATGACGACTATGCGAAAGGCCTGTCCTCCTATTTCGTCTGGCTGAACCGAGGCAAGGAATCCTGCCGCGTCGATCTCAAGCGGGCGGATGATCGCGCCATGGTCGAGGCCATGCTGGCGCAGGCCGACATCTTCATCCAAAACCTCGCGCCGGGCGCCGCCGGCCGGCTCGGCCTGGGCGCGGGCGAGCTGCGCGCGCGCTATCCCCGGCTGATCACCTGCGATGTCTCGGGCTATGCGCCGGGCACGCCGCACCACAGCCGCAAGGCCTATGACCTGCTGGTCCAGGCCGAATCGGGGCTGGCCGCCATCACCGGCACGCAGGCCTCGGGGCCGTCGCGCATCGGCGTCTCGATCGCCGACATCGCCACCGGCCAGGCGGCCTATGCCGCGATCCTGGAAGCGCTGCTGCGTCGCGCGAAGACCGGCGAGGGCTCCGCGATCCAGCTCTCGCTGTTCGACACGCTCGGCGACCTGATGAACGTGCCCTATCTGACCCGGCGTTATGGCGGCATCGAGCCGCCGCGGCTGGGGCTCGCCCACCCCTCCATCGCCCCCTATGGCGTCTTCTCCACGGCCGATGGCGATGTGCTGATCTCGATCCAGAGCGAGCGCGAATGGCAGATCCTCGCCCGCGAGGTCCTGGGCAGCGCAGCGCTCGCCGAGGACGCCCGCTTCGCCACCAATGTCCTGCGGGTGCGGCAACGCGAGACCGTGGATCACGAGGTGCAGGCCCTGCTCGCGACGCGGTCCTTCGCCGAGGTCACCGCCGCACTCGATCGCTACGCCATCGCCTATGGCACCGTCTCCAGCGTCGGCGACCTGATCACCCACCCCGCCGCGACCACCCTCGCAACCCCGACGCCCTCGGGCCCCGTCGAGGTCCTCGCCCCGTCCGCCATCGTCGACGGGCAGCGCGTGACGATGCGCCCCGTGCCGGCGCTCGGCCAGCATGACGAGGCGTTGCGGGCGGAGTTCGGTACGCAGGCCCCTCTCGCCCGAACCTCACCGTCATCCCGGACAAGCGGCGAAGCCGCGCAGATCCGGGATCCATCGTAAAGCAAACCCTTTGGGCGTTATCGCCCTACGATGGATCCCGGAGCTCCGCTTCGCTGCGTCCGGGATGACGCAGAGGTTGATCGAACCCGACAGCAGCACAAGCGACGCCATGCAGCATCCATCCGACCATGCCGAGATCCGCGACGCCGTCGCCCGCCTCTGCGCCGGCTTCCCCGGCGAGTACTGGCGCAAGCTCGACCGCGAGATGGCCTATCCGACGGAATTCGTCACCGCTTTGACCGAGAGCGGTTTTCTCTCCGCGCTGATCCCAGAGGAATATGGCGGCGCCGGCCTGCCGCTGTCAGCAGCGGCGGTGATCATGGAGGAAATCCAGCGCCAAGGCTGCAACGGCGCCGCCTGCCATGCGCAGATGTATGTGATGGGCACGGTGCTGCGCCACGGCTCGGAGGCGCAGAAGCAGGCCTGGCTGCCACGCGTCGCCTCGGGCGAGCTGCGCCTGCAGGCCTTCGGCGTCACCGAGCCGACCAGCGGCACCGACACCACCGCGCTGCGCACGACCGCCAGGCGCGAGGGCGACCACTATGTCGTCAACGGCCAGAAGATCTGGACGAGCCGCGCCGCGCAGTCGGACCTGATGCTGCTGCTGGCGCGTACCACGCCGCGCGAGCAGGTCGCCAAGCGCACCGACGGGCTCTCGGTCCTCCTGCTCGACATGCGCGAGGCGATCAAAGGCGGGCTCACGATCTGGCCGATCCGGACGATGATGAACCACGCCACCACCGAGGTCTTCTTCGACAATGTCCGCGTGCCCGCCGAGAACCTCGTCGGTGAGGAGGGCAAGGGCTTCCGCTACATCCTCTCGGGGATGAACGCCGAGCGCATCCTCATCGCCGCCGAATGCGTCGGCGACGCCAAATGGTTCATCGAGAAGGCCTCGACCTACGCCAAGGAGCGGCAGGTCTTCGGCCGCCCGATCGGCCAGAACCAGGGCATCCAGTTCCCGATCGCGCGGGCCTACGCCAATATGCGCGCCGCCGAACTGATGGTGCGCGAGGCGGTGCGGCTCTACGAGGCCGGCGAGAATGCCGGCGCGGAAGCGAACATGGCCAAGATGCTGGCGGCGGACGCGTCCTTCGAGGCGGCCAATGCCTGCATCCAGACCCATGGCGGCTTCGGCTTCGCCGAGGAATACGACATCGAGCGCAAGTTCAGGGAGACGCGGCTCTACCAGGTGGCGCCGATCTCGACCAATCTGATCCTGTCCTATCTCGCGGAGCATGTGCTGGGCATGCCGCGCTCCTATTGAAGGCGCTCCTACCGATGGACATCGACCATCTCCGCGGCTGGATCGGCAGGACGGAAGAGGCCTCTGACCTCATCACGCCGCGCCTGGTCGAGAGCTTCGCAGCCACCTTCGCGCCCCATCTCGCGCCCGGCCCGCAGGGCGAGGCGCCCTTGGCGCTGCACTGGTGCCTCGCCCCCCAGATCGCGCCGATGAACGCGCTCGGCCCGGACGGGCACCCGACCCGGGGCGATTTTCTGCCGCCGGTGCCGCTGCCGCGCCGGATTTGGGCCGGCGGGCGCCTCGAGGCGCTGGCGCCGCTGCGCGAGGGTGACCTCGTCACGCGCCGCTCGACGATCGGCGACGTCACCGCCAAGGAGGGCCGCACCGGCGCGCTCTGCTTCGTCGCCGTCCATCACGCGGTCTCGACCGAGCGAGGGCTGGCCCTGCGCGAGCGCCACGACATCGTCTACCGCGAGGCCTCGAGCCTGCCGGCCGCCGCGCCTGGCGCCAGCGCCGAGCCGGAGCCGGCCGATCTCGTCTGGGAGGTCGAGGCCAGCCCGACCCTGCTCTTCCGCTACTCGGCGCTGACCTTCAACGGCCACCGCATCCATTACGACCAGCCCTATGCGACCGCCGAGGAAGGCTATGCCGGGCTCGTCGTCCACGGCCCGATCCAGGCGACGCTGATGCTCAACATCGCCGCGACCCTGGCGGGGACGACGACGCTGGCGCTGGATTATCGCGGCCTGAGCCCGCTGATCGCCGGCGGCCGCTTTCTCGTCAAAGCCCGGCGCAGGCCCGATGGCAGCCTCCGGACCTGGACGGAAGGCGGCGATGGGCGCCTGCGGATGGAAGGAATGGCGCGCGCTAGCTGAAAAGGCAACGATTCCAAGCTGTCCGCTGACCCAGCCCGTCATTGCGAGCGCAGCGAAGCAATCCAGCCCGGCAGCGCTCGACGTCCCCCTGTATGGCTTCGTCGCTCGCGCTCCTCGCCATGACGAGCTCTGGCACAGCCTCACCCGTACAGTGTCGGCGGTCCGCCATCCTGGCCCAGCGTCGCCGTCCAGGTTTCGTCGGTGACGAGGCCGCGCAGGATCTCCCAGGACAGTTGCCCGATGGCGCGCGCCGCCGCCGGCAT
>NCCO01000027.1 GCA_002279705.1 Allobosea sp. 12-68-7
ACGGCAACGTCACCTCGCAGACGGTCGGCACGATCCAGCGCGCGCTGCTGGTGCTGGAGAACCAGAAGGGCGACCTGTTCTTCGGCGAGCCGGCGCTGGAAATCTCCGACCTGATGCGGACGGACCGCTACGGCCGCGGCATCGTCAACATCATGGCCGCCGACAAGCTGATGGCCAATCCGCGGCTCTACGCGACCTTCCTGCTCTGGCTGCTCTCGGAACTGTTTGAGCAGCTTCCCGAGGTCGGTGACCTCGACAAGCCCAAGCTCGTCTTCTTTTTCGACGAGGCGCATCTGCTCTTCAACGGCGCGCCCAAGGCGTTGCTGACGGCGGTCGAGCAGGTCGTGCGGCTGATCCGCTCCAAGGGGGTCGGCGTCTATTTCGTCACGCAGAACCCGCTCGACATCCCCGAGACCGTGCTGGCCCAGCTCGGCAACCGCGTCCAGCACGCGCTGCGCGCCTTCACCCCGCGCGACCAGAAGGCGGTCAAGGCGGCCGCCGAAACCTTCCGCCAGAACCCCAAGATCAACACGGCGGAAGCGATCATGCATCTGGCGGTCGGCGAGGCGCTGATCTCGACGCTCGAGGGCCGGGGCTCGCCCACGGTCGTCGAGCGCACGCTGATCGCCCCGCCGATGGCGCAGGTCGGCCCCTGCTCGGCACAGATCCGCCAGCAGGCGCTGACGGAGTCCGGCTTCAAGGGCAAATACGACACCATGATCGACCGCGAGTCGGCCTATGAAGAGCTGATGAGCCGGAAGAACATGGCGCCCGAAGGCGACGTTGTCGAAGCCTCGACGACGGGTGGCGGCGGCATTCTCGACACGATCGGCGGCTGGCTCGGCGGCGGCGCGCCGCAGCAGCGCCCGAAGACCGGCCCCGGCAGCCGCGGCGGCGCCCTGCCGCAGAGCATGGCCGAGAAGGTCCTGACCTCGGCCGCCCGCTCGGCCGCGACCACGATCGGCCGCCAAGTCGGCACCGCGATCCTGCGCGGCGTGCTCGGCAGCATGATGGGCGGGAAGCGGTAGCGCCTGTCATTCCGGTGCGCGCCAAGGGCGCGAACCCGGAACCCACGACCGGGTGAGCGCGGGTTCAGTCGTCACATCCCAGCTTGTACCCAGTCATGGGTTCCGGGTTCTTCGCTGACGCGAAGCCCCGGAAAGACAGGTTCGCGACGGCCATGAACCAATCCTGCTGACGGCGCCGCCGCGCCTTGCCATGATGACGTCACCTGAATCGGCTCAGCCTCCCCGCACGAGCCCAGCCCTGCCGAGTGCCATGTCAAAGCTTCCCGCGATCCTCGCCCGTCTCGATGCCGATCTCGACGCCTCGCTGGCGCGCCTGTCCTCCTGGCTCGAAATCCCCTCGATCTCGACCGATTCCGCCTATGCGGCCGACAGCCGCCGCGCGGCGGAGTGGCTGGCGAAGGACCTGGAATCGCTCGGCTTCAGCGCCGGCCTGTGCGAGACGCCCGGCCATCCGATCGTGCTCGCCCATCGCCCCAAGCCGGGCGCGCCGCATGTGCTGTTCTACGGCCATTACGACGTCCAGCCGGTCGATCCGCTGGAGCTCTGGGAGACCAAGCCCTTCGCGCCGGTGGTCAAGGAGATCGAGCCCGGCCGCAAGGTCATCGTCGCGCGCGGGGCCTGCGACGACAAGGGCCAGGTCATGACCTTCGTCGAGGCGCTGCGGGCGACGCTCAGTGAGACCGGCGACCTGCCGGTCGGCGTCACCGTGATGGTCGAGGGCGAGGAGGAATCGGGCTCGGTCAACCTGCCGGCCTTCGTCCGCGACAACGCCGCCGAGCTGAAGGCCGATTTCGCGCTCGTCTGCGACACCGGCATGTGGGACCGCCAGACCCCGGCCATCACCGCCTCGCTGCGCGGCCTGGTCTATCAGGAGGTGACGATCACCTGCGCCGACCGCGACCTGCATTCCGGCCTGTTCGGCGGCGCGGCGGCCAACCCCGTCCATGTGCTCGCGAAGATCGTCGCGGCCCTGCATGACGAGGACGGGCGCATCACGCTGCCGGGCTTCTATGACGGCGTCGAGGAGCCGACCAACCAGCAGAAGGCCGACTGGGCCGATCTCAATCTCACCGAGGACGAGTTCCTCGGCCAGATCGGGCTGAAGCACTCCATCGGCGAGAAGGGGCGCATGCTGATCGAGCAGATCCAGTCCCGCCCGACCTGTGACGTCAACGGCCTCTGGGGCGGCTATACCGGGGAGGGCACCAAGACGGTGATCGCCGGCAAGGCCTCGGCCAAGGTCTCCTTCCGCCTCGTCGGTCGCCAAGACCCCGCGAAGATCGCCGCCGCCTTCCAGGCCTTCGTGCGCGAACGGCTGCCGGCCGACGTCACGGCGGACTTCGTCGCCCATGGTGCCTCGCCGGCCATCGCCGTGCCGGTCGAGTCGCAGGCCCTGCGCCAGGCGCAGAACGCGCTGACCGAGGAATGGGGCCGCAAGGCCGTCACCATCGGCTCGGGTGGCTCGATCCCCGTCGTCGGCGATTTCAAGCGGCTGCTCGGCATCGACACGCTGCTCGTCGGCTTCGGCCTCGACGACGACCGGGTGCATTCGCCCAACGAGAAATACGACCTGTCCTCCTTCCACAAGGGCCAGCGCTCCTGGGCACGCATCCTGCAGGCGCTTGCCGTGAAGGGGGCCTGAGCCGATGAAATCCGTCTGCGTGTTCTGCGGGTCCAACCCCGGCAATGATCCCGTCTATGCGCAGGGCGCGCGCGCCATGGGCGCCGAGATCGCAAGGCGCGGCATGGTGCTGGTCTATGGCGGCGGCGCGGTCGGGCTGATGGGCATCGTCGCCGATGCCGCGCTGGCGGCCGGCGGCGAGGTTCACGGCATCATCCCTCGCGCGCTGCGCGAGAAGGAGGTCGGCCATTACGGCCTGACCCGGCTCGAGATCGTCGAGACCATGCATATCCGCAAGGCCCGCATGGCCGAGCTGTCGGAGGGCTTCATCGCGATGCCCGGCGGCATCGGCACCTTCGAGGAGCTGTTCGAGATCTGGACCTGGGCCCAGCTCGGCATCCACGACAAGCCGCTCGCCTTCCTCAATGTCGCCGGCTTCTACGACCCGCTGGCGACCTTCCTCGACAACACGGTCGAGGCCGGTTTCCTCAAGCAGACCCACCGCGCCATGACGATCACCGACACGCAGCCCGCGACCCTGCTCGACCGGATGGAGCAATATGTGCCGGCGGCGACGTATAAATGGGTGGAGAAGGAGGAGGTGTGATCGTCAACTGATCTTGCTCCGAACGACGGAGCACCCATATTTCAGCCTGTGACAAGCGCATTTGCCTGCTGATGCAATCGCGCGCATACTAGCCAGACCTCAAGAGCGGACACATTCGATGGATATCCGCGTCGAACATCGCATCGTGGGCACACAACACGTGTTCACGTCCCCGGACCTTCCGGGACTCTACGTGGCTCATGCAGACAAGGCCGTTGCCGAGCGCAGTGTGCCCGAGGCCGTCGCGATGCTGCGCGCAATGGCGGCGCGGCGTGCTGAAAAGCGGCAGGTCGACAAGCTCATCGCACTTCGAGCCTAATGCCTTTCTATCGCGAGGCCGATGTCTTCGCGTTTCTGGAACAGCATGGTTGCGAGTTCGAGGGCGACCGCTACCCTCACGGCTCGGGCTGGTTCGCGCCCGACGATATGCCATTCACGCTGCCGGATGCGGAGAATGGCTGGGTCGACGCCGACGTCGTCGACCTCATTCTCTCAGATCGCTGGATCTGGACAGGCCCATCGCGGATTCAACGCCACACGACCAGAAGCGAAAAATAGGAAATTAGTCCTTGACACCGTCACGCTGATCCGCTAGACATCAGGAACGCTCACGAAGTGTGACCAGACGCCAAGCCGCCGCGCTCATCCGCTGGCGGCTTTCGCATGTCGGGCCCTGCGAGGTTCTAACCATGTCCGATTCCGACGATGACGCGCCGGCTTTGCCGGTCGCGAACGGCAAGCGCTTGTCCGTTGGCCGCAAGGCCGTGGTGACGCGGCTCTGGCGCGCCGCGCAGCGCCAGCTCGATGCGCATGAGGCGCGGCTCGATGAGCTGCCGAAGGGCGCCGCGGCCAGTGAATCCGAGGCGAAGGCGCTCGCTGTGCTGGCCCGCACCGTGCGCGAACTGGTGGCGCTCGACGCGGCAGCGCCCGGCCGGGAGGACAAATCCAAAGATGAACTCTCGCCTGCCGCCGGACTGCGCCACGTCGCCGAGCTCCGAAAGGAGCTTGCACGACGTCTTGAAGTCCTTGCCGCCGGAGAGATGGATCCCGCTGTTGCGGCAACTCCTGTCGACGGCGACGCCTGACGAGTACGAGGTTCTGATCGTCGAGTGGACGATCTGGGCGCGGCCGGACCAGATGCCGCCGCCGCCCCCGCCCCGGAGTGTCTGGCTCGTGCTCGGCGGGCGGGGCGCAGGAAAAACCCGCACCGGCGCCGAATGGGTCAAGGGCATGGCGCTGGGACAGGAGCCTTATGCGCAGGCCGCGACCGAACGGATCGCTCTGGTCGGTGAGACGCAAGGCCAGGTCCGCGACGTGATGATCGAGGGCGTCTCCGGGCTGCTTGCGATCCACACGCGCTGGGAGCGGCCGACATGGTTTCCCTCGCGGCGGCGGCTGGAATGGCCCAATGGCGCCATCGCCCAGGCCTTTTCGGCCGAGGATCCGGAAGGGCTGCGCGGCCCGCAATTCGGCGCCGCCTGGTCCGACGAACTGGCGAAATGGCCGAACCTTCAGGAGACCTGGGACATGCTGCAATTCGGGCTTCGCCTCGGCGACCGGCCGCGCCAGATCGTCACCACGACGCCGCGCCCCGTGCCGCTGATCAAGCGGCTGCTGGCGGACCCCGAGGTGGCTGTCAGCCGTGCGACGACGAGCGCCAACCGCTTCAACCTCGCGGCCGATTTCATCCGCAGCGTGACGCTAAGCTATGGCGGCACGCGGCTCGGCCGGCAGGAACTCGACGGCGAACTGGTCGAGGAAAGCGCGGATGCGCTCTGGACGCGGGCGATGATCGAGGATTGCCGCGAGCGGGAGGCGCCCGCTCTGGCGCGGATCGTGGTGGCGGTCGATCCGCCGGCCTCGTCCTCGGCCCGGGCTGATTCCTGCGGGCTGGTGGTGGCCGGCCTCGACAGCGACGGCCTCGGCCATGTGCTGGAGGACGGGACGGTCTCGGGCGCCCGCCCGCATGAATGGGCGGCCAAGGCGGTCGCGCTCTACCGGCGCTTCGAGGCCGATGCGCTCGTCGTCGAGGTCAACCAGGGTGGCGAGATGGCGACCGCGGTCATCCGCGAGGTCGATGCCGGCGTGCCGGTCAGCGCGGTCAGGGCGACGCGGGGCAAATATCTGCGGGCCGAGCCGGTGGCGGCGCTCTATGCGCAAGGGCGGGTGCGCCATGCCGGCGCCTTCCCCGCGCTGGAGGATGAGATGTGCGATTTCGGCCCCGGCTGCCTCAGCTCCGGCCGCTCGCCCGACCGCCTCGACGCGCTCGTCTGGGCGCTGACCCATCTGATGCTCGGCCCCAAGGCCCGGCCGCGGGTGCGGGGGATTTAGGTTCAGACGCCGTCATTCTCGGGCGGCGCGCCGTCATTGCGAGCGCAGCGAAGCAATCCAGGGGCCGTCGAGCGCTGCCGTTCTGGATTGCTTCGCTGCGCTCGCAATGACGGATCACTTCAACAGCGAGACCTCCATGCTCCATCTCCTACGCCACCTGCGCGGCTTCGCCGCGCCGGAACGCAAGCGCTCGCGCGTCGGGCCGCTGATCGCGCTGCACGAGGCCGGGCGCCCGGTCTGGACGCCGCGCGATTATGCGGCGCTCGCCCGCGAGGGCTATGAGCGCAACCCGGTCGTGCATCGCTGCGTCCGGCTCATCGCCGAGGCCGCGGCCCAGACGCCGCTGATCGCCAAGGTGGCCGATCGGGAAATGCCCGAGCATCCGGCACTCGCGCTGATCGACCGGCCCAATCCGCGCCAGGGCGGCATCGCCTTCCGCGAGATGCTGTTCGGCCACCTGCTGGTCGCCGGCAACGCCTATGTCGAGGCGGCCGGCACAGGCCGCGATCCGCGCGAACTCTATGCGCTGCGGCCCGACCGGATGAAGGTCGTCCCCGGCCGCGATGGCTGGCCGGAGGCCTATGACTACACGGTCGGCGGCGACACGATCCGCTTCCGGCAGGATGAGGGCATCGTCCCGCCGATCCTGCATCTGACGCTGTTCCACCCGGTCGACGACCATTACGGCCTCTCGCCGATCGAGGCCGCCGCCTGCTCGCTCGACATCCACAATGCAGCCAGTGCCTGGCACAAGGGCCTGCTCGACAACGCGGCGCGGCCCTCCGGCGCGCTGGTCTATGATGGGCCCGACGGGGCGAGCCTCACCGACGCGCAGTTCGAGCGGCTGAAGGCCGAGCTGGAGGACAGTTTCCAGGGCGCCCGCAATGCCGGCCGGCCGCTGCTGCTGGAGGGCGGGCTCGACTGGAAGCCGCTCTCGCTGACGCCGGCCGAACTCGATTTCGTCGCGGCCAAGGGCGTCGCCGCCCGCGAGATCGCGCTCGCCTTCGGCGTGCCGCCGCTGCTGCTCGGCCTGCCCGGCGACAACACCCACGCCAATTTCGCCGAGGCCAACCGCGCCTTCTGGCGCCAGACCGCGATCCCGCTGGTGCGGCGCACGGCGCAGTCGCTGGCGCAGTGGCTGGGGCCGGGCCTCGGTGGGGAGCTGACGCTCGAGCCCGATCTCGACGCCATTGAGGCGCTCGCCGAGGAGCGGGAATCGCTCTGGCGCCGGCTCGGGGCGGCGACCTTCCTCAGCGAGGACGAGAAGCGCGAGGCGGTCGGCTACGGCCGCGCCGCGACGCGAGCGGGAGAGGCCAAGCCATGAACCTGATCGACCCAATCGTCACTGCCTTCGTCGGGCGCGCCGATGTCGGCCATCTCGGGCTGCTGCTTTGGGCTGTGACGGCGTCGGCCGCAGCCTGGTTCGTGATGCGCGAGCTCTCCGCCGCCAACCGGCGCTTCGACGACTTCGTGCGCGAACTCAACCGCTTCAACGCCCGCCACGAGGGGGACCAGCCATGACGCGTTCCGGTGAGAATAAGCCTGCCCCGCCGAAAGCCTGCAGCCCGGGCCGCAGCCTGCCGCGGCAGCCGGCGCGCGGGCCAGCCAACGCGGAGGCCTTCGGCCGTTTCCTGCGCAATCTGGCGCGGCTGGAAGGCGGTGCGGCGCGGGCGGGCAAGGCCGGGGAGCGGGCGCGATGAGGGCGCGCGCTCCTGCCGGCCCCTGTGATCGCGAGTCCAAGTTCCTGCCTCTGCCGCCGGCGCGCATCGGCCTCAATGGGCTGTTCGAGGGCTATGCCAGCCTGTTCGGCATCGCCGATCTCGGCAAGGACATCGTCGAACGCGGCGCCTTTCGCGAGAGCCTGGTGCGGCGCGGGACGGGCGGGATCAAGCTGCTCTGGCAGCATGACCCCGCCGAGCCGATCGGCCGCTGGCTGGCGCTCACCGAAGATTCCCGCGGGCTCTTCGTCAGGGGGCAGCTCTCGCTCGCCGTCGCCCGTGCCCGGGAGATCCACGCCCTGATGCGCGAGGGGGCTGTCGACGGGCTCTCGATCGGCTTCCGCTCCGAGCGCGCCCGCACCGAGCCGCGCAGCGGCCTGCGCCGGCTGGAGCGGATCGACCTCTGGGAGATCTCGATCGTCACCTTCCCGATGCTGCCGCAGGCGCGGATCTCCGCCGTCAAGGCGCTGCGCAGCGCGCAGCCTTCATCTCATGCCGCCTTCGCTCACGCCTGAAACCGTTTTTCCCGAAGGAGAGACCATGACCACTGCCAACCCCGCTCCCGAGAGCAAGGCCGCCGGCGCCGATCTGTCGCTGGCCTTCGACGACCTGCGCCATACGCTGGAGAGCTACCGCGTCAGCAATGACGAGCGCCTGGCGCAGATCGAGAGCCGCCACGGCGTCGACCCGCTGACCGAGGAGAAGATGGCGCGCATCGACACCGCGCTCGACGAGGCGACGCGCCGTCTCGACCGGCTGACGCTGGACCGCAGCCGCCCGGCGCTGGGCCGCGACGAGCCGCGCGACCCGCTGGTCGGCGAGCACAAGGCCGCCTTCGCGGCCTATGTCCGCAGCGGTGAGGCGGGCGGCCTCAAGCGGCTGGAGGCCAAGGCGCTCTCGGCCGGCTCGGGTCCGGACGGCGGCTATCTCGCCCCCTCAAGCGTCGAGAGCGAGATCCTGCGTCGGCTCTCGACCGCCTCGCCCATCCGCGCGCTGGCGACGGTGCGGACGATCTCGTCGGGCACCTACAAGAAGGCCTTCTCGACCACGGGGCCGGCCTCGGGCTGGGTCGGCGAGACGGCGGCACGGCCGCAGACCACCTCGCCCACCCTGGCGGAGCTGAGCTTCCCGGCGATGGAGCTCTACGCCATGCCGGCAGCGACGCAGACCCTGCTCGACGACGCCATCGTCAACATCGACCAGTGGATCGCCGAGGAGGTCGAGAGCGCCTTCGCCGAGCAGGAGGGCGCGGCCTTCGTCAGCGGCGACGGGATCGACAAGCCCAAGGGCTTCCTCGCCTATCCGATGGTCGCGGAGGCGAGCTGGAGCTGGGGCAGCATCGGCGTGCTCAACACCGGCGTCGCCGGCGCCTTCGCCACGGTCAACCCCTCCGACATCCTGGTCGATCTCGTCTATGCGCTGAAGGCGGGCTACCGCCAGAACGCGTCCTTCGTGATGAACCGCAAGACGCAAGGCACGGTGCGCAAGTTCAAGGACTCGACCGGCCAGTATCTCTGGCAGCCGCCGGCTTCGATCGGCGCGCCCGCGACGCTGATGGGCTTCCCGCTGGTCGAGGCGGAGGACATGCCCAACATGGCCAACAACGCGATCGCGCTCGCCTTCGGCGATTTCCGGCGCGGCTATCTCGTCGTCGACCGGGCCGGCGTGCGCATCCTGCGCGATCCCTATTCGGCCAAGCCCTATGTGCTGTTCTACACGACCAAGCGGGTCGGCGGCGGCGTGCAGGACTTCGCGGCGATCAAGGGGCTGAGGTTCGCCGTCTGATGCGGGTCTCTTCGCCCGCGGGGGACGACCGGCATCAGCGGGCGAACCACCAGCTGTAGCTCGCCGCGGGCGGGGTCCGTTCACCCATGCGCGGATGGGGGCCGAGCGCCAGGAGCCTCGCGGCCGAGTCGGTGATCCAGACCCGGTGCTCGCTGATCGGCGTGATCGCGGTGAAGCCGCCGCAGATGCGCCGCTCGCGCGTGTTGAGCGGGCCGCTCGACCAGCTCACGATCCCCACGAGATCGCGCGAGCGGATGTCGCCGCGCAGCACAGGCCCGCCGGAATCGCCGCGGCAGGCGCCGGCCCCGGGCGTTTCGCCCTTGGCCTCGGCATCGACCGCCACCTTGACCGTGTTCTGCGTCGTGTAGTTGCCGGCATTGACCAGCCGGGTCTCGCGCAGGCGGCGCGCGGTGTTCTTGTTGGTCTCGATCGAGAGGCCGAAGCCGGCCATGGTCACCGTCTCGCCCTGCCAGAGACTGCCGCCGAGGGTGACGGGCTGGATGTCGGCGGGGAGGGGCGCCGCCAGCCGGAGCATGGCGAGGTCGGCCCCGGGCTGGGTGCGCGGAGTCGTTCCCGGCACGAAACTGGGGTGCGGCAGGACGGCGACGACGGCATGACGGCGGGCGCGGAACTTGGTGTCCAGGCTGACGACGCTGACCGATCCACCGCCCATCAGGCAATGTGCTGCGGTCAGCACCAGTTCCGGCGCGATCGCGGCTCCCGAGCAGAGCTCGCCGCGGCTGGTCTCGACCCGCAGCGTCGAGGCCCGGGCACCGCGGACATCCTGCGACGGCACGCCGCCCACCACCGCCAGCGCCGGCGTGGTGCCGACGAAAAGGGCGCAGGTCAGGACGAAGACAAAGCGGCGCGGTGTCATGATGTGAACCGGTTGTGAGACCGCCCTCAATCTAGGGGCTGCGGCGCTGCAGTCCAGCCTTTTGCCTCACGAACCCGGCGACCAGCTGGCACGTTCGCCCCAGCCGGCCAGCGTTCCATCGATCCAGCGGCGTTGCGGCGCGACGAGAACGCCCTGGCTGAGCAGGCCGCAGCTTTTCCCCGATGGCCCGGTCGACCAACTCGTCACCGCGATTACGCCGTCGCCGTCCGGTCCCATCATCGGACCACCGGAATCGCCCTGGCAGGCGCCCGGGCCGGCGGTCTTGCCGGCTCCGATGGGGTCGGCCGCCCAGAGCAGCAGCTTGCCGGGTCCATAGGGCTCGACCACGGCAAGGGCCGCCGAGCGATAGACGCCGGTGCTGCGGGCCTCGCCCTCGCGCGAGACGCCATATCCGGCCAGCACGACCGGCGCTCCGCTGCGTGGCGGCGCGCCATCGCGCAGATCGGCGGGCCTGAACCGGCCGGGCAAGGGCTGGGACAGGCGCAGCAAGGCCAGATCGATCGAGCGCTGCCGCGTCGCGACGGCATTGGCGCGGAATTCCGGATGCATCGCGACGGCGGCAGGCGGCAACAGCACCGGCTCGCCGCCTTCCTTCCAGTGGATGCGCAGTTCCGTGCCGCCCGCCGCGCAATGGGCGGCGGTGAGAACGGTTCGCGGCGACAGCACGATGCCGGTGCACACGCCGCCGCGTGCGTTCAGGACCATCAGCGTCGAGCCGACGAGCGGCCCGCCCTCGCGGCCGGCGACCACGGCGCCGGCCGGGGGCATGGCGAGCGCCAGACCGCAGACGACACTGCCCAGGCTGATCAGACGTCCGATGCGCATCGCGCTCCTCCGGTGACGGAAGACGCTCGATAGCGCGTCGCTCCCCGCAATTGAACCCTCGATCGGAGCGCCCATGACGCCGCTTGCCCTGACCCCGCCGGCCGAGGAGCCGGTCTCGCTGGCCGAGGCGCGCGCCTTCCTGCGTCTCGAGGAAACGGCGGAGGACGATCTGCTGGCCACGCTGATCACGGCCGCCCGGCTGATGGTGGAAGCCGCGTCGGGGCGCCTCCTCGTCGATCAGAGCTGGCGCATCGTGATCGATCGCTGGCCGAAAGGCGGCGTGCTGCGGCTGCCGCTCTCGCCCGTCGGAGCGATCACGGCCGCGCGGGTCTATGACGCGCTCGGCATCGCCCAGCCGGTCCAGCCTTCGGCACTGCGTCTCGACACCAGCGCCGATCCGCCGCTCCTGCAGGTGGTTGGGGAGGTCCCGGAAATCGGCCGGGCCCAGGGCGCGATCGAGATCGATGTCGTGGCCGGTTTCGGAGCGACCGCGGCCGCGGTTCCGGCCCTGCTGCGACAGGCGGTCCTGCGCCTGGCCGCGCGCTGGTTCGAGCATCGGGGCGATGTCGTCGGGCGCGATGCCGAGACCCTGCCGCCCGAGATCCTGGCGCTGGTCGCGCCGTTCCGCCGCGCGAGGCTCTGAGCCATGGCGCCTTCGAACCAGGATCGGGCCCCCTGCGGATCGCTGCGTCGGCGGCTCCTGCTCGAGGCGGCAGTGGCGACGCCTGACGGTCTCGGCGGGACAACGCAGATCTACGAGACCGTGGCTGCCATCTGGGCCCAGCTCGAATGGATCGCTGGCGGCGAGCGCTGGCGCCGGGGGCGGCCCGAACAGGTCGCGACACACCGCGTCACCCTGCGCTGGCGCGCCGGCGTCGATGCCGGCCAGCGCCTGCGCGACGGCGACCGCCTCTTCGACATCCGCGCGGTGGCCGACCCCGATGGCGGCCGACGCCGGCTGGTCTGTCTTGTGCAGGAGATCGGACCGTGAGCGACTCCATTCTGGCCCTCCGCGCCGCGATCCAGGCGCGGCTCGAAGCCGATCCAGGCCTCACGGCCCTGATCGGCCCCGCCCGCATCCATGACGAGGCGCCGCGGGGCGCAGGCGGCACCTACATCGTGCATGGCGAGGTCGAGGCGCGCGACTGGTCGACCGGCAGCGACAGCGGCTGCGAGCAGGAGTTCGGCCTCACCGTCTGGGCCGGGAAGAGCGGCTCGTCGCGGCGGGCGCTGGAAGCCGCCGCGCGCATCGTCGCGGTGCTCGACGGGGCTAGTCTCACGCTGTCGGGTCACCGGCTTGTCAATCTGCGCTGGCGCTCGAACCGCCTGGCCCGCGACGCCGCGACCGGGCTGGCATCCCTCGCAATCCGCTTCCGCGCGGTGACGGAAACACTCTGATTTCAGGCACATCGTGATGAGGGAGAGGCCGGATGTCGGCACAGAAGGGCAAGGACCTGCTGCTCAAGGCGGCGGATGCGGGCGGGGTGTTCGTCACCGTCGCCGGGCTGAGGGCGCGCCAGATCGCCTTCAATGCGGAGACGGTGGACGTCACGCACTCCGAATCTGCCGGTCGCTGGCGCGAATTGCTGGCGGGAGCCGGCATGCGCCGCGCCGCCATCAGCGGCGCGGGCATCTTCAAGGACGAGGCGTCGGACGCGCTGGTGCGCCAGATCTTCTTCGATGGCGTGATCCGCGACTGGCAGGTGATCGTGCCCGATTTCGGCACCGTCACCGGCCCGTTCCAGCTCTCGAGCCTGGAGTATCGCGGCGACCATGCCGGCGAGGTCACCTTCGACCTGTCGCTGGAATCGGCCGGCCCGCTCGCTTTCACGACCCTCTGAGGAGACGGCGATGATCAACCGGCACCGGGGTGACGTCGCCCTGATGGTCGAGGGCGAGGCGCTGCCGATGCGGCTGACGCTGGGCGCGCTCGCCGAACTCGAACACGCCTTCAGCGTCGACAATCTGCCGGCGCTGGGCGAGCGCCTTGCCTCCGGCCGGCTCTCGGCCCGCGATCTTGCGCGCATTCTCGGTGCCGGGCTGCGCGGGGCCGGCGCCACGATCGACGATCGCCAGGTCGCCGAACTCGGCTTCGATGGCGGCCTCAACGGTGCCATCAGGGCCGCCATCGCCCTGCTCGACGCGACCTTCGCCGATCCCGCCGCCGAGCCCATCGCCGGCTCCGGCCAGCAGGAGACCCCGCCGCGCCCTCCCGCGCCGCCGTCGGCCTGAAGCTGGCGGCGGCCCCCTTTCCCTGGGGCGAGATCATGGCGTTCGGCCTCGGCCGGCTGGGCTGGCCACCGGCCGTATTCTGGGCCGCCAGCCCGCGCGAGATCGCCGCGGCGCTGCAGGCTCACAACCTGAACGCCACGGGGCAGGCGCCCGGCCGCAGCGTGATCGAGGCCCTGATGGCGGCTCATCCCGACCACCCGACCGGGCCTGCTTCAAACCCTTCCTCCGAGGTGCGCCATGCTCGATGACGAGATCGACCTGTCCTCCCGCCTCTCCGATCTGCGCTCGCTCGGCTCGCTGACCCAGAGCCTCGACAAATCGGCCGCGAGCTTCGGCAGATCGATCACCAACGCCTTCGCCAAGGGCATCATCGAGGGAAAGCGCTTCGAGGACGTGCTGCGCAGCGTCGGTCGCTCGATCACCGAAACGCTGCTGAAATCGGCGCTGAAGCCGCTCCAGTCGAGCCTCTCCAGCCTGCTGGGGGCGGGGATCAAGGGGCTGACGGGCCTGTTCGGCGGCGTCGGCCTCGGAGGAGGGGGCACCGCTCCGTTCGCCGCCTTTGCCGAAGGCGGGGTGATCGCCTCACCCGCCTATTTCCCGCTCGGGCGGGGGCTCGGGCTGATGGGCGAGCGCGGTGCCGAAGCGATCCTGCCGCTGTCGCGTGGCGCCGACGGCAAGCTCGGCGTCCGCTCCTCGTCCGAGACGCGCCGCCCGCTCAACGTCGTCGTCCAGGTCGCGACGCCCGATGCCGACAGCTTCCGACGCTCGGAGGCACAGGTGTCGGCGGCGATCGCGCGGGCCGTCGCGCGCGGCGGCCGCGCGCTTTGAAACGGGGTGCTCATGAGCGATTTCCACGAGATCCGCTTTCCGACGGACATCGCCCGCGGCGCGCGGGGCGGGCCCGAGCGCCTCACGCAGATCGTGACGCTGGCGTCGGGCCGTGAAGTGCGCAACAGCCGCTGGGCCCATTCCCGCCGACGCTACGATGCCGGCCTCGGCATCCGCACCCTCGATGCGCTGGCGGCGGTCGTCGCCTTTTTCGAGGAGCGCCGCGGCCGGCTCTACGGCTTCCGCTGGCGCGATGGGCTCGACTGGAAGAGCTGCCCGCCCTCGCAGAGCCCCTTGGCGACCGACCAGGCGATCGGCACGGGCGACGGCGTCACGGCGAGCTTCCAGCTCTGCAAGCACTACGGCACGGGCCTGGCGACCTACCGCCGGCCGATCCGCAAGCCGGTTACCGGCGAGGTCACGGTCGCGATCGGCGGAACCGCCGTCGATCCCGCCCGGGTCACCTGCGACGCGACGAGCGGTCTGGTGACCTTCGCAGCCGGCCATGCGCCCGCGCCGGGCGCCGTCGTCACGGCGGGCTTCCTGTTCGACGTCCCCGTGCGCTTCGACATCGACGCGATCGAGATCGATCTCTTGGCCTTCGAGGCCGGCGAGATCCCGCGGATTCCGGTCGTCGAGATCCTTTCCTGAAGCCCCGCAGGACCTGTCCCATGCGCGCAATTCCCGAGGCTCTGGCCGACCACCTGGCCCAGGGCGCGACGACCCTCTGCCGCTGCTGGAGCCTGACCCGGCGGGACGGCCTCGTCCTCGGCTTCACCGACCATGACGGCCCCCTCGTCTTCGACGGCGTGACCTTCGCGGCGACGACCGGGCTCGAGGCGGCGGAGACGAGCGCGGAGCTCGGCTTCGCGGTCGGGGGCGGCGACGTGTCGGGAGCGCTCGCGGCGGACGGATTGAACGAGGCCGATCTCGCCCGCGGGCTCTATGACGACGCCCGGGTGACGGTCTGGCTGGTCAACTGGGCCGAACCCACCCAGCGCCTCCGTCTCGACACCGGCTTCGTCGGAGAGGTTCGCCGCAGCGATGGTGCCTTCACGGCCGAGATCAGGGGGCTGGCCAAGGCCTTCGACGAGGAGCGGGGGCGGCTCTACCTGCGTTCGTGCTCGGCCGATCTCGGCGATGCGCGCTGCGGTGTGTCGCTGGCGCCCGCCGAGGCGGTCGTGAGGACGACCGACGGCCGGTTGAGCCTGACGGCGGCGACCCTCGCCGCCTTCGCGGACGGATACCTGACCGGCGGGCGGCTGGTCTTCACCGGCGGCAGCGCCATCGGTTTCGCGACGGAGGTCAAGCGCCACGCCGCCACCGGGACGGACGCCTCGCTGGAACTCTGGCAGGCGCCACCGGCGGGCATCAGACCGGGCGATCCCTTCTCCGTCTCCCCCGGTTGCGACAAGAGCTTCGCCACCTGCCGGACCAAGTTCGGAAACGGATTTAATTTCCGCGGCTTCCCGCACATCCCGGGCAACGATTTCATCATCGGCGGCGTCCGGCCGGGCGATGGCGCCCTCGACGGCGGCAGCCTGTTCCGATGAAGGCGCCCCTGCTCCGTGACGACATCGTCGAGGCGACGAGGGGCTGGATCGGCACGCCCTATCACCACCAGGCGTCCTTGCGTGGCGTTGGCTGCGACTGCCTCGGGCTCGTCCGCGGCGTCTGGCGCGATCTCCATGGCAGCGAGCCGGAGCAGCCGCCCCCCTACACGCCGGGCTGGGCGGAAAGTCTCGGGACGGAAACGCTGGTAGCCGCAGCGCTGCGCCACCTCCTTCAGGTCGAACCGGGGGAGGCGCAAGCGGGCGATGTGCTGCTGTTTCGCTGGCGGGCGCATCTGCCTGCGAAGCACTGCGCCATCCTCAGCGCGCCCGACCGCATCATCCACGCTCATGACGGCGCCGAGGTCGCTGAGGTCGCCTTCACGCCGTGGTGGCGGCGGCATCTCAGCCACGCCTTTTCCTTTCCGGGAGTGATCGACTGATGGCGACTCTCCTTCTGCAGGTCGCGGGCAGCGCGCTCGGCAGCGCGGTCGGTGGCCCGATCGGCGCCGTGCTCGGCCAGGCACTGGGCGGCATCGCCGGGGCGCGCATCGACCAGTCCTTGCTCGGCGGGTCCGCATCGACGCGCCGCGTCGAGGGGCCGCGCCTCACCGAGGTCAGCGGCCTGGCCGCGACCGAGGGCGCCGCGATCCCGCGCGTCTATGGCCGGGCCCGCCTCGGCGGGCAGCTGATCTGGGCGACCCGCTTCGAGGAGGAGATCAAGGTCACGGTGACGCGGACCAAGACCGGTGGAAAGGGAAGCCCGCGGGCGAAGACGGTCGAGACGACCTATGCCTACCATGCCAATCTCGCGATCGGCCTGTGCGAGGGGCGGATCGCCTTCGTGCGCCGCATCTGGGCCAATGGGCGTGAACTCGACGTGACGACGGTCGCGATGCGCGTCCATCGGGGCGACGAGGCCCAGGAAGCGGACCCGCTGATCGCGGCGAAAGAGGCCGGCGAGACTCCGGCCTATCGCGGGCTCGCCTATGTCGTCTTCGAGCGTTTTCCGCTCGCCGACTACGGCAACCGCGTCCCGCAATTCTCCTTCGAAGTCGTGCGGCCCGTCGAGGGCCTCGCCCAGATGATCCGGGCGGTGACGCTGATCCCCGGCGCGGGGGAGTTCGTCTACGAGACGCGGGCCGTCAACCACGAACCCGAGCCGGGCATCACCGCAAGCCTGACCCGCCACCAGCTCTACGGGGGCGCCGACGTCGACACTGCGCTGGCGCATCTCACCGCGCTGTGCCCCGCCCTGCGGCGGGTCGCGCTGGTCGTGACCTGGTTCGGCGACGATCTGCGGGCGGGCGCCTGCTCGATCGCGCCGCGCGTCGAGACCGCCCATAAGCCGACGCTCGGCGCCGAATGGGCGGTGGCGGGGCTCGATCGCGCGGCGGCGCGCGTGGTGAGCGAAGCCGAGGGGCGGCCGGCTTTCGGCGGAACCCCCTCCGACGAGAGCGTGATCCGCCTCATCCGTCGCCTGCGCGACGACTACGGCCTCGAGGTCGTCCTCTACCCCTTCGTCATGATGGACATCCCGGCCGGCAATGCCATGCCGGACCCGGTATCGGGCCTGCCCGGGCAGCCGCGCTATCCCTGGCGCGGGCGCATCACCTGCACGCCCGCGCCGGGGGCGCCCGGAAGCGTCGACGGAACCGCCGAGGCCGAGGCGCAGATGGCGGCGTTCCTGGGCAGCGTCACCGCCTCGGATGTCGTCGCCGAGGGTGAGCGGATCGTCTGTGCCGCGCCGGACGAGTGGAGCTACCGGCGCTTCGTGCTGCACCACGCCAGGCTGGCACAGGTCGCCGGCGGCGTCGCAGGCTTCGTACTCGGTTCGGAAATGCCGGGCCTGACCCATGTCCGGGGCACGAACGGCTACCCGATGGTCGCGGGCCTCGTCGACCTCGCCGGGCAGGTCGCGACCGTTCTGCCTGGAGCCACGCTGACCTATGCGGCCGACTGGACCGAATACGGCGCCGACGTCCGCGCTGGCGGCGGCGACGTCGCCTTTCCGCTCGATCCGCTCTGGGCCTCGCCCGCCATCGGCGCGATCGGCATCGACTTCTACCCGCCGCTCTCGGACTGGCGCGACGGCGCCGGCCATGCCGACAGCGCCTTTGCGACGGGACCGGCCGATCTCGGCTATCTGCGGTCCCGGCTGACCGGCGGCGAGGCCTATGACTGGTCCTATGCCGATGCCGCCGGTCGTGCGGCGCAGGTGCGCCTGCCGATCACGGACGGAGTCCACGGCAAGCCCTGGGTCTTCCGTCCGAAGGATCTCGTCGGCTGGTGGAGCAACCCGCATGTTGAGCGGGTGGGCGGCGTCGAAACCGCTCCTACGGCCTTCCAGCCCGGAGCCAAGCCGATCTGGCTGACCGAGATCGGCATTCCCGCCGTCGACAAGGGCGCGAATGCGCCCAACGTCTTCCCGGACGCAAAATCCGCCGAGAGCGGCGCTCCCTATTTCTCCAGTGGCGCGCGGGACGACCTGGTCCAGGCACGTGGGCTCGAAGCGGTCATCTCCGGCTTCGATCCGGCGCGCGAGGGTTTCGAGGCCGGGCGCAACCCGGTTCATCCGGTGACCGGCATCCGGATGGTCGACCCGGCCAATATCTTTGTCTGGAGCTATGACGCCAGGCCTTATCCCGCCTTTCCCGATCTCGGCGGGATCTGGGCCGATGAGGCCGCCCACGACACGGGGCACTGGCTCAACGGCCGCATCGAAGGCACGCCCGTTGACCGGCTGCTGCGTCGCATCCTCGCCGATTTCGGCCTGCCTTCCGCCGATTCGATCACCGTCGACGGCTTCCTCGACGGCTATGTTCTGGAGCGGCCGCTCTCGGCCCGACAGGCGCTGGAGCCGCTCGGCCAGGCGTTCGGGTTCGACGCGACGATGAGCGCGGGCCGGCTGCTCTTCCGCGGCCGCTCCGGCCCCATCGCGCGCCGGCTCGGGAACGACGATCTCGTCCTCGATCGCGAAGGCCGCCCCTTCGCGCTGCGCCGGGCCCAGGAGAGCGAATTGCCGCTCGAGCTGCGCCTCGGGTTCACCGACAGCGAGACCGAATACCGCGGCACGGCCGCTCGCTCGCGCCGGCTGGCCGGCGCCGCGCGCCGCGAGATCGGCGTCGACACCGCGATCGTCACCCGCCCGGCCGAGGGCCAGCGTCTCGCCGATCAGCGCCTGCAGGAGATCTGGGCCGGCCGCGAGACGCTCGACCTCGAATTGTCGCCGCGCTGCCTCGATCTCGCGCCCGGCGACGTGGTGGCCCTGCCGGTGGCGGGCGATGACAGGCTGTTCCGGCTGACCCGGATCGAGGAGGGCGCGACCCGCCGGGCGAGCGCGCGCGCCGTCGAACCGGCGATCTATCGCGACAACGGCGTCTCGCGCCTGCCGCGCACGCCGCGCGCGCCGCCGCCTCTGCCGGGTCGGCCCCTCGCCATCCCGCTCTGCCTGCCGATGGCGCGCACGCAACCGCCGCCGCTGCTGTCGCTCGCCGCCTTCGCCCAGCCCTGGCCGGGCGCGCTCGCCGTCTGGCAGGCGGATGGCGCGGGGCAGTTCGCGTTGCTGCGCCTGGTCGAGGCCCCCTCGATCGTCGGCGAGACGCTGACGGCGCTGCCGCCGGGACCGCTCTGGCGCAGCGACCGCCGGGCCGCTCTGGAGGTGCGGCTGCGGGGCGGCGTGTTGTCCTCGGTGACGCCGGATGCGGCGCTGGGTGGGGCCAATGCGCTCGCTCTGATCGGCGCCGATGGCGTGATCGAGATCGTGACCGCGTCGCAGGTCGAACTCATCGGCCCGCAGCGCTTTCGCCTGTCCGGCCTGCTGCGCGGCCTCGGCGGCTCGGAGGCGGCGGCGGGCCGGACCCTGCCGCCGGGGGCGCGGCTCGTCGTGCTGGACGGTGCCGCCGTGACGCTGACCGACGACCTCGCCGATCTCGGCCGCGAGCAACGCTACCGGGTTGGTCCCGTCCAGCGCGACATGGGCGATCCATCGATGGCGGAGATCGTCGCGACGGCCGGTAGCGGCGCGCTGCTTCCGCTTTCGCCGGTGCATGCCAGGGCCCGGCGGGCTGCGGGCGGCATCACCATCGACTGGATCCGCCGCAGCCGCATCGACGCCGATTCCTGGGATCTGGCTGAGGTTCCGCTGGGCGAGGAGGTCGAACGCTACGACGTCGCGGTCCGGCTCGGCGGGGTCGTCCTGCGTCGCCAGACCACCGACCGCGCGGCCTGGTTTTATCCGAACGCCGAGGAACTGGCCGATTTCGGCGCCGCTCAGGCCGAGATCGAAATCGTGATCGCCCAGATCAGCGCCGCCGTCGGGCGGGGGCAGGAATACCTTGGACGCCTGCCGATCCGCTGACATAATCGGGGCGATCGCAACATTCATGGCGTGTTCACGCGTGCGGGATTAGCCGATGTCGATCATGCCCGTCGAAACCTTCCTTGCCCTGTCCCTGCTGGCGACTCCGTTGCCGATCCACCGGATCGACAATCCGGAGCCGATTTCTTGCCTGTCCGCGGACGAGACGCGCGATGCCGTGGCCGAAGGCCGCGTGATTCAGCCAGCGCAGGCGTCGCGCCATGCCCGCCAGGCTGCTCCCGGTGAAGTCGTCCGCATCAGGCTCTGCCGCCAGGGCGACGAATACGTCTATGTGGTCACGACGCTGAAGCGCGACGGCCGCGTCGCCCGCGTGACGCTCGAGGGACAGTCGGGCAAGGTCGGTACGATTCGCTGAGTGCGCCGGGCGTTCCCAGCCCAACAGGAGTTGACCCGCCGTGAGACTGCTCGTCGTCGAGGACGACAAGGACCTGAACCGCCAGATCGTCACAGCCCTCGACAATGCCGGCTATGCCGTCGACAAGGCGTTCGACGGGGAGGAGGGCCTCTATCTTGGGGAGACCGAGCCCTATGATGCGGTCATCCTCGATCTCGGCCTGCCCAAGGTCGATGGCGTCGCCGTGCTCCAGGGCTGGCGACGGGCCGGCAAGACGATGCCGGTGCTGATCCTGACCGCGCGTGACCGGTGGAGCGACAAGGTCGGCGGTTTCGATGCCGGCGCGGACGACTATGTCACCAAGCCCTTCCATGTCGAGGAACTGCTGGCGCGCGTGCGGGCGCTGCTGCGCCGCGCAGCCGGGCACGCCACGTCCGAACTCGTCTGCGGCCCGGTCAGGCTCGATACGCGCGCCAGCCGCGTCGTCGTCGACGGCAATCCGGTCAAGCTGACCTCGCACGAATATCGGCTGCTGGCCTATCTGATGCACCATCAGGGTCGCGTCGTCTCCCGCACCGAACTGGTCGAGCATCTCTATGATCAGGATTTCGATCGTGACTCCAACACGATCGAGGTGTTCGTCGGGCGCCTGCGCAAGAAGCTCGGGGTCGAGGTCATCGAGACCGTGCGCGGCCTCGGCTACATTTGCGCCGCGCCCGCCAAGGTCTGATCGTCGGCGATGCCGTTCCGCCCGCATCGCTACTCCCTCGGCACACGGCTCTTCGTCTCGGCGGCGGTCTGCTGCGCGCTGGTGCTGATGCTGGCCGGCGTCGGCCTGACGACGTTCTACCGCCGTTCGGCGGAGCGGGGCTTCGACGAGCGCCTCAGCGTCTACATCAAGGAGCTGATCGCCGATCTG
>NCCO01000226.1 GCA_002279705.1 Allobosea sp. 12-68-7
TCAGGCCTTTGCCGCCGCGTCCGGTGATCCGGTACTCATAGGCCGAGCTGCGCTTGCCATAGCCGTTGACGGAGAGGGTCAGGATGAACTCCTCGGCCTCCGACAGTTCGACATAGCGCTCCTGGCTGATCTCGGCATTGCCGGTCGTCTCCTCGGCATCGCTGGCGCCGGTCTCCTCGCCGACCTCGCCGGCAATGGCGCGGCGCAGCTTGAGATAGGCCGAGCGGGTGTCGCCATCGGCCTCGACATGCCGCAGGATCGCCATCGAGATGACGATGTCGTCCTTGGCGAGCGCAATGCCCCGCACGCCGGTGGAATCGCGGCCCTTGAAGACGCGCACCTCCGACACCGCGAAGCGGATGCACTGGCCGAGCGCGGTCGTCAGCAGGACGTCGTTGTCCTCGGTGCAGATCTGGACGTCGACGATGGCGTCGCCCTCGTCGAGCTTCATCGCGATCTTGCCGGCGCGGTTGACGTTGACGAAGTCCGACAGCTTGTTGCGCCGGACGCCGCCGGACGCCGTGGCGAACATCACGTCGAGCGTCTCCCAGCTCGCCTCGTCTTCCGGCAGCGGCATGATCGTGGTGATGCGCTCGTTCTTGTCGAGCGGCAGCATGTTAACCAGCGCCTTGCCCTTGGCGTTCGGCGCCGCCAGCGGCAGGCGCCAGACCTTTTCCTTGTAGACCTGGCCCTCGGAGGAGAAGAACAGCACCGGCGTATGGGTGTTGGCGACGAACAGGCGGGCGACGAAATCCTCGTCGCGGGTCGCCATGCCGGAGCGCCCCTTGCCGCCGCGCTTCTGCGCCCGGTAGGTCGAGAGCGGCACGCGCTTGATGTAGCCGGCATGGGAGACGGTGACGACCATGTCCTCGCGGGCGATCAGGTCCTCGTCGTCGAGGTCGGAACCCCAGTCCTGGATCACGGTGCGGCGCGGCGTGGCGAAGGCGGCCTTCACCTCGGCGAGCTCGCCCTTGATGATGTCCTGGATGCGGGCGCGCGAGCGCAGGATGTCGAGATAATCGGCGATCTCGGTGGCGAGCTTCTGCAGCTCGTCGCCGATCTCGTCGCGGCCCAGAGCGGTCAGGCGGGCGAGGCGCAGTTCCAGGATCGCCTTGGCCTGGGCGTCCGACAGCCGGTAGGTGCCGTCGGCGTTGATCGGGTGGCGCGGATCGTCGACCAGCGCGATCAGCGGGGCGATGTCCTCGGCCGGCCAGTCGCGGTCCATCAGCGCGGCATGGGCGACGGCGGGCGTCGGCGCGGTGCGGATCAGGCGGATGACCTCGTCGATGTTCGCCACCGCCGTCGCCAGGCCGCAGAGCACATGGGCGCGCTCGCGGGCCTTGTTGAGCAGGTAGCGCGTGCGCCGGGAGACGACCTCCTCGCGGAACTCGACGAAGGCGACGATGAAGTCGCGCAGGTTGAGCACTTCGGGCCGGCCGCCGTTGAGCGCGACGAAGTTGCAGCCGAAGGAGGTCTGCAGCTGGGTGAAGCGGTAGAGCTGGTTGAGCACGACATCGGCCAGCGCGTCGCGCTTGATCTCGATGACGACGCGCACGCCCTCGCGGCTGGATTCGTCGCGCAGGTCGGAAATGCCCTCGATGCGCTTCTCGCGCACCATGTCGGCGATCTTCTCGACCATCGAGGCCTTGTTCACCTGGTAGGGCACCTCGGTGACGATGATCGCCTCGCGCTCCTTGCGCAGCTCCTCGATATGCGTCTTCGAGCGCATCACGATCGAGCCGCGGCCGGTGTGATAGGCGGCGTGGATGCCGCTGCGGCCCATGATCGAGGCGCCGGTCGGGAAATCGGGGCCGGGCACGATCTCGATCAGCTCGTCGATCGTGATCTCGGGATTGTCGATCAGCGCGACGCAGGCGTCGATGACCTCGCCGAGATTGTGCGGGGGGATGTTGGTGGCCATGCCGACCGCGATGCCGCCGGCGCCGTTGACGAGGAGGTTGGGATAGCGCGCCGGGAGGACGGTCGGCTCATGCTCCTTGCCGTCATAGTTCGGCTGGAAGTTGACCGTGTCGAGGTCGAGATCCTCGAGCAGCGGCATCGCCGCCTTGTCGAGCCTGGCTTCCGTGTAGCGATCGGCCGCCGGGCTGTCGCCGTCCATCGAGCCGAAATTGCCCTGGCCGTCGATCAGCGGCAGGCGCAGCGAGAAATCCTGCGCCATGCGCACCAGCGCGTCATAGACCGCGAGATTGCCGTGCGGATGGTATTTACCCATCGTGTCGCCGACGATGCGGGCGCATTTGGTATAGGGCCGGTCGGGCAGGTTCTTGTTCTCGTGCATCGAGAACAGGATGCGCCGGTGCACCGGCTTCAGGCCGTCGCGGACATCGGGCAGAGCGCGGCTCACGATCACGCTCATGGCGTAATCGAGATAGCTCTTCTTCATCTCGTCGGTGATGGCGATCGGCTTGATCTCGCCGCCGAACTGCGGCTCGCCCGGGCGCTTGTCGTCTGTGTCGTCGCTCAAGGGATGGGGTCCCGATTCCGGTTGTTTTTCAAGCTTCTGGCTAGCCGATTCCGCCGGTTTAGGCCAGCCGCACCGCCGGCTTTTCGGTGGAAAATAAGATCAATGAAATCAATTACTTGGATGTCATTTCGGAATCGCCTTCCGATGCCCTCCACATTCACGCCTTGATTGAGCGTCGGCGTGGCTCGATTTGGCCTCGTCCGCAGATTGGGGGCATGGGCCGATGCGCCAGCCCTCATCCTGAGGAGGTCGGTTCAGCGACCGTCTCGGAGGATGTTCCAGCTCGTCCCAGAGCCTCCGGGAGCATCCTTCGGGACGCGGCTGCGCCGCTCCTCGGGATCAGGGCTGAGCGTGGGGGCGCAGCCCTTCGGGGCGCTGCCCCTTCCCGCGTGAGGCGCGCCATGTCTTTAGTGCCGCCATGCCGTTCGACTTCATCACCTCCGCGCTCGTGACCCTGCTGGTGACGCTCGATCCCCCCGGGCTGGCGCCGATCTTCCTGTCGCTGACGCAGGGCATGTCGGTGGCGGAACGCCGGCAGGTGGCGATCCGCGCCTGCATCATCGCCTTCGGCATCCTGGCCTTCTTCGGCGTGGCCGGCGACATCGTGCTGAAGGCGCTTGGCGTCTCGCTGCCGGCCTTCCGCATCGCGGGCGGTCTCCTGCTGTTTTGGATCGCCTTCGAGATGGTGTTCGAGCGGCGCAGCGAGCGCAAGCAGCAGACCGCGACGACCGCGATCACCCAGGATCACATCCGCAACGTTGCCGCCTTCCCGCTGGCGATCCCGCTGATGGCGGGGCCGGGCGCGCTGACGGCGATCATCCTGCTCGCGGGGCGGGCCGAGGGCGACCCGCTGCGGCTGGTGGCGCTGGCGATCATCTGCGGGCTGGTGATCCTCTCCTGCCTCGTCGTCTTCCTCCTGGCGACGCCGCTCGCCCGCCTGCTCGGCATCACCGGCAACATCGTCCTGACCCGCCTGCTCGGCGTCATCCTCGCCGCGCTGGCGGTGCAGTTCGTGATTGACGGGGTGCGGGCGGTGGTGCGGGCGGGGTAGGGCGCCTGCGGCTCATAGCTTTCTCATCACCTTCAATGATTCGATCTGCGATGTGTCGATCAACTGGTCTATCGAGAACGAGTCTGCTTGACTGATGATTTTGATGCATGGCTGATGAGCGTAGAATGACAACTCCCTATGATGCGGGCGATCACACGAAAACAACCTTCGCGTACTTTGGTCGGGCATTCTATGCTGCAAACGTCTTCGAGTCAGGTTTGCAGATCGCGATCATGTTGCTTGAATTCTTTACTGAGCAAGAAGCCAAGATCCGAAAGGAGGGCAGGCAGAGTTTTAGCCGAGAGGTTTACGAGGCCGAGTTCGACGCCTTTTTCGCTCGTCAGTTTGCCCAATCTCTTGGGAATTTGATCAAGCGCGCCCAATCATTGGCGGCAATGCCCGATGACCTGAAAGCGCGAATTTCGCGCGCGAAAGAACGTCGCGACTTTCTCGCTCATCACTTCTTTCGCGAGCGTGCCATCGATTTCGCGAGCAGGGCGGGTAAGGATAGAATGATCGAGGAGCTTGAGCACGATCACGACCTGTTTTGCGAGGCCGATCGCGATTTGAGCGAGTTTCTTTCGCCCATTCGCCGCCGGTGGGGCTTGACCGAAGAGCGTCTCGAGCGGGCGTACAAGGAGATGCTGGCGGAAAACGATCTTGACGACGATTGAAGCCATTCAGGCCCGGGCAAGACGCTTCCTGTCGATCAGCGCTTGAACATCGTCCATGACCTGCTCATGCGACAGGCTAGGCCCCGGGTCGGCCAGGGCCTCGCGAACCTTGGCCCGAAACCAGAGGTCATGTGCCTCCGGATCGACGGCCAGCCCTGCCGGCAGGCCGCCTTCCTTCACCACGCGGGTCAGCAGGATCCGGACTGCATCGGAAACGGACAGACCGAAACCCGCGAGCGTTTCCGTGGCCTCGGCCTTGAGCTGATCGTCGATTCGGACATGCAACATCGAGGTTCGTGCGGCCACGGTCTGTGCTCCCATCAGGACCGCGCTGAGCATGTCTCTCAATTGAGAGACATGCAAGTTGTGCTGAAAAGGGCTGTGGTCGAGAGGGAGGCTACTTCTCCAGGAACGCCCGGATCGCTACTGGTGGTCAGGGTTATTTCCCGGATCCGCCAGGCCCTGGATGTGGACATGGCTGACGTCGACGCCGCCCTTCTTCAGCGTGTCGGCGGTGCGGTCGACCATGTCGGCGGTGAAGACGAGGTCCCTGGGCTGGGTGATCAGCAGCACCGGCGCCTTGATCTTCGTCGCCGCATCCGTGAGCGAGGTGCCGCCGGCCGCGAAGAGCTGGTTGGCCTTGATCAGATAGAGGAAGTGGTTGGCGTCGGAGACCTTGGCGCGGGCCTCGCCGGCATGGTCGAGGATGCTCTGGATCTGGAAGCGGTTGCCGAGGGCCTTGGCGGGGTCCTCGTCCGCCTTCGCCGGGCGGCGGCCGAAGGTGGCGTTGGCCCAGTCGGCATGGTTGGCCTGGAGCGTCACCACCGTCAGCGCCTTGGCGAGCCCGGCATGGGGCGGCGTCCTGCCGTAATAGTCGCCCTTGTTCCAGTTGGGGTCGACCAGGATCGGTGCGGCCCAGACGTCGAGCCAGGCGATCAGCTGCGCATCGGCCTCGCCCGCGCCGATCACCGGCATCGCCTTGGCGACCATCTCGGGATAGCGCGCCGCCCATTCGAAGGTCTGGAGCGAGCCCATCGAGGGGCCGGCGACCAGGGCGAGCTTGCGGATGCCGAGGCTCTCGACCAGCGCCTTCTGGACAGTGACGAAGTCGGCGATGGT
>NCCO01000227.1 GCA_002279705.1 Allobosea sp. 12-68-7
GACGCCGGTCGAGGCCTGGAGGCTCGGGTTCAGCTGGCGCTGCTCGGCGCCGTAATGGACGGTGAAGACGCCGCCCTTGCGCGGCGTCTCCTGGGCGAAGAGCGAGCGCATCGGAAAGGCGACGCTGGAGGCGATGGCGGCGCTGGTCAGAAGCGCGGCGCGGCGGGTCATGTCCATGGCGAGATCCTCGGTCCTGCGGTCACGTAAGGGAAAGGATGGAGGGGGGCTGCGGCCGGCGTCAACGGCAGCGCTGCCCAAAGAGTGGGCGAACCTGCTAGTGCGACTGGAAGCTGACGACGATTCCGTTGGCCGCGCCCGCGGCGACGCTGAGCGCGCCGTCATGGGCCGTGGCGGCGCCGCCGAGGCTGGCCTGCGCGGCGGCGATGTCGGTCGTCGCCAGGACCAGCGCGACGGCGCCTTCCGGCGCGGCACCGTCGCGGATGGCCGGCGGATAGCGACGGGCGAAGGCGGCGGCGTCGTAGAACAGGATGTCGGCCCGCTGGCCGCCGCTCGGCACCAGCCAGGCATCGCCCTCGGCCCGGGCCGGCTCGTCGATCAGCCGGCCGAGATGGGCGGCGGCGGCGGCGGGATCGGCCGCGAGCACCTCGAGCCGCAGGATGCGGCTGGCGCCGTTGGCGTGGTGCTGGAGCTCGGGAATCCAGACCGTCTCGCGGGTCAGATGCTGGCAGGCGAAGATGCGCAGGCCCCCCGGCTGCTCGCCGAGCGGCCAACGGAAGACGTTGAAGCGGGCCTCGCCGGTGCCGCCCCCGGGCAGATCGACCGGCCGGCCGAAATGGATCGGGCCCAGGGCTGCGAGCCCGCGGCTCCGCAGCTCCTCGGCGCCGGCCGCCGCATCGTCGGTGGTGAGGGCGGCCCGCTCCAGGCCCTCGCGCTTGGCGAGATAGTCGCGCGTCGGCTGGTTCTGCTCGGTCTCTGTGAGGATGCCGAGCAGCTCGACATAGTCGTCGCCGAACATGATCGTGTAGTTGCCAGTGCCCAGGATCGGCGAATGCGTACCGCGCGGCGAGACGGTGAAGCCGAGTCCGCGCCATTGGGCGGCGGCGGCGTCGAGATCGCGGACGGTGACCACGACATGGTCGAGGCCGAGGATGTGCTGGAGCGACATGGCGAGCCCTTGCGTCGAAAGCCGACAGGGGACGAGTTCAGCCGAAGCGGGCTCCGGGCGCAATCGCCTGGTCGCTCCATTCCGACAGTCCCCTGCTGCACTGCAAACATAGCGGGGCGTGGATGAATATTCCAAGAGCCGAATGATATATCGTTGATTTTGGAAGAAGATATTCGTCTCCTCGTTGATGGAGAGAAAATCTGCCCCCGGCCTGCGCTGGCGCGGGAATAGGGCCCCCTTGCCTCCGCGCCGCGAGGTCGCGAGGATGCTCGCCAGCGCGCCGCCGCCCTTTGCCTCGCCTCGGGAAGATCCGCCCATGTCCAGCTCCGCCTCCATCACCTGGCCGCCCTCGCTCTGGGCCGCGACCGCTCCGGCCGGTCCGGTCCTGCCCGCGCTGGAGGGCGAGGTGCAGGCGGATGTGGTGGTGATCGGCGCCGGCTTCACCGGCCTGTCGACGGCGATCCATCTGCGCGAGGCCGGCGTCGAGGTCATGGTGGTCGAGGCGGCCGAGCCGGGCTGGGGCGCGTCGGGCCGCAACAACGGCCAGGTCATCCCGACGCTGGCGGGGCACGACCCCTCGGCCATGGTGGCGCGCCATGGCGAGGCCGGCGAACGCTTCAACGCGGTGCTGCGCGACAGCGCGCAATATCTCTTCGACACGGTCCGCAAATACGACATCCCCGCCGAGGCCGAGCAGGCGGGCTGGGTTCAGCCGGTGCACTCGCCCGGCCGCTTCAGGCTGGCGGAGCAGCGGGTGCGCGAATGGTCGACAATCGATGCGCCGGTCGAACTGCTCGACCGGGCGGCGACGGCGCAGATGACCGGATCCGAGGCCTGGTTCGGCGGCTTCTGGAACCGGAGCGGCGGCCATATCAATCCGCTGGCGCTGGCGCGGGGGCTGGCCGAGGTCGCGCTGAAGCTCGGGGCTGTGGTTTTCGCCCGCTCGCCCGTCGCCAGCATGAGGCGCCAGTGCGACCGCTGGCTGGTGAGGACCGCCCGGGGTTCGGTCACGGCCCGGGCGCTGGTGCTGGCGACGAACGCCTATACGGACGCATTCGAAAGCGGGCTCGCTCCCGAGATCGCCGCCGAGGTCGTCCCCGTGCTGTCCTGGCAGATGGCGACCCAGCCGATCAGCGACAACATCGCCAAGACGATCATTCCCGGTCGCCAGGCCATGTCCGACACGCATCGCGAGCTGTATTTCGCCCGCTGGGATGCGCGCAACCGGCTGGTGACGGGCGGGGCGGCGGTGTTTCCCGGTGCCGGCGGCACCAATCTGCGCGGGCCCGTCGCCGAGCGGCTGAAGCGGCTCTGGCCGCAGCTGGGCGAGGTGTCCTTCGATTATGTCTGGTCCGGCTATGTCGGCATGACGCCGGACGATGTGCTGAAGCCCCAGGTGCCGGGCTATCCGCGCATCCACCAGCTGGGACCCAACGGCTTCGGCTGGGTCGGCTGCAACGGCCGGGCGGTGGCGCTCTCGATCTCGCTGGGGCGCGAACTGGCGCTGGCGACGCAGGGCGTGCCGCTCAAGACGCTCGGCCTGCCGCTGTCGAAGCTGAAGGCGCAGCCGATGCGCGGCCTGATCCGCAGGATCGCGCCGCTGGCCCTGCCGCTCTACCGCTCGCTCGACGCCAAGGAGATCTAGGGGGCGCAGCACGGAGCGCTGGACCCAGCCGTCCTGCCCGCGCGGGGGGGGCGGTAGACCCGGCTCTATCATCGTCATGGGCGTCTGCGGGTCGGGACCCGCGAAGCCCGCTGCGACTCGCGCAAAGCCGGGCTGACGCGCTCCACCGGCCGGTGGCGCAGCATGGTTTCGCTTCGCGATGTCATCGAGAGTTCGAGACGAGCCACGAAAGTGGCTGGGGGACTAGGATTCGAACCTAGACAACCAGAGTCAGAGTCTGGGGTCCTACCGTTAGACGATCCCCCAATGGCGGTCGGCGCCGGCGCGCTCGCCTTGGTGTCGCGGGGTCTAATCAATGCTTCGCCGAATGGCAAGCCCCGAATGGGCCGGTCGCCGCGAGGGGACCTGCGCGTCGGTGCGATCGGCTGCGGGGCGTCTCGTGGCCGCACCCAACGGCGCTCGGGGCGGGCCGGCGGCAGCGGCGGCAGGGCCGGAGACCGGCTCCGCGACGCCGGGCCGGCGTGCCGTTTCCGATGCCCGCTTCCACCATCTGGCGGGATTGCGCCGACGCGGTGGCGCAGGGGACGCGCGCGATTGACAGTGCCGCTCGCCGGCGCGCAGTATGCAGCATACAAGAATGCAGCCGGGGCGAACCGGCTGCCGTCCCGGGCCTGGAAACATCCGGAGTCGCGTCATGCGCTCTCGCCGATCACGCGTTCGATTCGTGCCGGACAGCCGTCCCGGGCGGGTGCTGGCGGCCTCGCGGCCGTGCCGCCGGCCGTGGCGCTGACCCCGCCGGACTCCGCGCGGCGACGAAGCCTGAAAGCCCCTTGCCGATGAACCTGCCCAAAACGCTGCTGCGCCTGCTCGAGAATGCGCTCATCCTCGCCTTCGTCGCGATGATCGTGATGGTCTTCGGCAATGTCGTGCTGCGCTACGGGTTCAACTCGGGCATCACGATGTCGGACGAAGCCTCGCGCATGATCTTCGTCTGGCTGACCTTCGGCGGCGCCTTCCTGGTCGCGCTCGAGGGCGGGCATCTCGGCATGACCACGGTGGTGCAGATGCTGGGCCTGCGCGGCCGGCGGATCGCGCGGCTCGTGGCCGAGAGCCTGTCGCTGTTCTGCATGAGCCTGCTGGTCTGGGGCTGCTGGCAGCAGAGCAGCCTCAACATGGCCAATCTCTCGCCGGTGATGGGCGTGCCGACCGCGATCTTCTATGTCGCCGGGCTCGCCTGCGGGCTCGGGATCGGCGCGATCAACCTCGCGACCCTGGTCAGGATCGCGACCGGGCGCATGCCGCCCGACCAGCTCATCATTGGGGCGGAGTCGGAGGAACTGGCCGCCTTCGAGGCGCAGCGGCAGGAGCGCCCGCGGCCATGACGGTCCTCGTCTTCCTCGTCTCGCTGCTCGGCGCGATGGCACTGGGGATGCCGATCGCGATCTCGCTCATGGTCTGCGGCGTCGCGCTGATGCTGCATCTGGGGATGTTCGACGCGCAGATCCTGGCGCAGAACCTGATCGGCGGTGCCGACAGCTTCCCGCTGATGGCCGTTCCCTTCTTCATGCTGGCCGGCGAGCTGATGAATGCGGGCGGTCTCTCCAAGCGCATCATCGCCTTCGCGCTGGCGCTGGTCGGCCATGTCCGCGGCGGGCTGGGCTATGTCGCCGTGGTCGCGGCGATCGTGATGGCCAGCATCTCCGGCTCGGCGGTCGCCGACACCGCGGCGCTGGCCGCCCTGCTGATCCCGATGATGCGGCAGGCCGGCTACCGGCTCGACCGCAGCTGCGGGCTGATCGCGGCCGGCGGCATCATCGCTCCGGTCATCCCGCCCTCGATCGGCTTCGTGGTGTTCGGTGTCGCGGCCGGCGTCTCGATC
>NCCO01000028.1 GCA_002279705.1 Allobosea sp. 12-68-7
CGCCTTCTTCGGCCGCAGCGCGAAGGCGATCGAGCCTGCGATCAGCCCGGCGACGATCAGGTCGAAGCCGCCACCGATGAAGCGGTCGCAGATCGGCGCCAGCGCGAGGCCGAGCACGATGGCGGCCACATCGCCGCGATGGCGCAGGCCCGCCGTGAGCGAGGCGAGGAAGAAGATCGGCGTCAGGCAGAGCAGCCCGGCGGCGAAGGGGATCGGCAGGGCCCCGACCAGATAGTAGCCGAGGAAGGTGCCGACCGAACTCGTCGCCATGCAGGTGTTGGCGAAACCGAGGAAATAGGCGACGCGCTGGGACGGCGGGACATGCGGCAGCCGGCGCAGCCCTTCCGTCCAGGCCGTCACCGCCACGTAATGCGCGAGCAGGAGCTGCATGCCGACGCCCTGCCCCGGGCGGCGCAGCAGGGGCAGGATCGCCACCGTCATCGGCAGGAAGCGTAGCGAGGCGAAGCCGACCGCGATCGCGATGGCGCTCCAGGCGGCGCCAGCCGCAATCGAGGCGAAGAAGATGACCTGCGAGGGGCCGGCCCAGACCAGCATGGTCGAGAGCACCGCGACCTCGACGGGATAGCCGACGTCGCGCGCCAGCGAGCCGACGCCGATCAGCCCGAAGCCGACGACCCAGGCCGGCAGCGACAGCGCATCGCGCATGCCGGCCAGCGCGACGCGCCACCAGCTCCAGTCTGCAGATACGGTCATCGGGGGATCAGCACGCGGCCAGTTCGGAGGGCGAAAAACCAACCCGGCCCCGCAAGGCGGGTCGGGCCAACCCTTCTAGCCCGCCCGGAGGTGCCGTCGCGATATGCATCGCGCATTGCGCCGGCTGCAGGGACGACCGGCCGCGGCGGCGGTCTCAGCGCCCGCCCTTCATGACGATGCCCAGCAGCTCATTGCCGAAATCGATGATTTCCTTGGGGATACCACCGACCGCCTTCACGCCGAGATAGATCAGGTAGACGAGGGCTGGAACGAGGATCCAGCCCAGGATCTCCTCGAACAGCTTGCGCCGGCGCCGGCGCCGGTCGCGCTTCTCGAACCAGCTCAGCTTCTGCTTGCGCGCCGGAACAGCCTGTTCCGGCGCGGGCTCGGCCGCATGGGCGAGCAGCGTATCGGTCTTTCGCCTGAAGAACACGGTCTCAAGCTTTCGTCAGCGGGACCTTGGGGACGGTGCGGACCGAGCGCGGGGACTTGGGGGCCTCGGGCCCTTTGCCGCCGTCCCCTTTGCCGCCATCGCCCTTGCCGGCCTTGCCGGGCGGACCACTGCGGCGCGGCGCGGCCGCGGCGGGCTTCGCGGCGGCCGCCTTCGCGCGCGGCTTGCGCTCGCGCTTCTCGGCCGCGGCGGCGACATCCTTCTCCGGCTTGGGCTTGACCGGGCCATCGGGGAATTCGAGGCCGAGCACCTTGATGCCGGTCTCGGACTGGACCACGACGACGCGAACCGCCCCGCCATTCTTCAGACGTCCGAACAGCACCTCGTCGGCGAGCGGCGTCTTGATCGTCGATTGGATCAGCCGCGCCATCGGGCGGGCGCCCATCGCCTCGTCATAGCCGTTCTCGACCAGCCATTCGCGCGCCTCGTCCGAGAGCTCGATGGTGACATTGCGATCGGCGAGCTGCGCCTCGAGCTGCAGCACGAACTTGTCGACGACGCGGGCGACGACCGTCTTCGGCAGATGGCCGAAGGAGATCACCGAATCGAGGCGGTTGCGGAATTCCGGCGCGAACAGCTTGTTGATCGCCTCCGTATCGTCGCCCTCGCGCTTCTGGCGGGTGAAGCCATAGGCGTTGCGGGCCATGTCGGCGGCGCCGGCATTGGTCGTCATGATCAGGATGACGTTGCGGAAATCGACCTGCTTGCCGTTGTTGTCGGTCAGCTTGCCGTGGTCCATGACCTGCAGAAGGATGTTGAACAGGTCGGGATGGGCCTTCTCGATCTCGTCGAGCAGCAGCACGCTGTGCGGATGCTGGTCGATCTGGTCGGTCAGGAGCCCGCCCTGATCGAAGCCTACATAGCCCGGAGGGGCGCCGATCAGCCGCGAGACAGTGTGGCGCTCCATGTATTCCGACATGTCGAAGCGGATCAGCTCGACGCCGAGCGAGGTGGCGAGCTGGCGGGCGACCTCGGTCTTGCCGACGCCGGTGGGCCCCGCGAAGAGATAGCAGCCGATCGGCTTCTCGCCGTCGCGCAGGCCGGCCCGGGCGAGTTTGATCGAGGAGGACAGCGCCTCGATCGCCTTTTCCTGCCCGTAGACGGTGCGCTTCAGCGTGGTCTCGAGGTTGCGCAGCACCTCGGCATCGTTCTTCGAGACGGTCTTGGCGGGGATGCGGGCCATCGTGGCGATCGCCGCCTCGATCTCCTTCACGCCGATCGTCTTCTTGCGCTTGCTCTCGACCACCAGCATCTGCGAGGCGCCGGTCTCGTCGATCACGTCGATCGCCTTGTCCGGCAGCTTGCGGTCATGGATGTAGCGCGCCGAGAGCTCCACCGCCGCCTTGATGGCGTCGTTGGTGTAGCGCAGCTTGTGGAACTCCTCGAAATAGGGCTTCAGCCCCTTGAGGATCTCGATCGTGTCCGGAATCGAGGGCTCGCTGACGTCGATCTTCTGGAAGCGGCGCACCAGGGCCCGGTCCTTCTCGAAGTACTGGCGGTACTCCTTGTAGGTGGTCGAGCCGATGCAGCGCAGGCTGCCCGAGGCGAGCGCCGGCTTGAGCAGATTCGAGGCGTCCATGGCGCCGCCCGAGGTCGCACCGGCACCGATCACCGTGTGGATCTCGTCGATGAACATGATCGCCTTCGGGTGAGCCTCGATCTCCTTCATCACCTGCTTGAGGCGTTCCTCGAAATCGCCGCGATAGCGGGTGCCGGCCAGCAGGGTGCCCATGTCGAGCGAGAAGACGGTGGCGTCTTCCAGCACCTCGGGCACCTGGCCGCGGGTGATCTTCAGCGCCAGTCCCTCGGCGATGGCGGTCTTGCCGACGCCGGGATCGCCGACCAGCAGCGGGTTGTTCTTCTGCCGCCGGCAGAGGATCTGGATGGTGCGCTGGACCTCGGCCTCGCGGCCGATCAGCGGGTCGATCCGCCCGTCGCGCGCCTTGCGGTTGAGATTGACGCAATAGGCGTCGAGCGCGCTTTCCTTCTTCTTCTTGTCCTTGTCGGCGTCGTTGACCGGATCGGCGGCGCGCGAATCGCGCTGCTGCTCGGGCTCCTCCTCGACGCCGCGGACGGGCCGTGCCTCGCTCGCGCCCGGCCGCTTGGCGATGCCGTGGCTGATGTAGTTGACCGCGTCGTAACGGGTCATGTCCTGCTCCTGCAGGAAATAGGCGGCGTGGCTCTCGCGCTCGGCGAACATCGCCACCAGCACATTGGCGCCCGTCACCTCTTCCCGGCCCGAGGACTGGACATGGATGACCGCGCGCTGGATGACGCGCTGGAAGCCGGCGGTCGGCTTCGAATCATCGCGCCCGTCGGTGACGAGATTGGCGAGTTCGGCGTCGATATAGTCGACGAGATTGCGCCTGAGCGTGTCGAGATCGACGCTGCAGGCGCGCATCACCGCGGCCGCGTCCTGGTCGTCGACCAGCGCCAGCAGCAGGTGTTCGAGGGTGGCGTATTCGTGATGGCGTTCGTTGGCGAGCGCCAGAGCCCGGTGAAGCGCCTGTTCGAGACTGCGCGAGAAACTCGGCACGGATTGCGCTCCTATTCCGATTTCGAGGGGATGAGCGAACTCAAGAGGCTACTTCTTCTCCATCACGCATTGCAGCGGATGCATGTGCTTGCGCGCCAGATCCATCACCAGCGTCACCTTGGTCTCGGCGACCTCGTAGGTGAAGACCCCGCATTCGCCGACGCCGTTCTGATGCACATGCATCATGATCTGCGTCGCCGCCGCGCGGTCCTTCTGGAAAAAGCGCTCGAGCACATGAACGACGAACTCCATGGGGGTGTAGTCGTCGTTCAGAAGCAGGACACGGTAGAGATTGGGCTTGCGGGTGCGCGTCCGGGTCAGGACGGCCGTGCCGGCGCCCTCGCGCCCGCCATCGGCCGGCGGCCCCGCCCGGCGCGGCCGGTCTGCCATGGACGGTCCGTTCCCGACGCAGGCGGCGCATGAGCCGGCGCTGGCCGCCCTGCTGGTGCCCTCCGCCCGCCTCATGCTCGCAACCGTCGTTCTCAAGATCGATCCCTGTCGTGGTCCGCCCGACATAATGCTTCGCGATTGAATTTACAGACCTCGCGGCTGCTTCGCCAGTGCGATCGCGCGGCTGATGCATAACTTCGGCGTCGCAGGAGCGCGGCTTGACCCGAGCCCCCCGCCGGCCATAAGCCCGGCGCCTCAGCAGACGGGAGATGCCGCCCATGACCGCCAATGCCATCGTCACCGTCGGTGCCGATCTCGCCGCCCCGGTCCGCTTCGGCAACCAGTTGCCACTGGCGCTCATCGCCGGGCCCTGCCAGATGGAAAGCCGCGACCACGCCCTGGAGATGGCCTTCGCGCTGAAGGAGATCGCCGGGGAGCTCGGGATCGGCCTCGTCTTCAAGACCTCCTTCGACAAGGCCAACCGCACCAGCGTCCATGCGGCGCGCGGCATGGGTCTCGCCGCGGCGCTGCCGGTCTTCGCCGAGATCCGCGAGCAGACGGGCCTGCCGGTGCTGACCGACGTGCACGCGGTCGAGCATTGCGCCGCGGTCGCCGAATGCGTCGATGTGCTGCAGATCCCGGCCTTCCTGTGCCGTCAGACGGACCTGCTGGTCGCCGCCGCCCGGACGGGCCGCGTCGTCAACATCAAGAAGGGCCAGTTCCTCGCCCCCTGGGACATGGTCAACGTCGCCGCCAAGATCACCGAGAGCGGCAACCCCAATGTGATGCTGACCGAGCGCGGCGCGTCCTTCGGCTACAACACGCTGATCTCGGACATGCGGGCCCTTCCGATCATGGCGCAGACGATCGGCGCGCCGGTGATCTTCGACGCGACGCATTCCGTGCAGCAGCCCGGCGGCAAGGGGTCTTCCTCGGGCGGGCAGCGCGAATTCGTCCCGGTTCTGGCGCGGGCGGCGGTCGCCGTCGGCGTCGCCGGCGTCTTCATCGAGACGCATGAGGACCCCGACAGCGCGCCCAGCGACGGCCCCAACATGGTGCCGCTGTCGGCCTTCCCTGCGCTGATCGCAGAGCTGCAAGGCTTCGATCGACTTGCCAAGGCGAGAGCCCAGCCTACGCTGGCGTATGTCTGAAACACCGCCTCCGGGACCGGCCGCCGCGCCGGCCCCCACCTCGCTGCGCGCCCTCATCGTCGTCCTCGGCGCCTGCGGCTTCGCCTCGACCTTCACGATGCGGATCATCGATCCGCTGATTCCGACGCTCGCCGGCGAGTTCGAGCGCAGCGTGCCGCAGATCGTGATGATGGTGACGGGGTTCTCGCTGGCCTATGCGCTCGGCCAGCCCTTCCTCGGGCCTGTCGCGGACGCCATCGGCAAGATCCGGATGATCCTGACCTGCCTCATCGCGCTGGCCCTGTTCTCGACGGTGGCCGCGCTCGCGCAGTCCTACGAGATCATGACGGCGGTGCGCGCGGTCACCGGCATCGCCGCGGGCGGGATCATCCCCATCGCCATGGCCGCGATCGGCGACCGCGCCCCGATGCAGGAACGCCAGATCGCACTCGGGCGTTTCCTCGTCCTGATGATCATCGGGCAGATGTCGGGCTCGGCCTGTTCCGGGCTGATCGCCACGCATGCCGGCTGGCGAGCCGCCTTCCTCTCGGCGGCCGTCGTCGCCGCGCTGGCGGCGGTGCTGGTCGCGCTGGTCCTGAAGCCGCGACGCAACGTGACGCGTGCCAGGCTCAGCGTCGCGGGTGCGCTCGCCAACTACCGCATCGTCTTCGCCAACCCGCGGACCAGGCTGCTCTACGGGCTGGTCGTGATCGAGGGCATCCTGCTTTTCGGCATCCCGGCCTATGTCGCCGCGATCCTGTTCGCGCGATCGGGTGTCGGTCCGGCCGAGGCCGGTCTCGTCATCGCCGGGATGGGCTTCGGCTGCCTGGTCTACGGGTTGATGACGCGCATCCTGGTCGAGCGGCTCGGCCCCACCTTGATGACGCGCCTCGGCGGGGTGGTCTGTGCGATCGGCCTCGCCCTCTTCGCCTTCGACTGGGTCTGGTGGAGCGCGATCCCGCTCTTCGCGCTGCAGGGCTTCGGCTTCTTCCTGCTGCACGGCACATTCCAGGCACAGGCGACGGAGCTCGCTCCTGCCGCCCGCGGATCCGCCATGGCCTTGTTCGCCTGCTGCTTCTTCCTCGGCCAGGCCACCGGGCCGCTGGCGATGGGCGCGGCGATGAGCGTCCTTGGAACCCCGGTCGCCATCCTCGCCTTCGCGATCGCGATCGCCCTGTTCGGCTATCTCACGCCGCGCATCCTGCCGGTCCCGCGCAGCCGGACCTGACATCCGATAAAATGCAAAACATCGCGGAGTTTCAACGATTGACGGAACGGAATCGCAACCTCTCGCCAGCATAACATCCGGCATCGTGAACGGCTTCAGGCGTCCGGCGCTTGCTCGGACAATCCTGGGGCCATCGCCAGAGTTGAGAGGCTGCGATGCGCCAGTCCTATCGGGATGCTGTCTTCGGGTTTGCCCACCGTTTCCGCCGCGATGAATCCGGCGCAACCGTCACGATGTTCGCATTCGCGGGCGTCGCGCTGATCTGCATGGCCGGAGCGGTCGTCGACTATGGGCGGCTCAGCAAGGCCTATTCCGGCCTGCAGGCCGCGACCGATTCCGCCGCGCTGGCCGCCGCCCGGCTGCCCAGCAAGGATGCCGCCACCATGCGTGCGGCGGCCGACAAGTTCTTCGTCGCCAACACGAGCGGCATGGCTGGCCAGAACATCCAGATCACCAAGTTCGACTTTCAGGAATCGTCGGGCACCGTGACGATCGAGAGCAGCGGCGTGCTCGACACCTCGCTGATGTCGATTGCCGGCATCAAGACGATGGGGTTCAGCTCGCGCGCGGCCGCGCTGAAGGAGGTGACCGGTACCGTCGAGATGGCGCTCGTGCTCGACAACACCTGGTCGATGTCAGACAGCGCCGGCGGCGGCGGCTCCAAGATCACCGTGCTGAAATCGGCCGCGAAAAATCTGGTCAACACGGTTCTCGCCCAGGGCGGCACCAATGTGAAGGTCGGCATCGTGCCCTTCGCCGACTATGTCAATGTCGGCGTCGGCAACCGCAACCAGGCCTGGATGTCCGTCCCCGCCGACTATTCGACGACGAGCACCACACCCGCCGTTCCCTATACCTGCAAGACGATCTCGACGAAGCAGGTCTGCACGAAGGGGGCGCCGAAGACCTGTACCAGGACCACCGACGGCGTCGTCTCGAGCTATGACTGCACGCCGCAGACCTGCGTCCAGCAGCCGATCACGCCCTACCAGTCCTGCAGCGGCCCCACGCCCGCCAAGACGAACGTGACCAACTACAAGTGGTATGGCTGCGTCCTGTCGCGCAAGACCGGCGAACTTCGCCTGAACGACAGCGAGCCGACCTCGCCCTATACGGGCTTCCTCGGCACCAGCCAGCGCTGCCTCAACCCGATCGTGCCCCTGACCTCCGACAAGGCCGTTCTGACCAGCGCGATCGACAACCTGATCATCAACATCGGCGGCTACAAGCCCTCGACCTATATTCCGGGCGGGCTGATCTGGGGCGTCAACGTGCTGTCCCCCACCGCGCCCTTCGCGGAGGCCAAGGCCTACGACACCGCCAACAAGCTGCCGCGCAAGGCGCTGGTGCTGATGACCGACGGGGCGAACACCATGTATTTCCGCGCCTCGGACGGCACCCACCAGAACGCCTCGAACGCCGGCCACGTCACGACCACCAACAATGACACGACCAAAATCTGCGACTACGCGAAGTCGAAGAAGATCGAGGTCTTCACGGTCGCCTTCGCCGTCACGGACGTGGCCGCAAAGACCATGCTGCAGGGCTGTGCGAGCAGTTCCGGTCACTATTACGACGCGACCGACGCCGCCGCCCTGACCGCCGCCTTCCAGTCGATCGGCCAGTCGCTGACCAGCCTGCGCCTGTCGCAGTGAGACCTGACGGCCCGGCCGCACGGCCGGGCCGTCAGCGCCCGCGATAGGGTGCGACGCCCTGGTCGGGCAGCCAGAGGCCCTTGGGCGGCTCGCCCGTCTGCCAGAAGACGTCGATCGGGATGCCGCCGCGCGGATACCAGTAGCCGCCGATGCGGAACCATTCCGGCTCCAAAAGCTCGACCAGCGTCTTGCCGATGCCGACCGTGCAGTCCTCATGGAAGGCGCCGTGGTTGCGGAAGGCGCCGAGATAGAGTTTCAGCGACTTCGACTCGACCAGCCAGTGCCCCGGCAGATAGTCGATGACGAGGATGCCGAAATCGGGCTGGCCGGTGACCGGACAGATCGAGGTGAACTCCGGGCAGGTGAAGCGCGCCAGGTAGGGCGTCCCGGCATGGGGATTGGGGACGCGGTCGAGGCGCGCCTCCTCCGGCGAGGCGGGCAGCCCGGTCTGCTGCCCGAGTTGCAAGGTCGCGGCATCGAGGGACATGGCTAAAGCTCCAGAACATACCAAGCCCTCATCCTGAGGAGCGGACGAAGTCCGCGTCTCGAAGGATGCTCCAGAGCCCCCTGAACCATCCTTCGAGACGCCGCTTCGCGGCTCCTCAGGATGAGGGCTCGCGATTTGGGGCGTTTTAGCTCCGGTGCGCGGCAAATGCCACCCGCCCCTTCCGTTGCGCCCACGCCTTGGCTAGAAGCGCGCCATCCACCCTGTCCTGTGCCCGCCACGGAGCCCTTCCATGACCGCGATCATCGACATCATCGGCCGCCAGATCCTCGATTCCCGCGGCAACCCGACGGTCGAGGTCGATGTGGTGCTGGAGGACGGCTCGATGGGCCGTGCCGCCGTGCCGTCAGGTGCCTCGACCGGAAAGCACGAGGCCGTCGAACTGCGCGACGGCGACAAGAGCCGCTATCTCGGCAAGGGCGTGCTCAAGGCGGTCGAGGCCGTCAACGTCGCCATCGCCGAGCAGCTCGTGGCGATGGACGCCGAGGACCAGGTCGCGATCGACGAGGCGATGATCGCGCTCGACGGCACGCCCAACAAGAGCAAGCTCGGCGCCAACGCCATCCTCGGCGTCTCGCTCGCCGTCGCCAAGGCCGCGGCCGAAGCGGCCGGCCTGCCGCTCTACCGCTATGTCGGCGGGACCTCGGCGCGCGTGCTGCCCGTGCCGATGATGAACATCGTCAATGGCGGCGCCCATGCCGACAACCCGATCGACTTCCAGGAATTCATGATCATGCCGATCGGCGCGCCCTCCTTCTCGGAGGGGCTGCGGATGGGCTCGGAGATCTTCCACACGCTGAAGAAGAAGCTCCACGACGCCGGCCACAACACCAATGTCGGCGACGAGGGCGGCTTTGCCCCCAACATCAAGTCGGCGGAAGCCGCGCTCGACTTCGTCATGTCCGCGATCGAGGCCGCCGGCTACAAGCCGGGCGAGGACATCGCGCTCGCGCTCGACTGCGCCGCGACCGAGTTCTTCAAGGACGGCGCTTACGTCTATGAGGGCGAGCGCAAGAGCCGCGATCCCAAGGCGCAGGCGAAGTACCTCGCCAAGCTCGTCGGCAGCTACCCGATCGTCTCGATCGAGGACGGCATGTCCGAGGACGATTGGGACGGCTGGAAGGCGCTGACCGACCTCGTCGGCTCCAAGTGCCAGCTCGTCGGCGACGATCTCTTCGTCACCAACGTCACGCGCCTGTCGCGCGGCATCAAGGAAAAGACCGCCAACTCGATCCTGGTGAAGGTCAACCAGATCGGCTCGCTGACCGAGACGCTGGCCGCCGTCGAGATGGCACAGCGCGCCGGCTACACCGCCGTGATGTCCCACCGCTCGGGCGAAACCGAGGATTCGACCATCGCCGACCTCTCGGTCGCGACGAATTGCGGGCAGATCAAGACCGGCTCGCTGGCCCGGTCCGACCGGACCGCGAAGTACAACCAGCTGCTCCGGATCGAGGAGGAACTCGGCGCCCAGGCGGTCTATGCCGGCCGCAGCGCGCTGAAGGCCCTGGCCTGAGCCGTCACAGGCGCGGCAGCAGGCTGGAGGCGCGCGACAGCGTCCAGAGGCCGGCCGCGCCGACCATGCCGACCGCCCCGGTCATCGCGTCGCCGACGTGGGCGACCGGGGTGGGCATCGCCATGCCGAGCAGCCGCAGCTGCGGCTGGGATGCCACGCCGCTGTCGACTGCGGCGGCCTGAACAGCCGGGGCGATCTGGAGCGGCGTGGCCTCCGCGGTCACCACCGCCCGCTCGATGACGGGGCGACGCGGAGGAGACGGCTGCACCGTCGCCGCGGCCTGCGCCTGCACGAGATGGACCCGCGGCTCGGCGGATATTGGCCGCTCCTGACGCAGGGCGGCGATTTCGGTCGCGGGCGGCTTCCAGTCGAGCGACATCGGCATCACGATCGCCGCCGGGCTGATCAGCCCTTGGGCGGCCCGCAGCGGCGGCTCGGCTCCCACCGCATCCTGATGGCGCTCGCGGATCTTGCCGTCAGACGCCACGGGCGAGACCCAGCGCTCCTGCCGCGCACCCGCCGCGTCCGTCTGGGCGGAGGCATCGAAGAACGGCAGCGGAATGCCCGCGGGCAGGGCGAGCACGGCCGCCGCCAGCGCGGAGGCCGCGACCGAGACGGTCGCCTGCGCGCCGACGCCCCGCAGGAACCTGGCCGTGGCCGTGAAGACAGAACCCGTCATGTCCGACTACCCTCCGTGAACGGACTCACAAGAGCGGGCGCGTTCGGCCCCGCGAGGGCCGAAGTGCGGAGCCATTGCGGCGTTTCGTCTCGGATTGTTTCCGACGCCATGCGCCAGAGGCGCGGCAGCGCGGATTTCGCGCGGGGGCCATGCAACCCGGGCGCTAACGCGCCGTCGCCGAAACAGGCGATACCGGCTGATGCATCAGACCGCGCCCTTGTCGGAAGCCGCCCACCTGCGAGACCGGCGCCTGTGGCGGCTGGCCTTTGCCGGCATGGTGCTGGCGATGCTGATCTTCGGCTCGAATTTCGTGGTCAGCCGGCATGCCGTGCTCAATGGCCTGACCTCGCATGACCTCCTCGCCTTGCGCTTCGGCATCGCCGGCCTGCTGCTGCTGCCGGGTTTCATCGCGGGCGGGGTGAAAGGCTGCAACGGCCTCGGCTGGGGCCGCGGCGTGCTGCTCGCCGTGATGAGCGGCTTCCCGATGAGCTATCTGCTCCTGACCGGCGTGACCTATGCGCCGGCCGCCCATGGCGCGACGATCGGGCCCGGTCTCGTGACCGTCATCTCGATCATCGGCAGCGTGGCGCTGTTCGGCGCGATCATCACACGGCAGTTGGTGGTCGGCATCGTGGCGGTGCTGCTCGGCCTGGCCTGCCTCGGCATCGCGGGGACGACCCACACGAATCCGTCGATCCTGTTCGGCGATCTCTGCTTCGTCGGCGTTGGGCTGATCTGGGGGATGTATCCGCTCTTGGTCCAGCTCTGGCGGCTCGATCCGCTGAAGGCGACCAGCGTCGTCGCCGTACTGTCGATGGCCTATCTGCCGTTCTACGCGCTGTTCTTCTTCCGCGGCTTCGACGTGGCCCCCTGGTGGGTCATCGTGCTGCACGGCATCAATCAGGGCGTGCTGAACGTCATCCTCGGCCTGTGGCTCTGGAGCGTCGCGGCGCGGCGCATGGGGCCGGCGGTGGCCGGCCGCTTCCCCCCGACGATCCCGATCATCGGCACGCTGCTCGCCATCCCCGTGCTGGGCGAGATCCCGAGCGGGCTGCAGGTCGCCGGCATCGGCCTGATCATCGCGGGCCTGTTCGTGGCCTCCTGGCGGCGCTCACCCCGCGCGGCGGCTTAGCCGCATCACGCCGAGATTCCAGCCGATCGCTATGGCGAGCGCGAGGCCGAGCGCAGCGGCCGATCCCAGCGGCACGGCCGTCAGATGCAATGCCGCCAGCGCGAGGCCGAAGCCGATCAGCGGGAGTGCGCCATTGGCGAGGACCGCGGCCGTCGCGGGGCCGCCGATGCGGGGCTGCAGCATCGCGATCATGCTGCTGAGCACGACCGGCAGGGCCGCGAGCGAGCCCGACCAGCCCGGCCCGACATGGGCGCTCAGCGTCGTCACCGCCCCGGCAAGAACCGCGACGAAGCCGGCCCGCATCGGAATGAGATACCACGGCCGGCCGGGCGGCCGGTCGGGGCGCGCCGCGAGGAAGGGGCGGAACAGCCGATGCAGCCCGCCATAGATCGCGATCGTCGCGACCGTCATCAGGGGGAAGGACGGCTCGATGACGCGCAGGACGAGCAACGTCGCGCACCACGCCGCCAGCGCAACGGCGAGGCAGAGCACCGTGCCGAAGCGCTGCGCCAGCAGCACATAGGCGCAGCTCAGCCCGGCATTGGCGATGTTGGAGGCCATGGCCCCGAGCGCGGTCTGGGCGATGAAGGCCGCATCGTGCTCGAGCGCGAGGAAGACCAGGACCGGCCCGGCCGAAATCGGCAGGGTGGCGATCAGGGCTGCGATGAGTGGCCCGCTGCGCTCGGCCAGCAGCGAGCAGCCGACGACGATGGCAGCGGCGGTCGCCATCTTCGCCGCCAGCATCAGGAACCAGGGGTCGATCACGGCGTGCCGGGGATGTCACCCCTCGCCCAGCCATCCTTGGTCTGCGCGACGAACTCCTCCAACCTCCCCTCGGCGATGGCGGCACGCAGCCCGGCCATCAGCTCCTGATAATAGGCCAGGTTGATCCAGGTCAGCAGCATCTTGCCGAGCATCTCCTCGGCCTTGACGAGGTGGTGGAGATAGGCGCGCGACCAGCCGTTCGCGGCCGGGCAGGACGATCCCGCGTCGACGGGGCGGGGATCGTCGGCATGCTTGGCGTTCTTCAGGTTCATCCGGCCGAAGCGGGTGAAGATCTGGCCATGGCGGCCGGCCCGCGTCGGCATCACGCAGTCGAACATGTCGATGCCGCGGCACACCGCCTCGACGATGTCGTCGGGCGTGCCGACGCCCATGAGATAGCGCGGCTTCTCCACCGGCAGATGCGGCTCGACCGTCTCGATCATCGCCAGCATGATCTCCTGCGGCTCGCCGACCGCCAGCCCCCCGACGGCATAGCCCTTGAGGTCCATCGCCGCGAGTTCGCGCGCGCTCTCGACGCGCAAATGCGGCACCGCCCCGCCCTGCACGATGCCGAAGAGCGCCCGGCCGGGATGGTGGCCGAAGGCGTCCTTGCAGCGCTGCGCCCAGCGCAGCGACAGGCGCATCGCCTTCTCGGCGACGGCATCCTCGCAGGGCAGCGAAACGCATTCGTCGAGCTGCATGACGATGTCGGAGCCGAGCAGGTTCTGGATCTCGACCGAACGCTCCGGCGACAGCATGTGCCGGGAGCCGTCGATATGGGAGCGAAAGGCGACGCCCTCCTCCGTCAGCTTGCGCAGATTGGCGAGCGACATCACCTGGAAGCCGCCGGAATCGGTCAGGATCGGGTGCGGCCAGTTCATGAAGCGGTGCAGGCCGCCGAGCCCCGCGATGCGCTCGGCGCCCGGTCGCAGCATCAGGTGATAGGTGTTGCCGAGCACGACATCGGCGCCGAGCGCCCGCACCTGGTCGGGATACATTCCCTTGACCGTCGCGGCCGTCCCCACCGGCATGAAGGCCGGCGTGCGGATGACGCCGCGCGGCATGCGGATCTCGCCCGTCCGGGCGGCACCGTCGCGGGCATGGAGATGGAAGGTGAATTCGGTCGCGGGGGCGGCCGGCACGGACGGGAGCGATGCGGTCATGGCCCGCGAGGTAGAGCAGCAGGCGTGATTAGGGAAGAGGCTGCACCCGCTGCAATGCTACGCCCCGGGCTGCGCGCGGTAGGATTGGCGCAACGCGAAGACGAGGATGCCGACCGTCAGCCAGAGACGCACCGTCGCGAAGGAGAAGATGAAGACCATCGACAGCAGGCTCTTGACCGACATGGGCAGTTCCGATTGCTGCCACATCTGCATGACGAGGCCGCGCACATAGCCTTGGATCGGATGCAGCAGGACGGCGAGCGCGGCGACGAGCAGGACACCGGGGACCAGCCAGCGCGCATGCTCCCGGAAGCGACGCATCGCCGTAAACAGGCTGGGCTTCGTCTCCTCGTCGACCTGCAGCACCATCAAAAGCACGAGCGCGGCGACGAGGGCGCTCCAGAGGCGGCCGGCATGGCTGGCCTGGTCGAAGGCGATGCCATCGAAGCCGAGCATGAACTCGCCCGGCCGGCCGGTCAGCCCGGTCACCGCTGCCACCGCCGTCGCTGTCACAAGCAGCCCGAAGATCGGCGGCAGCACGGCGCGTGCCATCCCGATCTGCTGGCTCAGGCCGAGCAGCCCGAGCCCGCTGCGTCCATCGGTGGCCAGCACCATCCGCCAGGTTACGATCACGAAGGCGAGCAGGAGCGCGATGTTGGCCAGCATGATGGCGGGCAGCGCGATCAACCCGCCGGCGAAGGCGATAACCCGCATCGTCGCCGCGACCAGCAGCCAGGGCACCGCCTCCAGCAGGCGAAACGGGCCGAAGGAGACGTTCGGGAAGGCGGGGCGCGTCACGGCAGACGGAGCGGTCATGCATCGGACCATAACTGCGGATTCTCAAGCCCGCGTTGCTCCGAAGCTTCAAATGTCCAACGTTGAGGCCGATCCGACGGCTTCACGCCGCCGGTTTCAGCGCCGCCGCATAGATCTCCGGCTTGAAGCCGACGATCGTGCGGTCGCCGAGGTCAAGCACCGGGCGCTTGATCATCGCGGGCTGGGCCAGCATCAGCGCGATGACCCGGTCGGCGTCGAGGCCCTGCCTGTCGGCCTCCGGCAGGGCGCGGAAGGTCGTGCCGGCGCGATTCAGCACCGCCTCCCAGCCATGTTCGCCGACCCAGCGCGCGAGCGAGGCCCGGTCGATGCCGCTCGCCTTGTAGTCATGGAAGGCATGCGCGACGCCCCGCCCCTCGAGCCAGGCGCGCGCCTTCTTCATCGTGTCGCAATTCTTGATGCCGTAGAGGGTGAACATGCCAGCTCCGCTTGGTGAGGATTCGTCGGCCAGACGGCCCCGACCGTGCCTTGCCCGGCTCCGGCTCCCGCATCGAGGAGATTTTGCATGGCGACGCTCGATTGCGCGGATAGCACGGGAGCCCAGGCATCTGGAACAGGACTACCCCACCGGCGCTGGAAGGCTCATCCCCGCCCCGGCATCGACTTTCCCGACATCAACACCGTTGTGGAGGATGCGGTGGTGATCCAGCGGGCGGTGAGCGATCTGGCCGGGGCGCTCCACGACGATGTCGTGATCGTCGCCGGGATCGATCTGGGCGGGGCCGCTCTTGCTGGCGCCGTCGCCAGCGCCCGCGGCCTCGGCTGCATGCATGTCCGGAAGGTCGGCTCACTGCGAACCGACATCGTCCGCAGCGTCGTCGCCAGCCATGACATGGGGCACGGTCTCGCACTCACCAAAGGCCTGAAGGTCGCCGGCCGGCGCATTGCTCTCATCGACGATTGTCTTCTGAGCGGTGCGACCGTTCTGGCTGCGGCCCGATTGCTGCGCGACCTCGGCGCGCATTGCGACCAGGCGCTGTTCGCCTTCGAGATCGAAGGGCTCGGTGGCCGGACCTCGCTGGCCCGGGCGGGCATTGCGACCCATGCGGTGGCGACCGTGCCACCGCAGGAGCCTCTGATTTCCTGACCTGAATCAGGGCCGCTTCGGGATCTCGAGTCCGCGCTGGACGGCCGGCCGCGCCAGGCCGCGCTCGAGCCAGGCCGGCACGGCCTTCAGGCTGGCATAGTCCACCAGATCGCCGGCGCCATAGAAGCCGATCACGTTGCGAACCCAGCCGAGCAGGGCGATGTCGGCGATGGTGTAGTCGGCGCCCATGATCCAGTCGCGGCCGGTCAGCCGGTCCTCGAGCACGCCGAGCAGGCGCTTGCTCTCATTGGCGTAGCGGTCGCGCGGGCGCTTGTCCTCGTAGTCCTTGCCGGCGAATGTGTGGAAGAAGCCGAGCTGGCCGAAGATCGGGCCGACCGCGGCCATCTGGAACATCACCCACTGGATCGTCTCGTAGCGGGCGGCGGGGTCGGCCGGCAGCAGCTTGCCGGTCTTCTCGGCGAGATAGATCAGGATCGCGCCCGATTCCCACAGGCCGAAGGGCTTTCCGCCCGGCCCGTCGGGATCGATGATCGCGGGGATCTTGCCGTTGGGGTTGAGCGACAGGAACTCCGGCCCCCAGGTCTCGTTCCGGCCGATATTGATGGTGTGCGGCTCGTAGGGAAGGCCGAGTTCCTCCAGCGCGATCGAGACCTTCACGCCGTTGGGCGTCGGCAGCGAATAGAGCTGGATGCGGTCGGGGTGCTGGGCCGGCCAGCGCTGCGTGATCTGGAAGGCGGAGAGGTCTGCCATGGCGGGCTCCAGGAGGGGGCCGGCACCGCTGATGGGCGCCGGATCAACCGGGAGATCGTCGCCCCGCACCACCGCGCAATCGCGCCCGCGCCGCACGGAGCGCATCGAGACCGCGCGCTCAGCGCGGGGCCGGCGCCGCGGGCGCCTCGTGGCGCGGGCTCGTGCCTTCGCCCCGCTCCGCCCGGAAAGCGGCGATGGCCTCCGCCAGCGAGGCCTCGAGCGAGGGTCCGGCGTCGTCGCAGACGATCGGGCGCAGCCGCGTCTCGACCAGCGAGAGATGGCTGCTCATCGCCTTGACCGCCTTGCCGCGCTCGCGGCCGGCCAGCGCCTTGAAGATCAGCCGGTGCTCCTCGCAGCCGCAGGCCGAGCCGAGCGTCGTCTCGTAGCGTTTCACCAGCATGATCGTCCGGCCGATCAGCTCATGCGCCTGGCGCTGGACGATCGGGTTGCCGACCATCTCGGCCAGCAGGAAATGGAACTCGGCCGAGAGTTTCAGCCAGGTCGGCTGGTCGCCGCGCCGCAGCGCCTCGGCCTCGGCGTCGACATGCTCGCGCAACCGCGCGAGCTGCGCCTCGGTCAAATGATCCGCGAGATGGGCGACCATGCCGCTTTCGAGGATGCGGCGCGCCTCGTAGACGACCCTGCCCTCGCGCAGGTCCGGCTCGATGGTGAAGGCGCCGCGGTTCTTGACGATCTCCAGCAGCCGTTCATGGCCGAGCCGGTGCAGCACCTTGCGGACGCGCTCGCGGCTGACACCGAAGATCTCGGCCAGACGATGCTCGCCGAGCTTGGTGCCGCCCGGCAGCGAGCCCCCCAGCAGCAGGCGCGAGAGGATCGCATGGATCGCCGCTTCGTTCATGCCCACCCGTCTCGACAGCAGAGCCCGCTCAGCCGGAGGCGGCCGTTCCGTAGCCATATCCTACCACCGATGGAGCCAATTTTTATGCACATTCAGGAAGCGATTGTGCACAAATTTGACGCCCGAGCCTCTTCAGGCAGCACCATGCCCGATGAAGAAACAGAATCCGAAAAACAACCCAAAATACTGTGAAAAAACGTTTTTCTGGTGTCTTCGCACTTGGGCCGCAGATTGGCACGCCGGTTGCTGACGACAGTTCCCGTCCGCGCCGTTGGAGAGCGCGCCCAATGTTCGAAAGGTCCGACCATGGATAAGCCCTTCGCAGGCATGCCGAGCCGCCGCGCCCTCCTCAAGGGTGGCGCCGTCGCGACGGCGCTGGTCGCCGCTCCCTCGGTGTTGCGGGCCCAGACGAAGGAACTCGTCGTCGGCGGCGCCGCCGGGCACAAGCCCTGGGTCGAGCAGACTGTGATGCCGATGTTCGAGAAGAAATACGGCTGCAAGATCATCTTCGAGGGCACGCGCTCGCTGGTGAACCTCGAGAAGATGCAGAAGAACAAGGACAAGCCCTACATGTCGGTCGTCCAGATGGACGATCCGGTCATGATCCTGGCGGTCAAGGAGGGCTTGCTGGAGCCGCTCACCGTGGCCAAGGCGCCGAACATGGCCGACCTCCTGCCGGGTTCGACTCATATGGACGGCATGTGGGCCAATTATCTGCAGCCCTGGCTCGGCGTCGCCTACAGCAAGACCGCGATGAAGACACCTCCCTCGTCCTGGGCTGAGATGTTCGAGCCGAAATACAAGGGCCGCATCGTCATCCCCTCGCTGCAGAACACGGAAGGCCTGCCCTCGCTCTTCGTCGCCGGGCTGCTCGCCGGCGGCACGATGGAGAGCGTCCAGAAGGACACCGATGCCGGCTTCAAGAAGCTCGCCTCGCTGAAGCCGAACCTGCTGACGATCTACACGCAGCAGCCGCAGGCCTTCAATCTGCTCGAGCAGGGCGAGGCCTGGATGATCGGGCCGGCGATGTCGTCCTATGCGCTGGAGCGCAAGGCGGCCGGTGCGCCGATCGATCTCGCCGCACCGAAGGAGGGCGTCTTCGCCATGCCGTCGGGCATCGCGGTCGTGAAGGGCTCGCCGCAGCAGGAGCTCGCCTTCGCCTATGTCAACGAGCTGCTCGGCGCCGAACTGCAGAACAAGCTGGCCGGGCCGACCTTCTCGATCGGCACCAACAAGGCGGTGCCGAAGCCGGCCGGGCTGGGCGCCGATGTGAAGATCCACCAGATCGACTGGGCCAATGTCGCCGCCCAGCGCAATGACTGGATCAAACGCTGGGATCGCGAGATGGCGATCTGAGGATGAGCCAGGGTTTCCTGTCCGTCGCGGGAGCGGCCAAGACCTTCGGCGCCGCCACCGTGCTCGACGGCGTCGATCTGGCGATGGACCGTGGCGAGTTCGTCTCGCTGCTGGGTCCCTCGGGCTGCGGCAAGACCACGCTGCTGCGGATCGTCGCCGGGCTGATGCGGCCCGACCAGGGCCGCGTCGTTCTCGACGGGCAGGACATCACCCGGCTGCCGCCACACCGGCGCGACGTCAGCGTCGTGTTCCAGAGCTATGCGCTGTTTCCGCATCTCACGGTGGCGGAGAATGTCGCCTTCGGCTTGAGGGCGCGCGGCGCGCCCTCGGGCGAGATCGCACCAGCGGTGGCGCGGTTTCTCGATCTCGTCCAGATGGGCGCCTATGCCGAGCGCTCGATCAAGGCGCTCTCCGGCGGGCAGCAGCAGCGCGTGGCGGTCGCGCGCGCGCTCGTCGTCGGGCCCAAGCTCTTGCTGCTCGACGAGCCCTTCTCGGCGCTCGACCGCAAGCTGCGCGAGACCATGCAGATCGACCTCAAGCGCCTGCTGCGCGAGGTCGGCACCACCGCGATCTTCGTCACCCACGACCAGGACGAGGCGCTGACCATGTCGGACCGGATCGCGGTGATGCATCGCGGCCGAATCGAGCAGCTCGATACGCCGGCTGCGATCTATGCCAGGCCGGCGACGCCCTTCGCGCTCGGCTTCGTCGGCCTCTCGACGCGGCTTCCCGGCACCGTGACCGACTCGACCGACGGCATCGTCACGGTGGCGACACAGGCCGGGCCGCTGCGCGGGCCGGGCCACTTCCTGCCCGGCAGCCCCGTCCTGCTCGGGGTCAGGCCGGAGCGCATCGCGCTCGACCATGGCGGCGCCAACCGGATCGAGGCCCCGCTCGCGGACGCCGCCTTCCAGGGGGCGCGGGTGCAGCTGCATTTCCAGGCCCCGCCCGACGGGCAGATCCTGGTCGAGACGCCGTCCCTTCCGGCTGCGGCGGGGCCCGGCACGTCGCTGAAGATGTCCTGGGCGATCGACGACACGCTGGTCTACCCCGCACCGGCAGAAGCGGCATGAGCGCGTCGCGACGCCTCGACCCGGTGCTGCTGCTGGCGCTGCCGGCGGTGCTTTATCTCGCCATCGTCTACGGCGTGCCGCTGCTTATGCTGCTCGGCCGCAGCGTGCTCAGTGGCGGCGCCCCGTCGCTCGCCCCCTTCGCGGCCTTCCTGTCCGACCCCTTCAGCTGGACCGTGATCGGCAACACGCTGCGGATCGCGGTGCTGGTGACGCTGCTGTGCCTGCTGATCGGCTATCCGACGGCCCTGGCACTGGCGCGGGCGCGCGGCGCGGCGCAGGCGCTGATCCTGGTGGCGATCATCCTGCCGCTTTCGGTCGGCGTCGTGGTCAAGGCCTTCGCCTGGCAGATCGTGCTGCGGCGCGACGGCGTGGTCTCGCAACTGATGATGGGCCTGGGCCTGTGGAGCGAGCCGCAGCGCCTGCTCTTCACCGAGGCCGGCCTCGTGATCGGCGCGGCCAATGTCTTCGTGCCCTTCATGATCCTGCCGATCTATTCCGTCCTGAAGCTGGTCGATCCGCGGCTGGGCGAGGCGGCGGCGACGCTCGGCGCCTCGCCGCTCTACCGCTTCTTCAAGGTCGCCCTGCCCCTCTCGCTGCCGGGCATCGTCACCGGAATCGCCTTCGTCTTCTCGATGGCGGCCTCAATGTATGTCATCCCCAATCTGCTGATCGGCGACCGTTTCCAGACGCTGGCGACGCTGACGGGCCGCTCCTTCCTGTTCATGCGCAACGAGCAGCTGGGATCGACGACGGCGGTCGTCCTGCTCGTGCTGACGGTTGCGGTCGTGGTCGGCAGCGCCGCGCTCTCGAAGCGGCTGGGCGGCGCGTCGTGACGGGAATCGAGCGCATCGCGTCGGCCGTCGTCTGGGCGCTGGCCGCCTTCACGGTGGTCTTCCTGCTGACGCCGCTGGTCGTCACCGTCCTGGTGTCGTTCGGATCGAGCGCCGTCTTCACCCTGCCTGCGCCGAGCTGGTCGCTGCGCTGGTACCAGGCGCTGGGCCGTTCGCGCGAGCTCTGGCCGGTGGTCGCCACCTCGGTCCAGCTCGCGGCGCTGTCCACCGCGATCGCGCTTGGGCTCGGCACGCTCTGCGCCATCGGGCTGCTGCGCGGCCAGTTCCGCGGCCGCGACGCCATTGTCACCTTCCTGGTCTCGCCCCTGATGCTGCCGGGCCTCGTCATCGGCATCGCGATGCTGGAGAGCTTCCGGGCGGCGGGCCTGCGCGACGTGTGGGCGAGCCTGATCCTGGCCCATGTCGTGATTACGCTGCCTTACGTGGTACGCACCGTCTATGCGGCGCTCTCGCTGTTCGACTTCATGCTGATCGACGCCGCCCGCACGCTCGGGCTGTCCTATCCCAAGGCGGTTCTCAAGGTGCTGGTGCCCTCGCTCGCCCCGGCCTTCCTGACCTCGGGAATGTTCGCTTTCCTGGCATCGATGGACAATTATCCGATCTCGATCTTCTTCACCGACGCCTGGACCAAGACCTTGCCCATCCAGATGCTGCAATATGTCGAGGAAAGCCCCGATCCGACGATCGCGGCGATCTCCGCCCTGCTGATCCTGCTCGCCGCCGCCGTGCTCGTCATCGGCGACCGGCTGGTGGGCCTGCGCCGGATGGCCGATCTCTGATGGCTTCTTCCGTGAGCGACCGTGATTTCCGTGGCTATGGCGACGCCCCGCCCGCGATCCGCTGGCCTGGCGGGGCGAGGCTCGCCGTGGTCGAGGAGATCACCGGCGTGCGCGATCTCTGCATGGAATCGCATTTCGAATACGGCCCGCGCGCCGGCTGGCCGCGCATCCGCGCGCTGCTCACGCAATACGGCGTGGCGGCGACGCTGAACGCCAACGGCCGCGCCGTCGCGCTCTCGCCCTGGCTGGTGCAGGAGGCGGTGGCCGACGGGCACGAGATCGCCGCCCATGGCTGGCGCTGGGAGCGGCACGCCCATATGGACGAGGCGCAGGAGCGCGCGGCGATCGCGCGCGCCGTGGCGGCGATCACGGAGGCCGCCGGCAGGCCGCCGGTCGGCTGGCACACGCGCTCGGCGACCTCGCTCAACACCCGCCGGCTGCTGTGCGAGCATGGCGGCTTCCTCTATGATTCCAACGCCTACAATGATGATCTTCCCTTCCTGGTCGATGTCGCGGGCGGGCAGCATCTGGTGCTGCCCTATGCCTTCGACACCAACGACATGCGCTTCCAGCGCGGCGGCGGCTTCGTCTTCGGGGACGATTTCGCCCGCTACTGCATCGACGCCTTCGACCGGCTCTACGCAGAAGGCGGCACGGCGCCGCGGATGATGTCGGTGGGCTTGCACTTGCGCATCATCGGCCGGCCCGGACGGATCGGCGGGCTCGAGCGCTTCCTGGTGCATGCGGCGTCGAAGCCCGGTGTCTGGTTCGCCCGACGCGACGCGATCGCGCGGCACTGGCTGGCGGAGCTGGGGACGAGTTGAGTTGTCCTGAAGCGGCCTCCCACCAGCCCTCATTCTGAGGAGCGCTCCATAGGAGCGCGTCTCGAAGGATGGTCCAGGAGGCTCGGGAGACAGCTGGAGCATCCTTCGAGACGCCGCGTGCCGCGGCTCCTCAGGATGAGGGCTTGCCAGGTGACGACGGCATCGGGGACTTTGAGCCATGACCCAGCGCGACCTCGAAGGCTATGCCGGCAACTGGCCGGACTTCACCTGGCCCAATGGCCGGCGGCTCGCCGTCTCCGTCGTGATCAATTTCGAGGAGGGCGCGGAGCTTCAGGTTGGTGACGGCGATGCGCGCTCGGAGAGCATGGGCGAGGTGATCAGCGTCGTTCCCGCCGGCAAGCGCGACCAGGGTCAGGAGCAGATTTTCGGCTATGGCACGCGCGCCGGGCTCTGGCGCATGCTCGACGCGCTCGACGACAGCGCCATCCGCGCGACGATCTTTTTCTGCGGGCGGGCGGTCGAACGCTCGCCACGGCTGGCGAAGGCGGTGGTGGCGCGCGGCCATGAACCGGCCGTGCATGGCTGGCGCTGGCGGCCCCATGCCGATTACGAGACGGCCGCGGCGGAGGCCGCCGACATCGACGCCTGCGTCGCCACCATCACCGCCGCGACCGGTGTCGCGCCTGTCGGCTTCTTCTGCCGTGGCGGAGAAAGCCCCTGGACGCGGGCGTTGCTGGCGCAACGCGGCTTTCTCTACACCTCCAACGGCTTCGACGACGATCTGCCCTATTGGGATCGCGCAGCGGGGCGCCCGCCTCTGCTCGTCGTGCCCTATGCACTCGACAGCAACGACATGAAGTTCTTCCACCCGAACGGCTTCGTGCGTGCCCGCGAGATGGTGGAGTACGTCACCGACGCGCTCGACGTGCTGGAGGCGGAGGCCGCGCGTGGCCTGCCGCGGCTGCTCAATCTCGGCTTCCACCTGAGGATCGTCGGGCGCCCGGCGCGCTTCGCCGCCTTTCGCGACATCATGAACCTGCTGGCGGCCCGGCGCGACCAACTCTGGATCGCGGGCCGCGCCGAGATTGCGCGCGCCTTCATCGCCGCCGTGCCGGAGAGCCCCTGATGCGCCTGCTGCTGATCAACCCCAATACCAACGCCGCAACCACCAACATGATGCGCGCCATCGCCCAGGCGGCGGCCCCGGCCGGCACCGTGATCGACGCGATGAGCGCGCCCTATGGCGTGCCGCTGATCACGAATGAGGAGGCGCTGGCCCAGTCAGCCAAGGCGGTGCAGGCGCTGACGGGCGCGATCACCACGACCCCGCCGGACGGCGTCATCATCGCCGCCTTCGGCGATCCAGGGCTGGCTGCGCTTCGCCTGCGCGTCTCCTGCCCAGTCACCGGCATCGCCGAGGCCGGCATGGCCGAGGCCGGCGCGGGCCGGCGGCCCTTCGCGGTGGTGACGACGACGCCCGATCTCGTTTCCTCGATCACCGGGCTGGCACGGGCCTATGGCCATGAGACGACGTTTCGAGGGGTCGCCCTGACCAAGGGCGACGTCCACGCGATCATGGCCGATCACGCCACACTGGTGGAGGCGCTGGCCGAAGCCTGCGCGGAGGCGATCGAGACGATGGGCGCGCAGGCGCTGGTGATCGGCGGTGGCCCGCTCGGCCAGGCGGCGCAATCGCTCAATCTGCGGTTTTCGGTGCCGGTGATCGCGCCGATCCCCGCGGCCGTGCGGCTGGCGCAGAAGCGGGTTTCGCGGGGTCATTGAGCTTCATCCCAGGTGGCGGCCGAACCTCCACCGTCATCCTGGACCAGCCGCGCAGCGGCGCAGGCCGGGATCCATCATAGGGCACCGACTGCGCTCGATGATGGATCCCGGTCGGCCTTCGGCCGCCCAGGATGACGGCCGCGATCGCTGAGCCCGGTACCCCGGCAGGTGAGCCCGTCAGAAGCGCCCGCTCGGGCGATAGAAGGGCTCGTCGCCCTGCCCGTCGAGATAGCCGTCATAGAAGCGCCGGACATGTGGCAGCAGCGCCTGCGAGAGGGCGATGCGGTCCTGCTCGGCCGGCGTCTTCGGCTTGCCCAGCGCCTCGGCGAGGCCGGCCAGAACGGCGTCGCGGTCGAGCCTCGTGAAGCGGCGCTCGCGATAGACGAAGTCTCCGGCGATCATGACGCTGTGGACGGCCTTCGCCTTGGCGCGCTGGACCAGCACCTCGACGAAGCCGAGGCCATCGTCCTGATAGGGATAGGTCACCGTCGGCCAGTCGAACATCACGAGATCGGCCGCCATGCCGGGCTCCAGACGGCCGAGGCGGCCGGCGAAGGGCGTGGTCCGCGCCCCGCCCTCGGTGGCCATGCGCAGCACCTGCGCCGGCGAGGGATGGGGGGCGTCGATACCCGGCTCGCGATGGGCGCGCAAGACGAGCCGCATCTCCTGCAGCATGTCGCGGTCGTCGTTGATGCCGGCCTCATCGATGCCGAGGGCAACGGGAAGGCCGCGGGCGAGGAAGCGGTTGACCGGTGCGACGCCGCTCTTGAGGCGGAAGTTCGAGCTGCAATTGTGGCAGATGCAGACGCCGCGCTCGGCGGCGAGCTCGATATCGGCCTCGCTCATCCAGACGCCATGGCCGATGGTGAAATGCGGGCCGAGCAGGCCGAGCCGGTCGAGATGGGCGAGCGCCGAGCCGCCCGTGCGCTTGCGGGCATAGGCCTTCTGATAGGGCGTCTCCAGCACATGCATATGGACCGGCAGCCCGGTGCGGCGCTGCAGCTCGCCGGTGACGTCGAGGGCCTCCTCCGAGAGCCAGTGCAGGTTGGCGGGCGCGATCTGGATGCGGATGCGTCCGGCCTCGCCCTCCCCCTCACCATGGCGCGCCAGCAATTCCTCGAAAACCGCGACCTGGTCGGAGAGCGGCACGGTGAAGCGCTGGAAGAAGGCGCTGGCCGCCGGCCGCAGTTCCTCGGGCAGGCGGGCGACGAAATCCTGGTCAGCCTCGTAGACGAGCCGGTTCTGGTCGCGCAGCGCCATCGAATAGGAGGCGCGCATGCCGATGTCCCGATAGGCACCGACAACCTTCTCGGCGGCGGCGAGGATGTCGGCCGGCGTTCCCGGCGCGCGGCTGTGGAGGTGCTGCACGGTCGTGACGCCGCTCTCGATCATCTCGAAGGCCGAGAACAGCGTGTCGGCATAGAGATCGACGTCGCGCAGCGCGATCCGGCTGGCGAACCAGAGTTCCAGCGGGTGGTCGGGCGAGCCGAGCTGCAGCGGCGTCAGGCCGACATGGTGGTGGGCATTGACGAAGCCCGGCGTGATCGCGAAGTCGCGCCCGCCGGTCACGGTCGCTTCGGGATAGGCCGCCTTCAGATCGGCGAGCGGCCCGTTCGCCAGGATTGTTCCCGCCTCGCAGGCGACACCGGCATCCTGCAGCAGCACCGGCTCGCCCGCGGCGTCGAAACCGGTGAGGAGCGTCCCGCCCCAGATGATCTGCGTGGTCATGGCGTTCCCTGGGCAGTTATCGCACGTCCCTCGCCGTCATTCCGGGCAAGCGCAGCGCAGACCCGGAAGCATCATAGGGAACCAACAGCACTCTATGGTGGATTCCGGAGCAGCGCCGCTTCGCGGCTTGTCGGGAATGACGGGTCGCTGAGACTGCATCAATCCAGCAACCGCAACCGCGTCAGGCGGCTCGGATTGCTCTCGGCCAGCAGGATGTCGCCGCCCGGCATGCCGTAGATGCCGTGCGCGCCATTGAGGAAGGGCCGGCAGCGGCCGAGGCGCTCGCCATGGGGGCCGATCTTCTGCAGGGTCGGCTGGGTGTCGGTGACGTAGGTGTTGCCGTCCTCGTCGCCCCAGATCGCGACCGGGTCGCGGAAATGGCTCCAGGTCGCGAGATGCTCGCCATTGCGGTCGAAGACCTGGACGCGGTTATGGGTGCGGTCGACGACGACGACGCGGCCATCGGCATGGGTCCAGAGCGCATGCGGCCAGCCGAACTGGCCCTCGCCGGCGCCATGCTCGCCCCAGCTCTGCAGATGGACGCCATAGGCCGAGAAGCGGTGGATGCGGCTCGCGGCATAGCCATCGGCGACATAGATGTCGCCCCAGGCCGAGACATGCACGTCGGTGGGGTGGTTGAAGGGCGAGAGCGGCTCGCCGCGCTGGCCGAGGCCGCCCAGGCGCTCGCCGCTCGCCGAGCAGATGACGATCTCATGCATGTCGCGGTCGACGCAGAGGAGACGCCCCTGCGCATCGACGGTGAGCATGTGGGAATCGGCGATCAGGTCGCCGCCCCAGCCGCCGAGATAGTCTCCCTCCGGCGAGAGCTCGACGACGCGCGGATCGTCGGGTTGCGTCAGCGGGTCGTGGCGCAGCATGACGAAGACATGCCCGCGGGCATCGACCGTCACATCGGTGACGAAGCCGGCATTCTGCGGCCAGGAGCCGAAGGGCCGCTCGATCAGGTAGCGGGCATCGCCGAGGGCGACGATCAAATCGGGCTTGGGCAAGGGGGCATCCTATCGTGAAAGGGCTGCGCCCGGCGTCATTCTCGGCCGGAGCGCAGCGGAGAGCCGAGAATCTCCGGCAGGAGATGCTCGGGTCAAGTCCGAGCATGACGCGCGTCAGGCCGGCTGGAAAGGATGCGTCTTGGCCCAGTGCCTGGCAATGTCGAGCCGACCGGTCACCCAGACATTCTCATGCTTCTGGACATAGTCGAGGAAGCGCGCGAGGCCGGCGGCGCGGGCGGGGTGGCCGATCAGGCGCATATGCAGGCCGACCGACATCATCTTGGGCTGGGTCGCGCCCTCGGCATAAAGCATGTCGAAGGCATCCTTGTGCCAGTCGAAATAGTCGTTGGAGGTGGCGAAGAAGCCCGAGCCGAACTTGCCGTCATTGTTGACGAGCGAATAGGGCACGACGAGATGCGGCTTGCCGTCGACCACCTTCCAATAGGGCAGCTCGTCGTCATAGGCGTCGGAATCATAGAGGAAGCCGCCCTCCTCCACCACGAGCCGGCGCGTGTTCACGCTCGGCCCATAGCGGCAGTACCACCCCAGCGGACGCTCGCCGACCGTGGCTTCGAGCGATTTGATCGCCTTGGCGATATGCTCGCGCTCCTCGGCCTCCGTCAGGTCGTAATGCTTGATCCAGCGCCAGCCATGGCAGCAGACGTCGAAGCCGGAAGCCCGGATCGCGGCCGCGGCGTCCGGATTGCGCTCGATGGCGAGCGCGCAGCCGAACACCGTCATCGGCAGTCCGCGCTCCTGGAACAGCCGCATCAGCCGCCAGAAGCCGACGCGGCTGCCATAGGCGAACATGCCCTCGCCGGCGAGATCGCGGCCCTTGACCCCGGTCGGCAGGCCGTTCGCCTCGGTCAGGCCGAGTTCGGTGTAGCCCTCGCCGTCCTGGATGGAGGGCTCGGAGCCCTCCTCGTAGTTCATCACGAAGTTGATCGCGATGCGCGCGCCGCCCGGCCATTGCGGGTTGGGCGGGTTGGCGCCGTAGCCGATCAGGTCGCGGTCATAGGGGATGGTCATCGAGGAGCTCCCAACATTGTCATTCCGGGGCGGGCCCACAGGCCCGAACCCGGAACCCACGACCGGGTACGCCCGGCCGTCTCAATCGCGATGCACCCGGTCGTGGGTTCCGGGTTCATCGCTGCGCGATGCCCCGGAATGACAGGGTTATACGTCACCCGCTCATCCGCCGCGTCAGACCGGTCAGGCGGTCCATCACGATCATCAGGATCAACGTCGCCAGGATCAGCACGCCGGCGATGGCGGCGATGCGGACGTCGAGCGTCGTCTCCATCATCCCCCACATCCGGATCGGCAGCATGGCCGTGCGCGCGGTCGAGAGGAAGAGCGAGACCGGGACATTGTCCATCGAGGAGATGAAGGCGAGGAAGCAGCCCGCCGCGATGCCCGGCGCGATCAGCGGCAAGGTGATGCGGCGAAAGCCGTAGAGGCGGCTCGCGCCGAGATTGGCGGAGGCCTCGAGCAACGCCGGATCGAGCTGCGACAGGCTCGCGAGCGTGGTGCGGAAGACGAAGGGCGCGATGACCACGAGATGGCCCGCGATCAGCAGGTTGAGCGAGGGCCTGATGCCGAGCACCGAGAAGAACATCAGCGCGGCGAGGCCGTAGGACAGCGTCGGCAGCACCAGCGGCGACAGGAAGCTCGCCTCCAGCACGCGCGCCGAGGGCCGCGCGACCCGTGAGATCGCCAGCGCCGCGAACACGGCGAGCACGCCGCCGATGGCGGTGGCGAGGCCGGCGACCCAGAGGCTGTTGAGTGCGGCGGTGTGGATCTGGGCCGAGCGGGCCGTGTCGAACAATTCGCCATACCAGCGCAGCGAGAGGCCGGGCGGCGGGAATTTCAGCGTCTGCGACGTCGTGAAGGAGGTCGCGATCACGACCAGCACCGGCCCGATCAGGATGAGGATTCCCAGCCCCGCGAGCAGGCCGATGATCCAGGCATAGGCGACGTCGCCTGGGGTGGAGCGCTGCATGGCCTATTCCCCCCTGTCATTCCGGGGCGCGCCGACAGTCGCGAAGCCGGAACCCACGACTGGGTCAATCGCGCAGGTTGTCTCTCGGCTCGCCCCGTCGTGGATTCCGGGTTCATCGCTGCGCGATGCCCCGGAAAGACAGCTGTGCAGGATCATCACCGTCATCAGCTCGTCCGGGCGAAGCGGCCGAGCCAGCCGAGCGCCATGATGCCCGCCAGAACGGTGAAGAGCAGCGTCAGCGAGGCGACCGCCGCGAAGGGCCAGTTGTAGACCACCATGGACTGCTGCCAGATCAGCGAGGGCAGATAGACCAGCCGCGCGCCGCCGATGACCGATTGCGAGATGAAGGCGGTGGTCGCCGAGGCGAAGACCAGCGTCGCGCCGGCGATCCAGCCCGGCAGCGTCAGCGGCAGGATCACCCGGAAGAAGGTCCGCCATTTCGAGGCGCCGAGCGCGCGCGACGCATCGACGAGGTTCTGGTCCATCTGGTTCATGATGGTCAGAAGCGGCAGCAGCATCAGCGGCATCTCGATCTGCGTCAGCGCAATGACGAGGCCGAGTTCGGTCTGGAGCAGGTTGAGCGGGGTCGCCGTCAGGCCGAGCCCCATCAATGTCTGGTTGAGCACGCCCTCGCGCGCCAGGATGACGATCCAGGCGAAGGTGCGGATCACGACCGAGGTCAGGAGCGGCATCAGGATGATGAAGATCAGCAGGCGCTGCACGCGCGGGCCCGAGGCCCGGAAGACCAGCGCGAGCGGATAGGCCAGCAGCGTGGTGGCCAGCACGGCGAAGACGCCGAGCTTGAGCGTGTCGAAGATCACCTTCCGGTAGAAGGCATCGCCATAGAACTTGGTCCAGGAATCGAGCCCCAGCCGCGTCTGCTCGGCATCGGCATAGAAGCTGATGCCGAGCAGGATCGCGAAGGGGGCCGCGAAGAAGGCGAGATAGGTCAGGCCGAGCGGCGCCGCGAGACGCCAGTCGACCTTGTCGCCGCCTGCCGGCGCGATGGCTTGCGCGACCACGGCCATTAGCCAAGGCTCCGAACATGACCACGCGCGTCATTCCGGGCGACCGAAGGGAGGCCCGGAATCCATCGTAAGGGACATTGCCTCGGGATGGATTCCGGCGCGGCGCCGCTGACGCGGCTTGGCCGGAATGACGCTGTGGCGTTGCCCGTTTGGAGCACGATAACGAGCCCTACTTGGTGATTTCCTTGTTGAAGCGCTCGATCCAGGCGGCACGCTGCGGGTTGATCACCGTCCAGTCATGCGTGACCATCTTGGCCAGTTCGTCGAGCGACTTGATGTCGAGCGTCTCGACCAGCTTCACGTCCGTGTTGATCGGGACCATGTTGTAGGGCTGCTTCTGCAGCGCGGCCTGGACCTCGGACGAGATGGCGGTGTCGATGTATTTGTAGGCGTTGGCGACGTTGTCGGCGCCCTTCACGATGTGCAGCGTGGTCTGGAAGGTGATCGCGCCGGTCTCGGGCTTGATGAACTCGATATCGACGCCACGACCCTTCAGCGTCGCGACCGTGTTGGTGTTGGTGTACATGATGTCGATCTGCCCCTGCTGGAACAGGCCGGGCATGGCGGCGGGCGCGGCGACCGCAGCCGCCTTCGAGACGGCCTTCTTCAGCTCGGCGAAGACTGGCTCGACATTGGTGGCGGAGCCGCCGAAGACCTTCGCCATCTCGATGATCGAGACCGTGCCGAAGGTGGTCTGGAAACCGGTGAGGCCCAGCCGCTCGACATAAGGGCTCTTGAACAGATCGGCCCAGCCCTTGGGAGGCGTGGCGAACTTCTTCGGGTTGTAGGCGATGCCGACGACCTGGGCGTTGCAGGTCACGCCATGCGACTTGATCAGGCCCGTCGGGATCTTCGCGGCATTGGTCAGCTTCGACGCATCGATCGGCTCGAACAGGCCGGCGGCCTGCGCCGCCGCAGCCGGGCCGGGATCCAGAACGAAGCAATCGAAGGGCGGCACGCCGCGCGCGGCGCGCACCTTGGCGACCTGGTCGACGGCAAACAGCGCGTCGAAGGCGACGTCGACACCGGCATTCTTCTTGAGCGCAGGCGCGACGACGCCGCGATAGGCCTCCTCCCAGGTGCCGGGATAGATCGCGGCGGTGAGGCTGCCGGAGGCGCTGGCGCGCAGCGGCAGGAGCGACGCCAGGCCGAGCGCGCCGGCGCCGGCCAGGAGATCTCGACGGTTCATCTGTGTCATCGGCATGGGCTCCGGATCAGGGTTGAGAGGTGGGAAAGAGAACGGGGCGGGCGTTGTCGGCGAGCCCGCAATAGGCGGTGCCCGAGCGGCCCGAGGCCATGCCGGGACGGCGCGACATGGCGATCTTCAGCGAGCCGCCATCGGCACTGGTCACGTCATGGATCAGTTCGCCGCCGATCGGCAGGCTCAGCTTGAGCGCGACCGGGAAGCGGCCCTCGCCGGTTTCGTCGGCGAGCCGCATCTGCTCGGGGCGGACCGAGACGAGAACCGGCTGGCCGGGTGCGAAACGAGCGGCGGAGGGCACGGTCCAGGCGGCACCGTTGCCCAGCGTCACCGCGTAGCCGCCCTCGACCTGCGCCTCGATGCGTCCGCTCAGGAGGTTGCTGGAGCCGATGAAGCTGTTGACGAACAGCGTCGCCGGCTCGTCATAGACCTGAACCGGCGTGCCAAGCTGCTCGATCCGGCCCTGGCTCATCACGGCGATGCGGTCGGCGATCGCCATCGCCTCGTCCTGGTCGTGCGTGACCATGATCGCGGTCAGGGCGAACTGGCGCTGCAGTCGCTTGATCTCGATCTGCATGTCCAGCCGGAGGTTCTTGTCGAGCGCGGCGAAGGGCTCGTCGAGCAGCAGGATGCGCGGCCGCATGGCGAGCGCCCGCGCCAGCGCGACGCGCTGCTGCTGCCCGCCGGAGAGCTGCTTGGGCTTGCGGTCGGCGAAGCCCGCCATCTGGACGGTGGCGAGCATCTCCTCGACGCGCTCGGCCTGAACGCTGCGGCTCTCGCCGCGGGCCGCCAGCCCATAGGCGATGTTCTCCGCCACCGTCATGTGCGGGAACAGCGCGTAGTTCTGGAAGACGATGCCGATCTCGCGGCGGTTGGGCGGCAGGGTGTCGATCGGAAGGCCGTCGATCAGGACCTTGCCGTTGCCCTGCTGGATGAAGCCGGCGACGATCCGCAGCAGCGTGGTCTTGCCGCAACCGGAGGGGCCGAGCAGCGCGACGAGTTCGCCGCCCTTGACCTCGAGCGTGACATTGTCGACCGCCAGTCCGCCGCCATAGCTGTGCGTGATGCCGTCGAGCGTCAGCGGCTGGGCGGACATGGTCGCGGAAGGGGCAGGCGCAGCCATCTGAATGACGTCAATCCTCGGCCGGTGGGCGCCGCAGGCCAGCAACTGCCGTGCCAACCGCTTTCCGAGGGACACAATGGCCGGCGAAGGGCCGAAGGTTTTGAGCAAAGCCGCTCAGGCGCAGGCCTGCGCCGCACCGTGACGCATCGTAAGGCACCTCAGCCCGCTCGCTCGGCATCTGCCTATTTATGCACCAGAACACCGGTTCGATCCGGGATCGCACGTGCAACCCACGCACAGCGCCAGCCCTCTCCCACGGGCGAGGGCTGGCTCGATCGGGCGCAACGGCGAGGAAGGCCGGGCATGCTGGCGTGAGGGGCGGACCGCGCTCCCAGGGGCATGGCGCTATCACCGCTGCGAATAGAGCGTCTCCATAAATCATAGCGGCGCATGCGCCGGCCGGCTCGCCGGGCCCGCGCGCCTTGCTATCCTCGTTCCGTGAGGCGCGGTTCGCCTCGCGCGAAGAGAGGTTCCGATGACGCCCGTCTTCCCGATGCGGATCGCCAATCCCGCCGACCCGGCGCCGGACTATCCCTGGCCCGCAGGCAAGAGCTGCGCGCTGTTTCCGGCCTTCGACGTCGATGGCGAGACCGCCTGGCTGCAGCACGACGCCGCCAACACCGACCGGCTGGTGACGCTCTCCTTCGGCGGCTATGAGGAGCGCGTCGGCGTGCCGAAGATTCTCGGCCATCTGCGATCGGTCGAGATCAAGGCGACCTTCTTCATCCCCGGCTGGATCGTCGATGTGCATCCGGCGATGTGCGAGGCGATCGTCCGCGATGGCCACGAGATCGGCCATCACGGCTATCTGCACAAGCGCCCCGACCCAGCCGATGTCGACGAGGACGTCGAGGAGTTCGAGAAGGGCATGGAGGCGCTGAAGCGCGTGCTCGGCGTGGTCCCGGTCGGCTACCGGGCGGCCGGCGGCGAGAACCACGATGCGCTCCTGACCTATCTGCGCGAACGCGGCATCCTCTATTCCTCCTCGTTCCGCGACGACATCCGGCCCTACCGGCACCGGCAGCGCGACGGGTCGGCCGGGGTGGTGGAACTGCCGATCAACGCCTCCTTCGACGACTGGCTGTACGGGCTGTCGCAGCGCTTCAGCCCGCGCCCGATGTTCCCCAGCGAGCATGTGCTCTCGATCTGGAACGGCGAACTCGACCAGACGCGCGAATGGGGCGGGCTGGTCAGCATGGTGATGCATCCGCAGGTCTCGGGGAGGCCGATGCGCTTCGGCATCATGCGCGACTTCCTGGCGCGGGCACGCGGCTTCGGCGATGTCTGGATCGCGACGGGACGCGAGATCGCCGAGCATTTCGTGGCCCAGGAGCGGGCAGCGACGGCCGGTTCTTCCAACCCGCGGACGCCGTCATGAACCTGCTCATCACCGGCGCGACGATCGTCACCTGCGACGAGGAGCGGCGCATCCTGCAGGACGCCGCGATCGCGATCACCGGCGACCGGATCGCCGCCATCGGCGAGACCGCCACGCTGGAGCGGGAGTTTCCAGCGCATGAGCGGATGGCGGGGCGCGGCCTCGCCGTTCTGCCCGGCTTCGTCAACGCGCATACGCACACGGTGCTGACGGCGCTGCGCGGCACGGTCGAGGACTGGGACGGCGAGATCATCTACCGCTACATGTCGCCGATCTCCTACACGATGAGCGACCATGAGCGCGCGGTGATGGCCGCGCTCGGCTGCCTGGAGGCGATCCGCAGCGGCACGACCACGCTGGTCGACCCGTTCCGCCATGTCCCCTCCTATGCCGGCGCGATGGCCGATACCGGCCTGCGGCTCTGGCTCTCGGAAAGCTGCGCCGACATCGACACGCGCAAGATCCGCTTCGGCGAATACGGGATCGACGAGGCCTTCGGGCGGCAGTTCCTGGAGCGCACGCAGGAGTTGATCGAGAGCTGGCATGGCGCGCGCGACGGCCGGGTGAGCTGCCAGGTCGCGGCGCATGCCCCCGACAACTGCTCGCCCGCGATGCTGGCGGAGATCATGGACCTCGCCGCCCGCCATGGCCTGACGCGCACCTGCCACCTCGCCCAGAGCCCCGGCGAGGTCGCGGCGGTCAAGGCGGCGCATGGGCTGACGCCGGCCGGCTATCTGGAGCGCGAGGGTTTCCTCGGGCCGGACCTGACCTGCGCGCACTGGACCTTCTGTACCCGCGAGGACATCGCCATGCTGGCGCAGCGCGGCGTCCACATGGCGCACAACCCGGCGCCCTCCTCCCGCAAGGGCCCGCATCGCGTGCTGATCGGGCCGATCCGGGACGCCGGGGTCAATATTGCGCTCGGCACCGACAACATGACCGAGGACATGTTCCAGGCGATGAAGATCGGCATGATCGTGCACCGCGCCGGCTTCGGCCGCGCGCAGGAGGGCGGCGTCGATCCGCAGCCGCAAGCCGTGCTCGACATGGCCACGCGCAACGGCGCCCAAACGCTCGGCGCGCTGGACCGGATCGGCTCGCTCGACGTCGGCAAGAAGGCCGACCTCACCCTAACATCGTGAACTACGCCCATCCCGGCGTCGTCCATTCGGTGATGGTCGACGGCGCCTTCGTCATGCGCGACCGCAAGGTGCTGACCGTGGACGAGCCGGCGCTGCTGGCGGAGGCGCAGGCGGTGACGGAAGCGGTCTGGCGACGGATGGTCGAGGCGAATGCCGACATCGCGCCGCCGCGGGGCGAGATGCCCTTTCTCGACGCCTGAGCGAGAGGCCGCTTGCGGACGGCTCTTCGCTGGCACATGATTTGCTGACGAAATAGGGAATACCCCACCCTATTCGGAGGCGTGATATGAACCTGCGCCAAATCGAGCTGCTGAGAGCGGTCGTCCGCTGCGAGACGACGGTGCGCGCGGCGCATGAACTCGGCCTGTCGCAGCCCGCCGTCAGCAATGCGATCAAGCATCTCGAGAGCCAGATCGGCTTTCCGCTGTTCGAGCGCGTCAACAACCGGCTGTTCCCGACCGCCGAGGCGCGCGAGCTCTGCCTCGATTCCGATCCGATCTTCAGCATGCACGCGGCCTTCGAGGCGAAGGTGCAGGATCTGAAGGAGAACCGCACCGGGCATATCCGCATCCTCGCGACGCCGCCTCTGGGCTACAGCGTGATCCCGATCGCGCTGCGCAACTTTCTCGAGAAACGCCCCAACACGCGCGTCTCCTTCGACATCCGCCGCTTCGAGAACGTGGTCGAGAGCGTCGACAACGGGCTGGCCGAACTCGGCTTCGTGCTGGGGTTGAACGACTATCGCGGTGTCGAGAGCGAGTGCTTCTTCTCCGAGCGCATGGTCTGCGTGATGCGCCCCGATCATCCGCTGGCGGCGAGGGAGACGATCACGCCCGATGATCTGCGCTCCACCGCCTTCATCGCGCTGGAACGCGGCACGCGGATGGGGACGATCGTGCGCCAGGCCTTCGCGGAGGTCGGCGTGCCGTTCCGCTCCTCGGTCGAGGTCCGCTACTGCAACACCGCCTGCATCCTCGCCGAGACCGGCATCGGCGTGGCGGTGGTCGATCCGCTCTCGCCGCTCTCCTCGCACAACCTCGCGGTCCGGCGCTTCGAGCCGGCCTCGCCGGTCTCGGCCTCCGTCGTGTCTTCGCGCAAGCGGCCGCTGTCGCGGGCCGCGCAGGCCTTCCTGCGGGAGGTGCGCGTCGTGGCGGGCGAGACGGTGCCGCGCCTCTCCTGACGGGCTGAGTATTCGCCGGACGAATGCCACCCGCGGATTCCTGATAAGCGCCTCCATTGCCTGTGCTCCCCCCCTCCAGCAGTGTCGGCGCGAGGTCGGCGCCCCCTCTCTCGGCGAGGGTGGAGAACCGGCTAACAGCCGGCGAGGATGGCTCCATGTCGTTGACGACCGCCCCCAAGACGGGCCACGCGACCTTTCTGTATTCCGAACTGGCGACCGATCTCGACCATCTCCAGGCCGACATCGCCTTTCTCGGCATCCCCTATGGCGATGCCTACAGCTTCGCCGAGATCGTCAACGACCAGACCAACATGCCCGCCGCGATGCGTCGCGCCACGGACCGGATCGTCCGCTCGATCGAGCGCTACGATTTCGATCTCGGCGGGCCGCTCTATGACGGCCGGCCGATCCGCACCGTCGATTGCGGCGACATCATCGGCGATTTCCGCGACCTCACCGCCCATTACGTCAAGGCCGAAGCCGCGATCCGCAAGATCCGGGCGGCGGGCGCGATGCCGATCGTGCTCGGCGGCGACCATGGCGTGCCGATCCCGGTCCTGCGCGCGCTCGACGGCGACGGGCCGATCACGCTGATCCAGATCGACCAGCATCTCGACTGGCGCCAGGAGGTCAACGGCGTCGCGACCGGCTATTCCAGCCCGATCCGGCGCGCCTCCGAGATGGCGCATGTCGGCGAGATCTTCCAGATCGGCCTGCACGGCACCGGCAGCGCCCGGATCGAGGAGGTCGAGGCGGCGCGGGCCTATGGCGCCCAGCTGGTGACCTCCTACGACGTCCATGAGCGCGGCATGCAGGCCGTGCTCGACCAGATTCCGGCGGGCGGACGCTACTACCTGACGATCGATCTCGACGGCATCGATCCCGCCATCGCGCCCGGTGTCGCCGGTCCCTGCCCGGGCGGGCTGACCTTCCCGCAGGTGCGGACCCTGATCCACGGCCTCGTCAGCAAGGGCCGCGTCGTCGGCATGGACGTGGTCGAGATCACCCCGCGCAGCGACGTCAACCAGATCACCTGCATCACGGCGGGGCGCTTCGTCGTCAACATGATCGGTGCGGCCGTCCGGGCGGGCTATTTCGACAAGGCCACCTCGTGATCGCCCCGGAGCGGTTGGCGGCGGCGGTCGCGAGCCAACGCGGCCTGGCCGAGCGGCTGTTCGCCACGCTGGCCGAGGGCAGCCAGGGCAACCCCGGCATCATGCGCGACACCTATGGCGCGGGCGAGGATTTCGGCCATCGCGTCTTCGCGGAGGCGGCCGCCGCGGCCGGCCTCACCATCATCACCGACGCCTCGCTGAACACCTATGCGACCTGGCGCGGCAGCGATCCGGCCGCACCGGCGATCCTGATGGGCTCGCATCTCGACAGCGTCCCCCATGGCGGCAATTTCGACGGCGCGGCCGGCGTGATCGCGGGTCTCGTCACCCTCGCGGCGCTACGCGAGCTCGGCGTGGCGCCGCGTTGCGACCTGACGGTGATGGGCGTCCGGGCCGAGGAGAGCGTCTGGTTCCAGGTCTCCTATATCGGCAGCCGCGGGGCGCTAGGGACCCTGCCCGAGGGCGCGCTGGAGGCCCGGCGGATCGACACCGGCCGCGCCCTCGCCGACCATATCCGCGATTGCGGCGGCGATCCCGAGGCGCTGCGGCGCGGCGAACGGAGCCTGGATCCTGCGCGCATCAGGGCCTTCCTGGAGGTTCATATCGAGCAGGCGCCGAGCCTGGTCGAGGCCGGTTTCCCGATCGCCGTCTGCACCGGCATCCCCGGGAATTTCCGCTATCCGGGGGCACGTATCCTCGGCCGCTACGACCATGTCGGCACGCCTCGGCGCTTCCGCCGCGACGCCGCCATGGCCGGCATGGCGCTGGCCGCCGAACTGGACGCGATCTGGGCCGAGCACGAGGCGCGCGGCGAAGGCATGGCCGTGACCTTCGGGCGCTTCCACACCGATGCCGACAAGCACGGCATGACCACCGTGCCGGGCGAGTTCCGTTTCAGCCTCGACGTTCGCGCCTATGACGAGGCGGTGCTCGCCGGCGTCGAGGCGCGGATGCACGCCGCAATCGCGCGGATCGAGGCCGAGCGCAGCGTCGTGTTCGAACTCGGTGCGCGCGCCTCGGCTGCGGTCGGGCCAGTCGATCCCGGCATCAGGACGGCCCTGACGCAGGTGGCGGAGCGGCTCGGCATCCCCGCCATGCCGCTGGGCAGCCCGGCCTCGCATGATTCCGCCGCGTTTGCGGCCGCGGGCGTGCCCGTGGCGATGCTGTTCGTGCGCAACGAGCATGGCAGCCACAACCCGCGCGAGGCGATGGCGATCGACGACTTCATGGCGGCCGCCACCGTGCTCGCGCAATGGGTCGCCGACAACGCCGGCTGAAGGGCGTCGAGGATCCTAAAGGCGGGCTATAAGCGCGGCGAATAATGCGGGCCGGTTTTTAATTCGATCCCGGCGCCGGTTCCGGCCTAGCCTCTGCGATGTGCCGGGATGCTGTTCGGAAACCGCCGCCGCGGGCTCCGTTCTTGCATCGCCGGCACGGCCTGAGACGTGCCGATGCCGCGAGGCGGGGCGCGAGCCGCGGAGACCCCATGCAACGCCACGCCATCGCTCCAGCCGCCCTCCCCGGCCTCGCTGGCACGCCCATCGCCGGGGCGGTGCGCGCCGGCGAACGCGTCTTCCTCAGCGGCGCGAGCGCCCTCAACCCCGATGGCAGCATCACCGGCATCGGCGACCCGACAGCCCAGACCCATGCTGCGCTCGACCGGCTCGAGGCGGCGCTGAAGGAGGCCGGCGGCTCGCTCGCCAGCCTGACCAAGCTCACCACCTGCATCGTCGACCGCGGCTACCGTGCCGAGGTCTATGCCGTGATCGCACAGCGGCTCCCCGAGGTCCGCGCGGTCAGCACCGGGCTGGTCGTCGCCGGGCTGGCGCTGCCGGAGCTGATCGTCCAGATCGACGCGGAGGCCGCGATCCCGTCCTCGCCGCCGCGACATACGAGGCCCTACACCTTCGAGAGCTGGCACGGCCAGGGCTTCCCCTGGCAGGGGGCGATGGTGCTCGCCACCGACGAGGAGTTCTTCCTGCGCGGCCAGACCGGCGCGGGGCTCGACCATAGCGGCGTCACCGCCAAGGGCCGCGGCGTTGCGGACTCGGCCGCCCAGGCCGACCTCGCCATGGCGAATCTCAGGACGCTGCTCGACGAGGCCGGCGCCTGCGTCGAGGACATCTGCAAGATCACGGTCTACATCTGCGACCGCGCCTATCGCGCCGGCGTCTACCCGATGATCGGCAAGCATCTGGCCGGGGTCCGGCCGGTCTCGACCGGCATCGTCACCACCAGCTTCGCCCGGCCCGACATCCTGTTCGAGATCGACGTCACGCTCGTCCGCAAGCAGGGCGGCAAGCCGCATGAGCGGCTGCGGACCTATCACTCGAGCGCGGCGCGTTACGGCACCGAGCAGCAGCCGCTCGACTGCGAGTTCTGCATGGCGGTGGTGTCGGGCGACCGTGTCACGCTCCGCGGCCAGACCGGGATGGGGCTCGACGAGGTGCTCTACGGGGCCGGCGACGCGAAGGCGCAGGCGCAGGTCGCGATGGACAATGTCGCCACGCTGCTGGCCGAGGCCGGAGCCGGGCTCGACGACGTCGCCAAGGCGACCGTCTACGTCACCGACCGGGCCTTCCTCGCGGACGTCAACGCGGTCGTCCGCGAGCGTCTGGGCGACAATGCGAGCGCCTTCACCAGCGTCATCATCAAGGGGCTCGCCAGCCCCGAGCTGCTGATGGAGGTCGATATCGTGGCCATCCGGAAGGGCGCGCGATGACCTTCTCGCTTGCTGGTCGCTGTGCCCGCACGGGCATGCTCGGGGCCGTGGTCACCACCTCCTCCATCGCGGTGGGCTCGCGCTGCCAGCATGCCGCGGCCGGCGTGGGCGCGGCGCTGACGCAGCACATGACCGACCCGCGGCTCGGCCCGCTGATGCTGGACCTGCTCCGGCGCGGCTACTCCGCACAGCAGGCGGTCGATGCCGCGGCGGCCGCCACGCCGCGCAGCGACTGGCGCCAGCTCGCCGTCATCGACAGCGCGGGGCGCACCGCGAGCTTCAGCGGTGGCAACGTCCAGCCCGAGCTCGCCGAAGTCCATGGCCGCGACTGCGTGGCGCTCGGCAATATCGTGCGCTCCAAGGAGGTGCCGGCCGCCATGGTCAGCGCCTTCGAGGCCGATCCGGCGGCGCCGCTCGCCGCCCGGCTGATCGCGGCGTTGAAAGCCGGCGACGAGGCCGGCGGCGAGTTCAAGCCACTGGTGTCGACCGCGCTGATCGTCGCGCATGAGCAGGCCTTTGCCTATGTCGACCTGCGCGTCGACGGCGATGCAGACCCGATCGCGACGCTCGCGCGCCTCTGGCGCGACTACGAGCCGGTCGCCGATCTCTACGTGACGCGGGCGGTCGATCCGGACACCGCCATCGCGAACCGGCCGATGAGCTGACCAACGACAACGAGGGGATCACCATGCGACGACATCTTGCGACACTGGCCGTCACGATCGGCCTTTCGACGGCGCTGACGGCGCTGCCCGCCGCCGCTCAGGGCACCGTGCGCGTCGCGCTCGGGACGACGCTGAGCCAGCTCGACCCGGCCAAGACGACGATCGGCGACGAGTACGTCTACGTCCATCTGCTGTTCAACGGGCTGTCGCGTATCGACGCCGACATGACGGTGAAGCCGGATCTCGCCGAGAGCTGGACGGCCTCCGCCGACCTGAAGACCTGGACCTTCAAGCTGCGCCAGGGCGTCAAGTTCCACCATGGCCGGGTGATGGACGCCGAGGATGTCGTCGCCACGATGAAGCGGATCCTCGACCCGGCGACCGGCTCGCGCGCCCGCACCAGCCTGTCGATGGTCGAGGGCGTCTCGGCGAGCGACCCGACGACGGTCGAGTTCAAACTCAACATCTCCTATGCCGGCTTCGCCGACATCTTCGCCGACCGGCAACTGCGCATCGTCGCCAAGGACAAGCTCGCCGAGCTCTCAACCCAGCCGATCGGCACCGGCCCGTTCATGTTCAAGTCCTGGTCGCCCGGCGACCGGCTCGAGTTGGTCAAGAACCCCGACTATTTCGAGAAGGGCCTGCCGAAGCTCGACGGCGCGACGCTGCGCATCATTCCGGAATCCGCGGCCCGCATGGCGGCGCTGGAGTCGGGTGCGATCGATATCGTCTGGAGCATGCCCTATGAGGCGGTCGACAAGCTCAAGACCAGCGCGACCGCACGAGCCGACAGCGTCTCGACGCCGACCTGGGACGGCGTCATCCTCAACAACGACCGCCCGCCCTTCAACGACGTGCGCGTCCGCAAGGCGCTGGCGCTGACGATCGACAAGGCGGCCATCGTCGAACTGGCGCTGTTCGGCCAGGGCGAGCCGACCTTCAGCCCGATCCCGCCCAGCCACCCCTATTTCAACAAGGCACTCAAGGTCGGCGCCCCCGACATCGCCCAGGCCAAGAAGCTCCTGGCCGAAGCGGGCTTCCCCAACGGTTTCGACGTGCCGATGCAGGTTCCCCAGGAGCGCGAGCAGCGCGTGCGCGTCGGCGTGGCCGTGCGCGACATGGCCCGGGCCGCGGGTATCCGCATCAATGTGGAGCGGGTGCCCTTCGCCTCCTATACCGCCAATGTCGCGGGCAAGGCGCAGATCTATGTCGACGGCTATTTCGCCCGGCCGACGATCGATACGGCGATCTATCCGTTCTACCATTCGAGCGGAAGCTGGAACAAGCAGCTCTGGATCTACAAGGACGCCCGTGTCGACCAGTTGCTCGACGATGCCCGCAAGACCAATGACGAGGCGGCGCGCAAGGCGATCTTCGAGAAGTTCCAGGCGATCGCCGAGGAGACCGTGCCCGGCATCATCGCCTATTCGGCGGCGCATGTGAACGGCGTCAGCAAGAAGGTCGAGGGCTTCAAGTCGACCCCGATGCAGTGGCTTGAACTGAAGAGCGTCTCGATCAAGCCCTGATCCAAGCCTCTGCGCCCGCCCTCCCCGCGCTGCGGCGCGGGCGGGCGCAGCCCCGGCGCGCTGGAACCCGTTCCCGATGGCAGCCTACATCACCCGACGCCTGGCCCTTGTGGTCCTCGTCCTCGTGGCGGTGTCGATGCTCGTCTTCGGCGTCACCACGCTGCTGCCGGCCAATGTCGCCTATCTGATCCTGGGCGCCTTCGCGACGCCCGAGCAGGTCCGCGCGCTCGAACTCAAGCTCGGCCTGACCGACCCGGTCTGGCAGCAATATCTGCGCTGGGCGGGCGGCTTCGTCACCGGTGATCTCGGCGTCTCGACGCTGATGAACCGGCCGGTCGGGCCGATGCTGCTGGAAGCGCTGCAGCGCTCGCTGATGCTGACGGGCCTCTCCTTCGTGCTGATCGCCGTCATCGGCGTCGGGCTCGGCATCGTCGCGGCGCTGCGCCATGGCAGGCCGCTCGACCACGGCGTCTCGGTCGCGACCTATCTCGGCATCGCCGTGCCCGAGTTTTTCTGGGCGATCGTCGTCATCATCGTCTTCGCCGCCTGGCTCGGCTGGCTGCCGGCCTCGGGCTACGAGCCGCTCTCGGCCGGCGTCTGGGAATGGGCCAAGCACCTGATCGCGCCCACCATGACGCTGGTCTTCGGCCATCTCGCCCATGTCTCGCGCCTGACGCGGTCGAGCATGATCGAGGTGATGCAGAGCCCCTACATCACCGCCGCCCGCGCCAAGGGCCTGCCCGAGCGGGTGATCGTGCTCCGCCATGCGCTGCGCAACGCCCTCCTGCCGACGATCACGGTGCTGGCGCTGGATTTCGGCCGGTTGATGGGCGGCATCGTGGTGATCGAGACCGTCTTCGCCTATCCCGGCCTCGGCCGCCTCGTCGTCTTCTCGATCCAGAACCGCGATCTGCCGACGCTGCAGGCCGCGATCCTGGTGGTCGCCGCGATCTACGCGCTCGCCAACCTCTTGGCCGACCTGCTCTATGCCCGTCTCAACCCAAAAATCCGGTTCGGCCGCCATGTCGCCTGAACGCATGTCGCCTGAGCCAGCCGCCGCCACGCCCGCAAAGCCGCCGCACAAGCCGATGCCGCTGCAGCTCAAGGCCGGGCTCGCCATCACCGGCACCATCCTGCTGCTCGGGCTGCTGGCGCCGTGGATCGCGCCCCACCCCTGGGACACGATCTCGATGCGCACGCGCTTCCTGGCGCCGAACGCGACCTATTGGCTCGGCACCGACGAGTATGGCCGCGACGTGCTCAGCCGCCTGCTGATGGGGGCGCGGCTCTCGATCGGCATGGGCGTGGCGGCGACCCTGTTCAGCCTCGCTATCGGCGTGCCGATGGGGTTGGCGGCCGGCTATTTCCGCGGCTGGGTCGACGAGGCGCTGATGCGGCTGGCCGATGTGCTGATGGCGATCCCGCCGATCATGCTCGGCCTGCTCGTGCTGGCGGTGACGCCGCCGGCGCTGTGGAAGACCGCGCTCGCCGTCGGCTTCGTCTACATCCCGCCGATCGCGCGGCTGGCGCGGAGCGTGACGCTGACGCTGGCCAATGAGGAGTTCGTACAGGCCGCCAAGGCGCGGGCCGAGAGCACGTCCTACATCCTGTTTCGCGAGATCCTGCCCAATGCCTGGCCGCCACTGATCGTCGAGGCCAGCCTGCGCGTGACCTATGCGATCCTGCTCGGCTCGGCCCTGTCCTTCCTCGGGCTCGGCGCCCAGCCGCCCAGTTCCGACTGGGGGCTGATGATCTCGGAGGCGCGCTCCTTCCTCGACCGTGCGCCCTGGATCGCGCTGGCTCCGGGGCTGGCCATGTGCCTGCTGGTGATCGGCATCAACCTGCTCGGCGACGGCGCCCGCGAGCGCCTCGATCCGCGCCTCAAGGCGCGGCTGGGGAAGGCCTGATGCTGATCATCGACGACCTGACCGTCCGCTACCGCACCGCCGGCGGCGAGATCGAGGCGCTGTCCTCGGTCAGCCTCCAGGCCCGCAGGGGCTCGACGCTGGCGCTCGTCGGCGAATCCGGTTCCGGCAAGAGCACGATCGCGCTGGCCGCCATGGGGCTCTTGCCGGCAGAGGCCTCGGTGCCCTCCGGCCGCATCCTGTTCGACGGCGCCGACATCCTGACGATGGGGGCGGAGGCGCGCCGGCAATTGCGCGGCTCGCGCATCGGGCTGGTCTTCCAGGACCCGTTCTCGGTGCTGAATCCCAGCTTGCGGATCGGCGACCAGGTCGGCGAAGGCCTCGTCCATCATCGCGGCTTCACGCCGGAGGCCGCCTTCGAGCGGGCCATCGCGCTGCTCGACGAGGTCGGCATCGTCAACCCCGAGGCCGTCGCGAAGGCCTATCCGCACGAACTCTCGGGCGGCATGCGGCAACGCGCTCTGATCGCCGGGGCGCTCGCCTCCGAGCCCGAGCTGCTGATCCTAGACGAGCCGACCACGGCGCTGGACGTCACCATCGAGGCGCAGATCCTCGACCTTCTCGAAGATCTGCGGGCCCGGCGCGGCCTGACGATGCTCTTCATCAGCCACAATCTCGGCGTCGTCAGGCGGATCGCCGACGAGGTCGCCGTGCTCTATGCCGGGCAGATCGTCGAGCAGGGCGCGACGGAGGATGTGCTGCAGCGGCCGGCCCATCCCTACAGCAAGGGGCTGCTCGCCGCGATCCCGCGGATCGGCCGCAAGACCGCGCGGCTCGCCGCCATTCCGGGCCGTTTGCCCGATCTGCGCCAGCCGCCGACGGGCTGCCGCTTCGCGCCGCGCTGCCCCTTCGCGACTTCCGCCGAGACGCTGCGGGAGACGCCCTGGCCGGTCCAGGCGGATGCCGACGTCGTCAAATCCCCCTCGCCCGCCACACAGGCGGCGACGGCCGAACCGGTCGTGGCCGTGGAGCATCTCACCAAGAGCTTCGTGCTCGGCCGCGGCACGCTGCGTTTCGAGGGCTGGCGCCCGGTTCGCGACGCCACCCGCATCCGGCCGGTCGACGACATCTCGCTGACGATCGCGCCGGGCGAGGTCGTCGGGCTCGTCGGCGAATCCGGTTCGGGCAAGACGACGCTGGGGCGCACGATCCTGCGGCTGGTCGAAGCGGATTCCGGCGTCATCCGGATCGGCGGCGAGACCGTCTCCGGCAAGCCGCAGAGTGCGCTCAAGGTGATGCGGCGCACCGCGCAGATCGTCTTCCAGAACCCGGATTCCTCGCTCAACCCGCGCAAGACCATCCGCGAGCTGCTGGGCCGGCCGATCGCCCGCTTCAGCCTCGCGCCGGCGGGGGAGATCCCCAGGCGCGTCGACGAACTGCTCGATCTGGTGCGCCTGCCGGTCCATTACGCCGACCGCTACCCGCACCAGATGAGCGGCGGCGAGAAGCAGCGCGTCGGTATCGCGCGGGCGCTGGCGACGCAGCCGCGCTTCATCGTCTGCGACGAGCCGGTCTCGGCGCTCGACGTCTCCGTGCAGGCGGCGATCGTCAACCTGCTGGCAGATCTGAAGGACCGGCTCGGCGTCGCCTATCTCTTCATCTCGCACGACATCTCGGTCGTCGCCCATCTCGCCGACCGGGTGGCGGTGATGCATCACGGCAAGATCGTCGAGGTCGGACAGGCCGACGCGATCATGAGCGCGCCGAGCCACCCCTACACGATCAGGCTGCTCTCGGCGGTGCCGCGCGTCGACGGGCCACCGCATGTGCAGCCGAAGGCGGGCCGCGCGGCTGCGGTGCCGGCCTGAGCGGCCCGGGTGCCCAGTGCCGGGGGGCCGGATGGCCACCGGACCGATGTCGGCCGCCTACTTACCCCAGCGCAGGGCGAGCGGATCGAGTTCGCGAGCGAGTTCGATCAGCCCCTCGCGGGTCTTGGGATGCAGCGACGTCAGCGGATGGCGCACGGCTTCCGACTTGATGACACCGCCCTCCTTCATCACCGCCTTGGCCGAGCGCAGGCCGCATTGGCGGTTCTCGTAATTGATGATCGGCAGCACCCTCGCATAGAGGGCCGCCGCGTGCTTGCGGTCTCCCGCCGCGTGGGCGGCGAGGATCGGCTTGATCAGATCGGGGATCATGGCCGACGTCATCGTACCGGTCGCGCCGGCGTCGAGATCGGCCATCAGGGTGATCGCCTCCTCGCCGTCGAAAGGACCGACGACCGCCTCGCCGCCGGCCTCGATCAGCGCGCGCAGCTTGTTGGCCGTGCCCGGCACCTCGATCTTGAAGTAGCGGACGAGCGGCACCTCCTTCGCCAGCCGGACCATGAAGGGCACGGTGAGCGTGACGCCCGACAGCGGCGCATCCTGCAGGATGATCGGAATGCCGCAGGCGTCTGCCACCTGCTTGAAGTGCTCGACCATGCCCTGCTCGTCGGCCTTCAGGAGCGCGCCATGATAGGGCGGCATCATCATCAGCAGCTTGGCGCCGGCATCGGCGGCGGCCTTGGCGCGCTGGGCGGCGATCCGGGTCGAGAAATGCGAGGTGGTGACGATCACCGGCACGCGCCCGGCGACCTGCTCCAGCGAGAGGTGCATCACCTGCTCGCGCTCGGCGTCGGTGAGCAGGAACTGCTCGGAGAAGTTCGCGAGAATGCAGATGCCGTCGACGCCCTGGTCGACCATCAGATCCATCACGCGGCGGTTGCCGTCGAGATCGAGGTCGCCATTGTCGTGGAAGATGGTGGGGGCGATCGGCAGGATGCCCTTGTAGGGTTCGGTCATGGTGATGCCTCGTTGGGTCAGGCGGCAGGAGCCAGGGTTTTGCGGCCGAAGAGCCGACGCAGAAGGGAGCCGATCAGCGGCAGCAGCAGCAGGGCCAGCCCGATGCCCATCAGCGTCGAGACCAGCGCATTCGACCAGAAGATCGAGAGCGAGCCCTGGCTGAAGATCATCGACTGGCGGAAGGCGTCTTCGGCCTTGTCGCCGATGACCATGGCCAGGATCAGCGGCGCGATCGGATAGTCGAGCTTCTTGAAGACGTAGCCGACGATGCCGAAGGCGAGCGCGACCCAGATGTCGAACTCCTTGCTGGCGACCGTATAGGCGCCGATGAAGCAGATCATCACGATCAGCGGGCCGACGATCGAGAACGGAATCCGCAGGATCGAGGCGAAGAGCGGGACCGTGGCCAGCACGACGACCACCGCGACGACGTTGCCGAGATACATCGAGGCGATCAGCCCCCAGACGAAGTCGGGGCGCTCGATGAAGAGCATCGGGCCGGGGTTGAGGCCCCAGATCATCAGGCCGCCCATCATGACCGCCGCGGTCGCCGAGCCCGGGATGCCGAGCGCCAGCATCGGCAGCATCGCCGCGGAGCCGGCGGCATGGTCGGCCGTCTCGGGCGCGATCACGCCCTCGGGCTCGCCCTTGCCGAATTTGCCAGGATTGCGCGAGGAGCGCTTGGCCATGGCGTAGCTCATGAAGGACGCCGCCGTCGGCCCGCCCGGCGTGATGCCCATCCAGATGCCGATGGCGCTCGAGCGCAGCAGGGCGACCCAGTAGCGCGGCAGCTTCGCCGCGGTCTGCAGGACATCGCGGACGCGAACCTTGGCGGCGACGCCCTCGAAGCGCAGCCCCTCCTCCATCGTCAGCAGCAGTTCGCCGATGCCGAACAGGCCGATCACCGCGATCAGGAAGGAGATGCCGCCGAGCAGGATGTCGAACTCATAGGTCAGGCGGATATTGCCGGAGACCGAATCCATGCCGACCGAGGCCAGCGCGAATCCGACGCCCATGGAAACGACCGCCTTGAAGGGCGAGGCGCCGCCGAGCCCGATGAAGCTCGCGAAGGTCATGAAATAGACCGCGAAGAACTCCGGAGACGAGAAGCGCAGCGCGAAGTTCGCGACCCAGCCGGAGAGCAGCGTGATCAGGATGACACCGGCCAGCGCCCCGATCCCGGCCGAGAGGAAGGCGAAGGAGAGGGCTTCCGTCGCCCTGCCCTGCTTGGCCATGGGGTGGCCGTCGAAGGTCGTCGCCACCGAAGAGGGTTCGCCGGGAATGTTGAACAGGATCGAGGTGGTCGAGCCGCCGAACAGCGCGCCCCAGTAGAGCGAGGTGAGCAGGATGATGGCCGAGACCGGGTCCATGGTGAAGGTCAGCGGCAGCATCAGCGAGACGCCGTTGGGCGCGCCGAGCCCCGGCAGGACACCGACGAGGATGCCCAGCAGCACGCCCCCCATCATCAGCAGAACATGGTGGGTCGTGAGCGCGACCGAGAAGCCGTGCATCAGCGAGGCGATGTTGTCCATGGCGGCGTCCTCGTTGGGAACGGCGGGCCTCAAAGCCCAAGCAGGCGCTCGACCGGGCCTTTCAGCAGGCCGATCTGGAAGAAGCGCTCGAACACGACATAGAACACGAACGCCGCGCCCAGCGCGCCGGCGACCGAGACCAGCCAGCCATAGCCGCCCTGGAAACGCATTGCGTAGACAAGGTAGGTGACGGTGGCGACGTACATGCTGCAGGGCCAGGGCGGAGTCCCGCAGCCCGGCCAGTGACCGGCGCTCCCGCCGAGGGCGGGAGCAGCTTTCCTCACGTGCCCTCTTTGCCTGCCGACTCCTGCTCCCGGCGTTGCGCGCGTTCCTCAAGAAACACCTTCGCCATCGCCAGCACCGAGTCGGCGAGGAACAGTCCCAATATCCCGAACAGCGTGCCGAACAGGATCTGCGCCGCGAGCACGAGTGCGGGCGGCAGATCGACCGCGCGCCGCGCGACCATCGGTACGATGAGATAGCCATCGATCATCTGCACCGCCAGATAGACGACGATCGCGTATATGCCGATCTCGGTGCCCGCCGAAAAGCCGACGAGGATGATCAGCGCGCCTGATATGATCGCGCCGATGTTGGGCAGAAACGCCAATATCCCGGTCAGCACCCCGAGCAGCGCCGCCATCGGCACGCCGCCGACGAGCAGCAGCAGCCAGGTGCCGACGCCCTCGACCGCCATGCCGAGCAGCCGCCCGGCCATCAGCCGCCGCAGCGCCGACCCCATCTTGTCGAGCAGCGACAGCGCCGCCTCACGCTTGCCAATGGGCAGCAGCCAGGCCGATCCACGCGCATAGGTGCCGGGTTCGGCGGCGAGGAAGATCGCGAGCACGAGCATCAGGACCAGGCTGGAGAAGACGCCGATTGCCGATCCGACGGCCGCCGTCACGCGCCCGATCGATCCCATCAGCTGCTGCGCCGCCGACCGGAGATCCGACATGCCCAGATTGACGCCATGCGCTTCGAGCCAGGTGCTGACCCGGTCGACCTGGACCTGAACGAGG
>NCCO01000228.1 GCA_002279705.1 Allobosea sp. 12-68-7
GGCATCCGCATGATCTTCATGGAGGAATTCATCAAGCGCGGACCGCAGGACGTGATGGACGAGGTCCACGCCATCATGGGCGACAAGCCGGCCTATGTGACGTTCGACATCGACAGCCTCGACCCCTCCTTCGCGCCAGGCACCGGCACGCCGGAGATCGGCGGCTTCACCACCCGCGAGGCGCAGCACATGGTGCGCGCATTGGCGGGGCTGAACCTGATCGGCGCGGACCTCGTGGAGGTGTCGCCGCCGTTCGACCCGTCCGGCCTCACGGCGCTGACGGGCGCGAGCCTCATGTTCGAGCTTCTGTGCGTGCTGGCGAATGCGGTTGCCGAACGGCGCGGCGCACTTCTCGCCCTTTAAGGAAAATCCCATGGCCCATGGATATGAAAGCGGGCGGCTCGATCTGCCCTTCGTCGGCATCTGCACCTTCGGCAAATATCCGCTGTGCCTGGATTGGGACAAGCTGGAGGCCGACGTCGCCATCCTCGGCGCACCGTTCGACCTTGGCACCCAATGGCGCTCGGGCGCCCGCTCGGGTCCGCGCGCGATCCGCGAGGCGTCCACCCTGTTCGCCTTCGGCCATTCCGGCGCCTACGACCATGAGGACGACGTGGTCTATCTGCCCGCCGGGGCGGCGCGCATCGTGGACATGGGCGATGCAGACATGATCCACACCGACACCGCCCGCAGCCACGCCAATATCGAAGCCGGCGTGCGCGCGATTCTCAAGGCGGGCGCGCTGCCGGTGGTGCTTGGCGGGGATCATTCCATCAATATTCCCTGCGTCGCCGCCTTTTCCGAGGAGGCGCCGGTGCATCTGGTGCAGTTCGACGCCCATCTGGATTTCGTCGACGAGCGGCACGGCGTGCGCAACGGCCACGGCAGCCCCATGCGCCGCGCCGCCGAGCAGTCTCATGTCACCGGCCTCACCCAGCTCGGCATCCGCAACGTCTCCTCCACCGCCCGCGAGGGCTATGAGGATGCCCGCCGCATGGGCAGCGACATCCTGAGCGTGCGGCAGATCCGCAAGCTCGGCACCGAAGCGGTGCTGGCGCGCATTCCCGCCGGGGGGCGCTATTATGTCAGCATCGACATCGACGGCTTCGACCCCTCCATCGCCCCGGGCACCGGCACGCCGAGCCATGGCGGCTTCACCTATTACGAGGTGCTGGAGCTGCTGGACGGCCTCGCCAAGCGGGGCACCATCGTCGGCGTGGACCTGGTGGAGGTGGCGCGCGAATATGATCCGGCCGGCGTCACCGCCATCCTCGCCGCCCAGATCCTGCTGAACCTCATCGGCCGCATCCTGCACCAGCGCGGCCGCTGAGGTCAGGCCGCCCGCGCGCCCGTGAGCTTGTCGGCGATCATCTCGCCGATGGGCAGAGCGGCGGTGGCGGCGGGGGAGGGCGCATTGCACACATGCAGCGAGCGCGGCGTCTGCTCGAACAGGAAGTCGTGCACCAGCGTGCCGTTCGCCAGCACCGCCTGGGCGCGGATGCCGGCTTCATAGGGCTGGAGGTCCGCCATGGTCAGGTCCGGGCAATATTTGCGGCATTGCTCCAGATAGCCGGCGGGCAGGAGGGAATTCTTCAGCTCCTTGATCGCCGCGCGCGGATTATTGGCGAGCGTGCGCCAGAAGCCGGGGAAGGTGAGGGTATCGGCGAGATCGGCCGCGTTCACCGAGAGCTTGGGATAGCCCTCGCGCGCCATGCCGAGCACCGCATTGGGGCCGACCGTCACCGAGCCGTCGATCATGCGGGTGAGGTGGATGCCGAGGAACGGCAAGGCGGGGTCCGGCACGGGATAGATCAGGTGCTTGACGATGGAATTGCGGCTCGGCGGCAGGCGATAATATTCGCCCCGGAACGGCACGATGCGGTGGGTGACCTTCAGCCCGGCGAGGCGCGCGATGCGGTCCGATTGCAGGCCGGCGCAGGCCACCAGCATCTTGCCGCGATGGGTCACGCCGCCGCTGCGCACCTCCACGTCTTCCGCTCCCTCGCGGATCGCGTCCACCTTCGCCCCCAGCAGGATGGTGCCGCCGGCGGCCTCGATCTCGCGGGCCAGGGCGGCGCAGACCTGCTTGTAATCGACGATGCCGGTGGAGGGCACGAACAGGCCGCCGATGCCGGTGATGTTGGGTTCGCGCCGCCGCAGCTCGGCGCCGTCCAGCCGCTCCACCTCCACGCCGTTTGAGGCGGCGCGCTGGTAGAGCGCATCCATGCGCGCCAATTCCTCCGCGTCGGTGGCCACCAGCAGCTTGCCGCAGGTTTCAAAGGCGATGTTGTGGGCGCGGCAGAAGTCCTTGGTCGCCTGGGCGCCGATGCGGCACAGCTCGGCCTTGAAGCTGCCGGGGGCATAATAGATGCCGGCATGGATCACGCCGCTATTGTGTCCGGTCTGATGGCGCGCGAGGCCGCCTTCTTTTTCCAACAACAGCACACCCGCGCCGGGCCGGCGGCGCAGGATTTCCCGCGCCGTCGAGAGGCCGACGATGCCGCCTCCGATGATGATGAAATCATAGAGCATGATGCTCTTATCCTCCCGCAAGTCCGGGCTGCGCAGGGCGCCCGTGTTTTTCCCGGCGGTGTGTCCCGCCGGCTGATGGCGTGCCTCAGGGCGCTAGAGCCGGATCTGCCCATATTGAATCGCCCAAGGCGACGCAATATGGGCAGTGAATCCGCTTCTATTCAATAAGTTAGAGCGCGATTCAGCGCTCTAGCACGCGGATCGGCGCGCCGCGCTGCCAGGCGGCGATGTCTTCGACGATCTGCGGGAAGGCCGTGCGATAGGTGTTTTCCGTAACATAGCCGATATGCGGCGTCGCCAGCACATTGGGCAAAAATCGGAACGGATGATCCATCGCCAGCGGCTCGGTGTCGAACACGTCGAGCGCCGCGCCGGCGATCCGCCGCTGCATCAGCGCTTCCACCAGGGCCGGCTCGGAGACGATGGGCCCGCGCGCGGTGTTCACCAGGAAGGCCGTTGGCTTCATCTGCCCGAGTTCCGCCGCGCTGACGAGATCCTGCGTGCGGGCGCCAAGCTTGAGGTGGATGGTGAGCACGTCGGCGCGGGCGAACAGCTGATCCTTTTCCACCCGTTCCACGCCGCATTCGGCCGCCCGCTCGGCGGTGAGATTCTGGCTCCAGGCGATGACCTTCATGCCGAAGGCCTGGCCGAACTTCGCCACCTCGGCGCCGATGCGCCCGAGCCCGAGCACGCCCAGCGTCTTGCCGGCGATGTCCGTGCCGAGGCCGACTTGCCAGCCGCCGGCGCGCACGGAGGCGGCCTCAAGATGCAGGCCGCGCGTCACCGCCAGCACCAGCGCCCAGGTGAGCGCGGGGGTCGCATGGGGCTCGCCGCCGGCGGTCCCGCTCACGACGATGCCGCGCGCCTGCGCCGCCGCGATATCGATGGAAGCATTCCACAGGCCGATGGTGGTGATGAGCTTGAGATTCGGCAGCCGGGCGATCAGCGCCGCGTCCACCGGCGTGCGCTCGCGCGTGAGGACCAGCGCGTCGAACGGCTGAAGGCGGGCGGCGAGGCGGTCCAGGTCGGCCACGTGATCGTGGAAGAAGACCGCCTCGGCGCCGGGCTTCAGCGTGTCCCAATCGGCCATGGCGGCGGCCACGTTCTGGTAATCGTCGAGGACGGCGACGCGGGCGGGGGCGGGTTCTGTCATTGAAATGCTCGCTATCGGGCGCATGTGTTGCGGATGCCCTTGATCCGGCTTCGAGGCTAAAATGGCAATGTCTGTCCTTGAATCGGATCGCGCCGGGACCGTCGCGGTGTTCCGCCCATCCCCCACCCGCCAGCCAGGAGGTCCCCATGACCGCCCAAGCCAGTCTCAATGCCCGCATCGGCGAGGTGACGCAGCGCATTGCTGAACGCAGCCACGACAGCCGCGCGCGTTATCTGGACCGCATCGCCGCCGCCGGAGAGGCCGGCCCGCGCCGCCGCGCGCTCGGATGCGCCAACCAGGCCCATGGATTTGCCGCCTGCCTGCCCGGCGACAAGGCCGAGCTGCGGAGCGGGGAGGGCGGAAATCTCGCGATTGTGACCGCCTATAACGACATGCTCAGCGCCCACCAGCCCTATGAGCGCTTCCCCGAGCTGATCCGCGAAGCCGCCCGCGACGTGGGCGGGGTGGCGCAGGTGGCGGGCGGGGTGCCGGCCATGTGCGACGGCGTCACGCAAGGGGAAGCGGGCATGGAGCTGTCGCTGTTCTCCCGCGAGGTGATCGCGCTCTCCACGGCGGTGGCGCTCTCGCACCAGACCTTCGATGCCGCCGTGTTCCTCGGCATCTGCGACAAGATCGTGCCCGGCCTGATCATCGGCGCGCTCTCGTTCGGCCATCTGCCGGCGGTGTTCATCCCGAGCGGCCCCATGACCTCGGGCCTGCCGAACGACGAGAAATCCCGCATCCGCCAATTGTTCGCCGAAGGGAAGATCGGCCGCGACGCGCTGCTGGAGGCGGAGTCCAAATCCTACCACGGCCCCGGCACCTGCACTTTCTACGGCACCGCCAACACCAACCAGATGATGATGGAAATCATGGGCGTGCATCTGCCCGGCGCCTCCTTCGTCAATCCCAACACGCCGCTGCGCGATGCGCT
>NCCO01000029.1 GCA_002279705.1 Allobosea sp. 12-68-7
ACCCGCCTATCACCTGACTCGGGAAGGGCGGCTCGCGCCCTTGCGGCGTGTCGAGCTCAGGCCCGGCGGATCCACCCTCGCCGGACTTGCGGCGCCCGTCATCGCCGCGCCGACCTTCGTGCTGTTCGAGAATGGCCGCGAAACAGGCCGGATCACCGGCTATCAGGGAGACGACGCCTTCTGGGGGTTGCTTGGCAAGATGCTTGCTCACATGCCAAGCCCCATTCACCGGAGCGGCACCGCCGCGAAACTGGATTGACCATGAGCGCGATCGTATCCAAGGCCCTCGAAGCCGAGCTACGCGACGGCGAAGAGTTCTCCGCTGAACTCGATATGCTGATGCGCAAGGCGCGCAAAGCGAGCGACTTCCTCAAGGCACTGTCGCATGAAAACCGCCTGCTGCTGCTGTGCCTGCTCGCCGAGCGCGAGCGGACCGTGACCGAACTCGAGAACATTCTCTCGCTGCGCCAGCCCATGGTCTCGCAACAGCTGGCGCGGCTGCGGCTCGACCAACTCGTGACGACACGGCGCGACGGCAAGGCGGTCTATTACAGCCTCGCCAATGACGATGTCCGCCGGATGATCACGGTGATCTACGACATCTTCTGCGGCCCGCCGAAGCCGCCGGAAGAAGGCTAAATGCCGGCGCGCCACCCACCGCTCCTGTCCTGACGGATGGAGCCGCTGCCCGCCTGGTCGGTCGCACTCGTCGGCATCGCCATCGGCGTAGCCTGCGGCTTCACCGCGCGGCGGGCGCGGTTGTGCTCCTTCGGCGCGGTCGAGGACGTTTGGATCGGCGGGGATACGCGGCGGCTGCGGATCTTCGGGCTGGCGCTGGGCGTCGCCCTGCTGGGGACGCAGGCCATGGTCTGGAGCGGGGCGCTCGATCCGGCGCTGACGAACTATGTCCCCACCGCCCTTCCCTGGCTCGCGATCCTGCTGGGATCGACGCTGTTCGGCCTCGGAATGGCGCTGGTGGGCACCTGCGGCTTCGGCTCCCTGATCCGGCTCGGGACCGGCGATCTGCGCAGCCTCATCGTGATGATGGTCTTCGGTGCCACGGCCTATGCGACCCTGCGCGGCATCGTGGCGCCGCTGCGCATCGACGGGCTGGAGGCGATCGCCCTGCCCGTGCCCGGCGCCACCCGGGGAGACCTGCCCTCGTTGCTGGCCTGGCTCGGCTTCGGCGATCTGCGGCTGGTGATCGTCTTGATCGCATCCAGCCTGCTCATCCTCGCCGTCGCCCTCGACAGGCGACTGCGCCGGTCGCCGCGCCTGCTGCTGGCGGGCCTGACGCTGGGCCTCGGCGTCGTCGCCGGATGGTGGGCGACGGGGGTGGCCGTCGACGCGTTCTCCCTTCACACCCGCCCCCAGAGCCTGACCTTCGTCTCGCCCGTCGGGCGCGCGCTCTATGCCGTCCTGACGACGCCCGACGGCCTGCTGGATTTCGGCATCGGCTCGGTCCTCGGCGTCGTGCTGGGCGCGTTCCTGTCGGCGCTGGTCGACCGCGAACTGCGCTGGGAGGCTTTCGACGACCATCACGAAATGCGCCGGCATCTGGTCGGTGCGGTGATGATGGGCGGGGGCGGCATCCTCGCCGGCGGCTGCACCATCGGTCAGGGCATCTCGGCCGGCTCGATGATGGCGCTGTCCTGGCCGCTGGCGATCTTCGGCATGATGGTCGGCGCGCGGCTGGGCATCGCCTTCCTGATGGAAGGCTCGATCCGCCAGATCTTCCGCCTCTGACCGCGCGGCGCCTCAGTCCGTGAAGACGACGGTCTTGCGGCCGTTGAGCAGGACACGGTCCTCCAGATGATAGCGCACCGCACGGGCGAGCACGCGCCGCTCGATGTCGCGCCCCTTGCGGACGAGATCGTCGGGCCTGTCGCGATGCGAGATGCGCTCGACGTCCTGCTCGATGATCGGCCCCTCGTCGAGATCGGCGGTGACGTAATGGGCGGTGGCGCCGATCAGCTTCACGCCGCGCTCATGCGCCTGGTGATAGGGCTTGGCCCCCTTGAAGCCCGGCAGGAAGGAGTGGTGGATGTTGATGCAGCGGCCGGCCAGCTTTCCGGAGAAGGCGTCCGACAGGATCTGCATGTAGCGGGCGAGCACGACGAGGTCGCTGCGGGTCTCCTCGACCAGCCGCCAGATCGCCTCTTCCTGCTCGGCCTTGTTGGCCCGGTCGACTGGCAGGTGATGGAAGGGCAGATCGCCGAGATCGGTCGAGGCGATGTGCTCGCGCGCATGGTTCGAGACCACCGCGGTGATGTCCATCGGCAGTTCGCCGATGCGCCAGCGATAGATCAGGTCGGCCAGGCAGTGGTCGAATTTCGAGACCAGCAGCAGCACGCGCTTGCGCTCGGCCGCATCGCGCAGCGAGACGGCCATGGCGAAGCGCGAGGCGAGGTCTTCGATGCGGGTCCGGATCAGATCGGGCGGGGCGGCGCCCGGCAGCCGGTCGAAGACGACGCGCATGAAGAAGCGGCCGGTTTCGAGATCGTCGAATTGCTGGGCGTCGCGGATGTTGCAGCCGGCTTCGGAGAGAAGCGTCGACACGGCGGCGACGATGCCGGGCCGATCGGGGCAGGACAGGGCGAGGATCATCGTGGATGCGGACATGAGGCTGGCCCGCGCTGGCGGGTCCCTGGTCGAAGCAGGTTTCGGGAGGACGAACGGCAGGGAGCGCGCAACGCGCAGCCTTCAACCTCGGCCGCGTCCGGGCCGTTGCGGCCGGGCGAGGCCCGTGCCGTTCCCGCTCTTGCTCGCCTGTAATGCCATGGCTCGCGCAGTATCGGTCATGGACTCCACAACGCCTGTGCGCCCGCGGTTCGTCAAGGCCATTCGTCCCGGGCAAGTGAGGCGACATGCCGCCCCGTGTTGCCGAGGATGTCGGCAAGCCGCAGTATCGTACATTTGGAACGAATCGTCGGGCCCGCGGTTGATCCCTCGCCGCGCAGGCGCGGCGCGAAAGGAATTCTCATGACACGGTCCTCGTTGCTCGCCGGCATCATCGGCGCCTTTGCTCTGGCCGGGATCGGAACGCTCACGCCCGCTTCCGCCACGGAGGCGCTGCCCGCCGAAACGGCCCTGCGCCTCGACCTTCAGGAGGCCGACTACAGCATGACCGCCGCCAAGCGGCGCCGGCTCTACATGATGCAGGAAGCGGCGCGGTCGCAGCGTTATGGTGGCGGTGGCTATGGGCGCGGCCCCGTCTACGGCCGCGATTACGGCCCCAGGCCCGGCTACGGTCCGCGGCCCGCCTATGGCCCCCGCCCCGGCTATGGGCCACGTCCGGGCTATGGCTATCGCCGTTACGACCGCTACTGAGAAGCGCTTCGGCGCCGCCTCGCTCGGCCCACCCTGAAGCCTTGACCAACCATCCTGCCGCCGGTGCGCCCCCGCGCACCGGCGGCATTGTTCTATCCGTGGCAGTGTTGCCGCGACCTCTTTCAGGCGTCAGAGCACCTGGCTGAGGAACAGCCGCGTCCTGTCGTAGCGCGGCGCGGCGAAGAAGGCCTCGGGCGGAGCCTCCTCGACGATCTCGCCCTGGTCCATGAAGATCACCCGGTCGGCGACCTTGCGGGCGAAGCCCATCTCATGCGTCACCACGACCATGGTCATGCCGCTCTCGGCCAGTTCCACCATCGTGTCGAGCACCTCGTTGATCATCTCGGGATCCAGCGAGGAGGTCGGCTCGTCGAACAGCATGATGCGCGGGCGCGCGCAGAGCGCGCGGGCGATGGCGACGCGCTGCTGCTGGCCGCCGGAGAGCTGCAGCGGGTATTTGCCCGCCTGTTCGGGGATGCGCACGCGGGCGAGGAAGGACATGGCGAGGTCCTCGGCCTCCTGCTTGGGCATGTGCCGCACCCAGGTCAGCGCGAAGGTGCAGTTCTCCAGCACGGTCAGATGCGGGAACAGGTTGAAGGACTGGAAGACCATGCCGATCTCGCGCCGGATGGCGTCGTTCTCACGCGCATCCCGGCCGTAGCTGCGGCCATGGATGCGGATCGTCCCCTCCTGATGGGTCTCGAGCTGGTTGATGCAGCGGATCATCGTCGATTTGCCCGAGCCCGATGGCCCGCACACGACGATGCGCTCGCCCTCCCGCACGCGCAGATCGATGTCCTTGAGGACATGGAAGGCGCCGAACCATTTGTTCAGCCCGATCAGCTCGATCGGCGGCGCCTCGGCAACGGCCTCGTTCATCGGCGCTCTCCCGCCGAGAGGCGCTGTTCGAGGTTGAGGCTGTATTGCGACATGCCGAAGCAGGCGACGAAATAGATCATCGTGACGAAGAAGAAGGGCTCCAGAAACAGCCCGAGCCAGCGCGTGTCCTCGCCGACCGCGCGCGCCATGCTGAGCAGATCGAACAGGCCGATGATCGACACCAGCGTGGTGTCCTTGAACAGGCCGATGAAATTGCCGACGATGGTCGGGATCATGATCTTCAGCGCCTGCGGCATGATCACCAGCCCGGTCGCCTGCCAGAAGCCCAGCCCCATCGCCGAGGCCGCCTCGTATTGGCCGCGGGGAATGGCCTGCAGGCCACCGCGGACGACCTCAGCCATATAGGCCGCCGCGAACAGGCAAACGGCGACGATGGCACGCAGCAACTGGTTGACCTCGACGCCGACGGGCAGGAACAGCGGCAGCATCGTGTTGAACATGAACAGGATGGTGATCAGCGGTACTGACCGGAACAGCTCGATGAAGGCCGTGGCCAGCAGGCTGATCAGCGGCATCCGCGAGCGCCGCGCCAGTGCCAGGACGATTCCTGCCGGCAGCGAGACGGCGATGCCGATCCCCGAAATCACCGTCGTCAGGAACAGCCCGCCCCAGAGGCGGGTCTGGACGAAGGACAACGCCATGGCCTGCACCGCCAGGAGGGAGACCGCGTAGACGACGAGCAGCGCGGCGAAGCCGATGCGGCGGCTCGCCTCCTCGCTGCGGCCGGTCGCGCCGAGGGCGCCGACCACGAAACGGGTGAAGCTCAGCCCGGTCGTCATCTCGGTCGCCGTCGTCAGCAGCGCCCAGAGGAAGGCGGCGAACCCGAGCGCGATCAGGGCGCTCCAGATTGCACCCTTCTCGCCACCGAGAAAGAGATAGGACGCCAGCAAGGGAAACAGCAGCACCAGCGACAGCCCGATCTGGACCTTCGAGCGGACGCGCGGCAGCCAGAGCGGCACGGCCCACACGAGGAGGACCAGCGCGGCGAGATTGATCCGCCACACCTGGTCCTTGGGGTAGAGGCCGTAGATCAGATTGGGAATCCAAGCGGCGACGCCTGGCCAGCAGGCACCGGAGCGACCGACCTGGTCCAGGCATTCGCGCCGGTTGGAGGCCTCCCAGACAGCGTTGCCGACCGCCCAGGTGAGGATCGCATCGAGGAAGGCATAGACAATCCAGAGCCCCAGCAGCGTGACCACGGCGCTGGGAATGCTGGAGAACATGTTCTGGCGGATCCAGCCCTGGATGCCGAGCGTGCTCGCGGGTGCGGCCCGGGCCGGCTTGGGCTTGAAGATCTCGGCGGGCGGGAGGCCGGACGAATCGGCCAAGGGGCTCGAGGTGTTGGCCATCGCTCAGCGCTCCCGGATCTGGATGGAGCGGTTGTAGCGGTTCATCGCCAGCGAGACCGCCAGGCTGACCAGACAGTAGAAACCCATCGTCATCGCCACGATCGGAATGGCGCGGCCGGACTGGTTCAGCGAGGTGTTCATCCAGACGCTGACCAGATCGGGGAAGCCGATCGCAATGGCCAGCGACGAGTTCTTGGTGATGTTGAGATACTGGCTGATCAACGGCGGAATGATCACCCGCAGCGCCTGCGGCAGGATGATCGAGCGCATGGTGCGGCCGGGCGGCACGCCGAGCGCCCTGGCCGCTTCCGTCTGCCCGCGGCTGACCGACTGGACACCGGAGCGGACATTCTCGCCGATGAAGCAGGAGGTGTAGATCGAGAGCGCGATGATCAGCGCGCAGAAGGAGGGCGGGATGTTGATGCCGCCGACGAAGTTGAACCCGCGCAACTGCGGCATGTCCCAGGCCAGGGGTGCCCCGGCGAGCAACGCCGCCAGCAGGGGCGGCAGGACCAACAGCGCCAGGACCGGCGCGATAACGGGCCGGATCCGGCCGGCCTGCTCGCGCTCGCGGCGGGCGAAGCGCGCCCAGGCGACGGCACCGGCGATCCCCAGCAGCAGCGCGACCAGCGCGACGGTGAAGCCGCTCCCGACCAGAGGCGCCGGAATATAGAGACCGCGATTGTTGAGGAAGACGGCATCGAGCCAGCCGACGCTGTCGCGCGGCCGCGGCAGCAGCGTAAAGACGCCGAAATACCAGGCGATGATCTGCAGCAGCAGCGGCGTGTTGCGGAGGATCTCGATGTACCAGCGCGCAACGTTGCGGATGACCCAGTTGCTGGAGAGGCGCGCCAGCCCCACGACGAGCCCGAGCAGGGTCGACAGCACGATCGCGACCACCGCCACCAGCAGGGTGTTGGCGATGCCGACGATGAAGACGCGCAGATAGGTGTCGCCCTCGCGGTAGGGGATCAGCGTGAAGCCGATGCCGAAGCCCGCGGACACGCCGAGGAAATCGAACCCCGCCGACATGTCGCGCTGCGACATGTTCTCGATCGTGTTGCTGACGAGGTACCAGAACAGCAGGACCACGCAGCCGAGCGTCAGCGCCTGATACAGCACCGAGCGGAAGCGGGTATTGTTCAGCAACGCCATCAGGCGCGCGCCCGGCCCTGCCTGGGCCGTGATGTCGAGAAGGGCCATGGAGACCTCGCGCCGATGGGCTCATGCAACCGCCGAAGGCGGTCTGCGCCGGCAGACGGAAGAGATGACTACGCGGACAAACCGTCTTCCGCCTGCCCTCGCCGGGCGCGGAAGACGGCTGGCCGGTCAGGCTGCGCGTGCGGGAGCAGCCGCCGCGATCACCGGAACGGCATCGGGTAGAGGATGCCGCCCTTGGTCCAGAGGGCGTTCAGAGAGCCGTCGCGCGGGATGTTGACCGGCGTCTTGACGCCGACATTGCGCTCGTAGCTCTCGCCGTAATTGCCGACATGCTTCAGCACCCGGGCCATGAAGTCCTTGGGCAGGCCCATGCCCTCGCCGATATTGCCCTCGACGCCGAGCAGGCGGCGGATGTTGGGATTGGCCGACTTCGCCATCTCGGCGACATTGGCCGAGGTGACGCCGAGTTCCTCGGCCTCGATCATACCGAACAGGACCCAGCGGACGATGTCGCCCCAGTTGGCGTCGCCGTGACGGACGACCGGACCAAGCGGCTCCTTGGAGATGGTCTCGGGCAGGAGCATGTGTTCGTCGGGCTTGGCCAGCGACGACCGGCGCGAGGCCAGGCCGGACTTGTCGTTGGTGAAGGCGTCGCAACCGCCCGAGAGATAAGTCTCGACGAGAACGTTGATGTTCTCGTTGGTGACCGGCTTGAAGGTCATGTTGTTGGCGCGGAAATAGTCGGCCAGGTTGAGCTCCGTCGTCGTGCCGGTCAGCACGCAGACGGTGGCGCCGTTGAGTTCCTTGGCGGATTTGATGTTCGAGGCCTTGGGCACCATGAAGCCCTGGCCATCGTAGAAATTCACGCCCGCGAATTCGAGGCCGAGCTGCGTATCGCGCACCGCCGTCCAGGTCGTCGTGCGCGAGAGCACGTCGGACTCGCCGTTGGCGAGCGAGGTGAAGCGCACGGCGGAGGTCACCGATTGGTACTGGATCTTCTTCGGGTCGTCGAAGATGGCGGCCGCGAGCCCCCGGCAGATATCGACGTCGATGCCCGACCAGGTCCCGTCGGCGCCCAGCGAGTAGAAGCCCGCCGTCGACGGGCCGACCTGACAGTTGAGGGTGCCCCTCGCCTTGATCTGCGCGAGCGTCGCCTGCGCAGAGGCTTCCAGCGACAGGCCGATGGTGGCGGCCGCAAAGGCCAGGAGCGCGGCGGTCTTCCTGATGTTCGGCATCTGCATCGGTCTTCGTTCCCCTGTTATTGATTTGTGAAGGCCATTCTGGGCGGCTTTGGTCCGAGGCAAGGCTCGTGCCAGCCGCGGCTGACCGCGGTCGGCGTCTTGGGCATCCGAGGCCGGACGAGGGCTCCGCTCACGCGCAACAGGCGCTTCGGGCGACACAACGACGTTCCACCCGGGCCTGCATCCTGACGAGAGCCCCTATCCGCACCGGCAGCCTATTCGCTACAACGGGTGCGAGACAAGCGAGGAGATCGACATGACCAAGAAGGTGGCGATCGTCACGGCGGGCGGCAGCGGCATGGGCGCGGCGACGGCGCGGCGCCTCGCGCGCGACGGCTACGCGGTCGCGATCCTCCCCTCCCCCGGCAAGGGTGAGGCGGTGGCGAAAGAGCTGGGCGGGCTCGGGATCACCGGCTCCAACCTTTCCGGCGACGACGTCAAGCGCCTGGTCGACCTCACGATGGCGCGCTGGGGCCGCGTCGACGCGCTGGTCAACAGTGCCGGTCATGGACCGCGCGGGCCGCTGCTCGAGATCAAAGACGAGGACTGGCAGCGCGGGCTCGACGTCTATTTCCTGAGCGCCGTCCGGGCGATCCGGCTGGTGACGCCGATCATGCAGGCGCAGACGTCCGGCGCGATCGTCAACATCACCACGGCCTGGGCCTTCGAGCCCGAGGCGATGTTCCCGACCTCGGCGATGGCGCGGGCGGGGCTCGCGACCTTCACCAAGATCTTCGTCGACCAGTATGCGGCCGACAACATCCGCATGAACAACGTCCAGCCGGGCTGGATCGACAGCCTCCCGGCGACGGAGGAACGGCGCCAGCGCGTGCCGATGCAGCGCTATGGCAGCAGTGAGGAGATCGCCGGCACGATCGCCTTCCTGCTCTCACCGGATGCCGGCTACATCACCGGGCAGAACATCCGGGTCGATGGCGGGCTGACGCGCTCGATCTGAAGGGGCCGCAACCCTGGCATGAAAGTGGCTTGCCAGACGCTTCATCCGACCGCGGAGCCACTGTCATGACGATTCCAAGGCGTTACGCGCACATCCTCTTCGGCGTGATCCAGGCCGGGCTGACCTCGGCTGTCGCCTCGGGCGTGGCCGTGGTGGCCGGCCCAGGGACCGCCCCTGCCCTGCAGCGCTGGCTGTCGGCCTGGTTTCTGTCATGGGCGATGATGCTGCCCGTGGTGGTCTTCGCGGCGCCGTTCATCCGGCGGCCGTCGAGGCGCTGACCGCCGACTGAGCTGCGTCAGCGGATGTCCCGCGCCGTCAGATGCTTCCAGTTCCGCTCGGAGCGCGCCAGATAGGTCTTCGTGTCCTTCGACCAGGTCGCACGCACGCCGAGATCGTAATTGAGGTAGAGGCGGCCCTCGACGATCGACCAGGCCTCGGGCTCGATCTTCACGAGATAGCCGCGCGAGGTCCCGTAGGCGCAGAAGCCGCCATAGGCCGGCTTGTAGCGCTCCGGATCGGCCAGGAAGAGCGCCCGGTTGGCGGCACTGGCGAAATGCCAGGTGGCGCCGTCATGGCGGACGGCGTGCTCGGGCGAGCCCTGGCGCGGGCCCCCCTCGCGGAAATAGGCGACGGGGTCATAGCCGAGGATCGCGACGCCCTCGGCCGAGCCCAGCGTGTTGACGGGCTTCCCGGTCATGGCGGGCGCGGCCGCGACGCCCGGCAGGGCCAGGATCGCGACCAGGGCCAGCAACCCGCGACGGCCGATCAGGGTGGATCTGTGAGAGATCATGGCGTTGGCCTCCTGGCGTCAGTGCGCAATGGCGATCGGGATGGCGGCGAGAGCCAGCGCCGCCAGCCCCATGCGGGTCTTCTCGACGCGGGCGAGCCGGCGGCTGGCGAAGAGATTGTGCCCGCCACGCCGCGCCAGCCGCTCGCGCAGCACAGGGGCGGCGCGGTCATGCGCGCCGGAGCGGATCAGGCTCTCGACATAGGCCTGCTCGAAGAGGTCGCGCTGGGCGTGGCTGCCGCCGATGGCGGTCAGGCCACCACGCGCGGCGCCCAGCAGGCGCGCCGCCTCGCCATAGTCGCCTTCATGGAAGGCGATCAGCCCATGGGCGGCGAGCGCGCCGCTGCGGGCGGCCTCGCGCCGCTCGCCGCTGGCATGAACATGTCCATCGGCGGCCAGAGACCGCGCGATGGTGCCGGCCGCCTCGTCGCGCCCGGCGCCGAGCAGGGCCAGCGCATAATGCAGTTCGGCGAAGACGAGGCGGCGGTCGTCGATGCGGGCTTCGGCCTTCGCCGCCAGTTCCTCCCAGCGCGATCCGACATCGACACCCGCGTAATCGAGCCGTGCCAGCAGCGCAGCGCCATTGGCGATGTCGCGGTAATCGTCGGTCTGCTCGGCCCGGATGCCCTCGTCATAGAGGCGCAGCACCTCCGCCGTCTCGCCACGTTCCAGCCGAAACAGCGCAAGATGCCAGGTGATGTGGAAGCGGAAGTTGTTGGCGTGCGCCCAGCCCGCGCTGTCGGCCAGCCAGGCGATGCCTTCATCCGCGCGGCCCGTCATCTCCAGCACATGGGCGACGGCATGGCGCCCCCAGGCGTCGCGTGGCGCCCATTCGACGGCGCGGCGTCCGGCGGCCTCGGCCTCGCGGTAGAGGCCGCGCTCCTCGAGCGCGAAGGCGTAACAGCCAAAAACATAGCCGCGCAGGCGATGCCCGGCCGGAACATGCGGCACGACCCGGCGCAGGCAGGACAGCATCTCGCCCTGGTCGCCGAGCATGAAGCGGATGCCGTGCGAGAGCTTGAGCGCCAGCACGTCGCGGGGATGGTCGGCCAGCACGGCCTCCAGCGCCTGGGCGGCGCGGCGCGGCCTGTCGTCGAGCCAGAGGCCGAGGGCCTCGATGAATGTCGTTTCGCGCGGCGTGACCGGCCGCTCGGTGATGCCGCGGCGCGCCTGAGCGAGGCAGTCGCGCGCCGTGCCCAGCAATTCGGGCCGGGCGAGCGAGAGCAGCATCAGCCCCTTGGCCGCATGGGCCAGCGCGAATCCCGGATCGGCGGCGAGCGTCCGGCCCAAATGCTCGGGCGCGGACGCGGCATGGGCCAGCACGGCTTCCAGCGTCTCGTCCCAGGCGAGCCTCGCCGCATCGTTGGCGACGCCGATTCTGTTGCCGCAGAGGTCGAAGAACATGGGGCTCACCCTCGTTTCCGGCGAAGCCCGACTCCGCCGTTCGGAGAGGAGTTCGCAGCGGCGCGATCAACCGCCGTTCAACTCGCTTCACGCAGGCGTGATGCCGAGGTGGTCGGCCTTTCGGCAGAGGCCTCGCGCGGCGCAGGCGGCGGGCTGGCCCAGGGTGCGCGCTTGAACCAGCCGACGACGCAGGCGATGGCGAGGATGGCGGCGAAACCCGCGAGGTTGAGCAGGGCGACGGCGAGCCCGTCATGCCCCGCCTTCTCGGAGGCCGTCCAGGCGAGCCGCGAGAGCACGATGCTGGCGAGGAAGGCCGCGAGCGACTGCCGGCCGATCAGGATGAGCCAATGGCCGAGGCCGGCGTCGAGCCGGTCCCGGACGGGCTCGATCGCGCTCAGCACGAGATAGGCGAGCGCCAGGAAATGCAGGATGCGCAGCGGATGGAGGTTGCTCTTCTCAAAATCGCCCGGCAGCAGGATCTCGCGCCAGCTCTGCGCCGCCGGCCAGATCTCCAGAATGCCCCAGAAGGAGAAGGGCACCGACAGGATCACGAAGACAGCCGCCGCCAGCAGCAGGACGGGACGGCGCAGTGGCGGCACCGGCAGCCACTTCATCGCGATGAAGAAACCGATGAAGAAGATCGCCTGCCAGGCGAAGGGGTTCAGGAACCAGCCGGCGCCGTTCCAGGGGTTGCCGGGGAGATTGAGCCCTTCCGTCCAGACCAGCGCGTAGAGCAGCGCCACCATCAGGAAGGGCAGCCAGGGGTGAAGCCGGCGCAGCGCGATGGCGAGCGGGATGAGCGCCAGGATGACGAGATACATCGGCAGGATGTCGAGATAATCGGGCTGCCAGGTCAGTGTGACGAGGCCCAACAGGGCCCGCTCCGGATCCGTCATCAGCGGCGCGAACTGGCGCCCCAGCTCGGCGCTGCCGACCAGCGTGTCGAGCAGCGTGGCGAGCGCCACCAGCGCCACGACGAGGCCGACATGGGCCCAGTAGACCTGCCAGAGCCGCTGCAGGATGCGCGCCGTGCCGAGCCACCAGCCGCGCCGCACGAAGGTCGCGCCGAAGGCGAGCGCGCTGGCGAAGCCGGAGCAGAAGACGAAGAGTTCGGCCCCGGACGAAAAGCCGAAGCGGGCGGGAATCCAGGCGTTCCAGCTGTTCGCCGGTACATGGGCGACGAAAATGATCAGCATGGTGAGGCCGCGGAACAGGTCGAGGCGCTCGTCGCGCGGGCGCTTCGACGTCGGGGCCGGCGCGGCCATCAGAAGGCCCCCTCATAGGCGGCGGCGTCGATGCGGCAGGCGAGCAGGCTGAAGCCGGGCCGCGCGAAGGCGTCGGCAGCCTCGCGGGCAAGCGTCGCGCGATCGCCGACCGTCGCGCCATGGCCGCCGAAGGCGCGGGCGATCGCCGCGAAGTCACTGAGACCGAGATCGACACCGGCGCGGGCCAGCCCCATCTGCCTCTGCTTCAATGCGATCAGGCCGAGCGCCTCATCGACCAGCACGATGACGACGACCGGCAGAGCGAGGTCGCGCAGCGTCGCGAGTTCGCCGAGCACCATTTCGAGCCCGGCATCCCCGACGAAGCAGAGCGTCGGCTGTCCACTGCCCATCGCGGCGCCGGTGGCGAGCGGCAGAGCGCAGCCCATGGTGCAGAGCCCGGTCGACTGCAGCAGGCGGCGCGGCCCGTCGCAGGACCAGAGCTGCGAGAGCAGGATGCGATGGGCGCCGGAATCGGCCGTCGCGACCGTGCCGGATGGGGCGACCGCCCGCAGCGTCTCGAAGACGGCATGCGGGCCCCAGCCGTCGGGGGCCGCGAAGGCGCGGCGAAAGGCGGCGCGGACCGCGGCCGGCTCGCCCCGCTCCCAAACCGTCGCGGGCGAGAGCCGGTCGGCCAGCCGGTCGAGGATCGTGCCGACATGGCCTTCGAGCGTCATCGTCGCGCGGTGCATGCCATGCGGCAGCGCCTGGGCGACAATGTCGATGACCGGCTTGTCCGCCGGCCAGGGATGGCGCCAGCCCTGGCGCATCTCGATGGGATCATAGCCGGCCAGGACGATGAGGTCGGCCGCCTCCATCAGCGGGCGGATCAGCCCATCGGCCTTCGGCGAGAGGCCGACGCCACCGATGACGCGCAGATCGTCCTCGGGCAACAGCCCCTTGCCCTTGTAGGTGGTCAGCAGCGGCGCGCCGGTCCGGTCGATCAGGCGGGCGAGGGAGACGGCGGCGTTCTCGTTGACGAGGTCGAGCCCGGCGAGGACGAGCGGCCGGCGCGCACCGGCGAGCAGCGCCACCGCGCGATCGAGATCGGCGGGCACACCGACAGCAGCCAGTGCGGCCGGCGACGGGGGAAGCGCCGTGGCGGGTGCCTCGGCCACGGCGATGGGCAGGTCGATATGAACCGGGCCCGGCCGGCCGGAGCGGGCGATGGCGAGCGCCTTGTCGACCACGAGCGCCTCGGTGCCGGGCGCGGCGCGGAAGCTCGCCTTGACCAGCGGGCGCAGCACCGCCTGATGGTCGAAGACCTGATGGGTGTAGCTCTCGGCGAGCGCGTGATCGACGCAGCCGGTGATGAAGATCAGCGGCACCCGGTCCTGCTGGGCATGGGCGACCGCGGTGACGGCATTGCTGACGCCGGGCCCCAGCGTCGCCACCAGGACGGGCAGCGCGCCCGTGACGTGCCAGAGCCCCTCGGCCATGAAGCCGGCCGCGTTCTCATGCCGGGCGAGTTCGAAGCGGATGCCGGCGCGCCCGAGCGCATCGACCAGCGCCAGGACCTCGCCGCCGGGAATGCCGAAGGCATGGGTCGCGCCCGCTGCCGCCAGCCTCGCCGCGATGATGTCGGCGCCCGTCAGCCTGGCCGTGCCGGCCGCCGTAGGGGCAGGCGGCGGGGTCTGGATCGTCATGCAGGCCACTCCTCGCAGGCGAAGCGCCCAGGACGGCGTTTCAGGATGACAATCGCGGCGGAGCCGTCCGCGGTTACCGCTTCACGGAAAGGTGATCGGCGCGCGGCCCCTCGCCGCCCATCGTCAGCCGCCAGGCCCGCTCGATCCAGGCGGGATCGACGACATGGCCGCCCGGGTGCAGGCAGAGTTCGAGGGGCGTCGTGCCCGCCGCGCTCAGCCGCTGGCAGGAGAGCGCATCCGGCATGGTGGTAAAATCCGCCACCGTCACCGCCGTCGCCTGCGGATCGAGAATGGCGAGGCTCCTGAAGACATCGCCCTGGCGGAAGCCGCTGCGCAGGGCGCGACCGGCGAGCGGCACGGTCCCGTCCGCCGTGCCATGGGTGTGGATCAGGGCGGGCCGCGGCCCGGCGCAGGATGCGGGCAGCGGCTCCCAGAAGGCACCGGCGACCGGCGCGAAGGCTCTGAATCGCCCCGGCATCCGGCAGGCGAGAGACCAGACCATCGAGCCGCCCTGCGAAAAGCCGCTCGCCATGATCCGGCTTGAATCGACCGGGAAGCGCGCCGCGACGTCGTCGAGCACCCGGCCGGCGAAGGCGAATTCGTCGCGGTGCCGGCCCGGCGACCCCGGATAGGACCAGGTGCGCCCGGCACCGTCGGGCGCGATCAGGGCGATGCCGAGCCGCGTCGCCAGCGCGCGCAGGCCCGGATCGGCCGCCGTTTCCTCGGCCGAGCCCTGCCAGCCATGGAAGAACATCAGCGCCGCGCGGGGAGCCCCGGCAGGGGTCGCATCGGGCAGGATCAGCCGGTAATGCCCGCCCTCGACCTGGCAGCCCCGCTCGCCCGGGCAGGCCTCGACCGGATCGGCGCGTCCGGGGCCGGCCAGAACAAGGCCGGCAAGGGCGAGCCAGAGCGGCCAGCGGCTGATCATCGGTCGGCTCCGTGGCCGGCCCGCCGATCGCCGGCCGTGCACGAGATCGACGCTAGCGGCGTTCGGGAGCGACCGCGAGACCCGCTCGCCGGCTTGTGAGCGAGAGGAAAGCCGTGCAAGGAGAAGATCTGCCTTCCCCCTTCCGGACCCCTCGCCGCCCGTGTCGCTCGACGATTTCGAAGCCGTGCTTCACCCCGCCTTCATGGCCGGGCTCGAGGGCGATGCCGGCGCCTATCGGCGCTTTCTCGACCTGATCGGCGGTCGGCTGCGCGGCTTCCTGCGCGGGCATCTGGCCCGCGCCGGTCTCGCCAGCGTCGAGGAGGCGGAGGACGTGCTGCAGGAGACGCTTCTGGCGCTGCATCTGTCGCGCCACACCTACGACCCGGCCGTGCCCGTCTCGGCCTGGGCGCATGCCATCGCCCGCTACAAGCTGATCGACCATCTGCGCCGCTCCGGCCGGCATCGCGGCCATCTGCCGATCGAGGACGAGGCGCTCTCCCAGGCGGCGCCCGGCAGCGCCGCCAGCGATGCCAGGCTCGATGTCGAGCGCGCGCTCGCCGCCCTGCCGGAGCGGACGCGGACGCTGATCGACCGCGTCAAGCTCCAGGGCGGCAGCATCGCGGAGGCCGCTCAGGCGGCGGGCATGACCGAGACCGCCGCAAAAGTCGCTTTGCACCGCGGCCTCAAGGCGATGGCGAAGGTGCTCACGAGGCGCGGGATGCGGACGCCATGATCTTTCGTCCGGTGAGCCGCGTAACCTTTCAGGCTCCGCCGCCGAACTCGCAGAACAGCAGCAGGCCCCCTCAGGTTTCGACAGCGCCATGAAAACCGACGATCTCGTCACCCTTCTCGCCAGCGACACCGGCCCCGTCGAGACGGCGGGTTTCGCCCGTGCGACGGGCCTGACCGCGCTGGGCGGGCTCGCCGCCTGCTCCGCCGCCGTCCTGCTGATGTTCGGACCGCGGCTCGACCTGGCGGCGGCCGCCATGACGTTGCCCGTCCTCGCCAAATTCGCCTTGGGCGGATCGGTGGCCGGGCTCGCGCTGATCGCCTTCCAGCGCAGCCTGCGGCCGGGCCGGGCGGCGGCGGGCGTGCTCACGCTCGTCCTCCTGCCGGTCGCGGCCGTGCTCGCCTGGGCGATTGCCGTGCTGGCGACCCAGCCGATGCCGGCCTGGCCCGCGCTCATGCTCGGGCAGAGTTGGTCCGCCTGCCTCGTGCTGGTGCCGCTCTATGCGCTGCTGCCGCTGGCCGGACTGTTCGTGCTGGCCCGGCGCGGCGCGCCGGTGCGCCCGCGTCTGACGGGGATCGCGGCCGGAGTCGGCGCGGCGGGGCTGGCGACGCTCGCCTACGCGCTGCACTGCCCGGAAGACGCCGTGCCCTTCCTCGCCACCTGGTATCCGCTGGCGATGGCCGTCGCCGGAGGGCTCGGTGCGCTCGCCGGGCCGCGCCTGCTGCGCTGGTAGGCCCGCGCCTCAGGGCTTGCGGGCGGAGACGATGAAGCGGTCCTGGCTGGCGCGCTCCAGCCGCTGGTGCAGCGGCATGAAGCGGCCCTGCGCCCGGTGGATGGCGCGCAGGTCGCGATCAACAGCGATATCGACGAAGCCGGCCTCGGCCAGGAGGCGGGCGATCTCCTCCGGCCGGCAGCCCCGGGAGAAATAGACGCGGGAGACGATGGCGTCATGGGCCGCCTTGTAGGGCGGCGGCGGCTTTGGTGCCGAGACCATGCGGGCGAGCTTCGCCAGCAACCGCAGGGCCTTGCCGTTACCGGGGCGCGGATTGGTCATGTCGACATCGACGATGGCGACGCGGCCGCCGGGCTTGAGCACGCGATGCCATTCGCGGAAGGCGCCCGGCGGATCGGGCAGCGTCCAGACGAGATGGCGCGTGGCGACGGCGTCATAGCTGTCGGAGGCTTCCAGCGTGTCCTCGGCATCGCCGGCATAGAGGCGGATCGGCTTGCCGACCGTCTTGGCGCGGGCGCGGGCGAGCATGGGCTCGGATAAGTCGAGCCCGGTGACGGCATAGCCGAGATCGGCCAGCAGCAGGGAGATGACGCCGGTGCCACTGGCGAGGTCGAGCGCCTTGGCGCCAGCCGGCGGGCGGCCGAGATGGCGCGCGAACAAAGCGAGCCAGGCCTGCCGCTCGGCCACCGAAAAAATCTCGTGGCCGGGCATGGTGTCGAAGGTTTCGGACCGCATCGACCAGAAGTCGCGGATTTCGTCCTTGAGGCTGAGATTGTGATGCAGGGTCGTCATGGCCGGCACTTCCGATCCAGGGCTGTCGCCTGCGAGAACCACGGAAACCGGGACGCTGCAAGATGATTCAGGACACAACGCCGATTGACGTATGATTACTGTCGAAAACACTCTTCCCGTTTTTGTTTACAATAATTGTAAAATATAAGACTTGCCCCGTTACTGGGGCCGATCCAGGAACCCGGCCACTTTTCCCGGAGAAGGCCCCATGTCCCTGCTGCGCGCCCTGCTCTTTGCCGCTACGGTCGCCGCCTCGCTCATGACCGGCGGCCCGTCCGCCTTCGCCGAGACGGTCACGGTCACTGATGTGCTCGGCCGCAAGGTCGAGGTCGAGGCGCGGCTCATCGCCATGGGCGATCCGCGCGCCATCGTCACGCCCGCCCTGCTCGACGAGGTCTATGGCGTACGCGCCCGCGTCGAGACGCTCGTCGGCGGCGAGCCCTATGTGCTGGTCGAGGGGTCGAGCCGGCAGGTGGCGTGAGGCCGGCCCGCTGCGTCAGGCCGGCGGCGGCTGCAGCGGCTCGTCGGCGCGGGCGAGGCGCCCTTCCTCCGCCTTATGGACATATTGCGCCGCCACCAGCCAGCCCTTGAGCGGCTGTAAGGGAGGGATGCAGGTCAGCAGGATGAGCGGCAGTGTCGTGACCAGATGCACCCATGTCGGCGGCTGGTAGGCGAGTTCGAGCCAGAGCGGGAAGGCGACCGCGGGAACGCAGACGAACATCATCACGAAGAAGGCCGGGCCGTCGGCCGGATCGGCGAAGGAATAGTCCAGGCCGCAGACCTCGCAGGAGGGCCTGATCTTCAGGAAGCCGCCGAAGAGATGGCCCTTGCCGCAGCGCGGGCAGCGGCCGCGCAGGCCGGTCTGGAGCGGCGACAGGGTCGGCCAGTGTTCGCCGGACATCAAATTCTCCCAGGACATGCCGCAAAAATGGGCATTCGTCCGAGATGGGCGCCGCAACCCTCAAAGGCAATCGCCGCGCGCGCATCGCCGGGCTGCATCGGCGATGCCATGCCCCACAACTCCGCGAAACAACGGTCCATCGCCCCCTATGATCCCCCGAGCCACGGGAACGGGACGGTTTGCCGCAGCCGGCTCAGATGTGAATGGCGTGGCCGAGTGCCTTCAGCGCCGCCTCCTGGAATCCCTCGCCCTGCGTCGGATGGGCGTGGATCGTGCCCGCGACATCCTCCAGCGTCGCGCCCATTTCCAGCGCAAGGCCAAACGCGGTGGAGAGTTCCGAGACACCGCAGCCGACCGCCTGGATGCCGAGCACCAGCCCGTTTTGCGCCTGGGCGACGATGCGGACGAAGCCCTGTTCGCCATCGCGGGTCATGGCCCGGCCATTGGCGGCGAAGGGGAACTGGCCGACCCGGATCTCCTGCCCCGTGCGCCGCGCCTCCTCGGGCGAAAGCCCGACCGAGACGATCTCGGGATCAGTGAAGCAGATCGCGGGAATCGCGCGCTTGTCCCAGGCGCGCGGCAGGCCGGCGGCGATCTCGGCCACCATCTCGCCCTGCGCCATGGCGCGGTGGGCCAGCATCGGCTCGCCGGTGACGTCGCCGATCGCGAAGATGCCGCGCATCGAGGTCTCGCAGCGGTCGTTGATGCGGATGAAGCGGCCGTCCCGATCCAGCACCAGCTCCTCCAGCCCGAGGCCTTCGGTGGCCGGCGCCCGGCCGACGGTGACGAGGATCCTGTCGGCGGCGATGCGGCGCTCCTGCCCATCCGCCGTCTCGACCAGCAGCGCATCGCCCGCCGGTGCGGCGCCGCGCGCCTTGGCGCCGAGCAGGACCTCGACGCCGAGCGCGGTCAGCCGCTTCGCCACGGGGGCCGTCAGTTCCGCGTCATGGAGCGGCAGGATGTGGCCTTGCGCCTCGATGATGGTGACCCGGCTGCCGAGCTTGGCGAAGGCGATGCCGAGTTCGAGCCCGATATAGCCGCCGCCGACGACGGCGAGACGCTGCGGGACCTCAGAAAGGGAGAGCGCCTCGGTCGAGGAGATCACCGGCCCGCCGAAGGGCAGGAAGGGCAGTTCGACCGGCCCCGAGCCGGTGGCGATGACGATGCGCTCGGCGCGGATCACCTTTGGGCCCGTTTCAGTGTCGACGACCACCGTCTTGCCGTCGCGGAAGCGGGCGCGGCCCTGGACGATCTTGACCTTGGCCTTGCGCAACAGGCCGGCAACGCCGTTGTTGAGGCGGCCGACGATGCCGTCCTTCCAGGCCACCGCCTTGGCAAAATCGAGCGCCGGCGCACCGGCCGTCAGCCCGAAGGGCGTCTTGCCGGCGGCGGCGTGGGCGGCCTTCTCGTATTCCTCCGCGACATGGATCATCGCCTTTGAGGGTATGCAGCCGACATTGAGGCAGGCGCCGCCCAGCCTGCCGGCCTCGACGATGACGGTGTCGAGGCCGAGCTGCCCGGCGCGGATGGCGCAGACATAGCCACCCGGCCCGGCGCCGATGACGAGCAGCTTGCAGGTGATCTCGGTCATGGGCGGTCCTCGCCGTCAGCGCTCGTCATGGTGCTCGCGAACCTCACCGTCATCCCGGCCGCAGCGAAGCGGAGCGCCGGGATCCATCGGAGGGCGCGACGCTCTACGATGGATCCCGGAGCTGCGCCGCATGCGCGGCTTGTCCGGGATGACGGTGTGTTTCCGCGCTTCACCGCATCACCCATCGATGAACAGCGTCGCGGGGTTCTCCAGCAGCTCCTTGAGCCGCTGGACGAAGACCGCCGCGTCCCAGCCGTCGACGACGCGGTGGTCGAAGCTGGAGGACAGGTTCATCATCTTGCGCGGCACGAAGGTGGTGCCGTCCCAGACCGGGCGGACCATCATCTTGTTGACGCCGACGATGGCGACCTCCGGGTGGTTGATCACGGGCGTCGTCGCGATGCCGCCCATCGCGCCCAGCGAGGTGATGGTGATGGTCGAGCCGGTGAGCTCGTCGCGGGTGGCGGTGCCCTGCCGGGCGCGCTCGGCGATGCGGTTCAGCTCCAGCGCGCAGCCGAAGATGTCGCGCGCCTCGGCATGCTTCACCACGGGGACCATCAGCCCGCCCGGCGTCTGCGTGGCGATGCCCAGATGGATGCCGGCATGCTGGCGCACGAGGCCGGCCTCGTCGTCATAGAGCGCGTTGAGGTTGGGCTGCTCGGCCAGGGCCTTGACCATGGCGCGCATCAGGAAGGGCAGGAGCGTGAGCTTCGGGCGTTCGGGCATCGGCTTTTTGTTGAGGACCGCGCGCAGATCCTCGAGCAGGCCAAGCGTGAGGGCTGGTCCGAGTCGCAGGCCGAGTGGCTCGACGTGCTCGCCAAGGAGCAGCTGTTCGATGAGGTCGTTGCGGGAAAGCCTGCCGCGGAGGCTCTGGTCGAGGCTTATCAGCTGGCCCGGCGTCGTCTGACGGTCGGCTATTTCGAGAACGCCCTGAACGAGGGCAAGAACCGCATCACGGCCTTTCTCACGCTCATCGACC
>NCCO01000030.1 GCA_002279705.1 Allobosea sp. 12-68-7
GGACGGGTGGTCGAGCGTGCAGGTGTGGACCCAGAAGCGGGCGATCGGCTTCGCCCAGGCCAGCCCGAGAGCCCGGTTCATCAGCCAGCGCCCGGCGCCCTGGCCGACCACCGCCTCGTCGAGCCCGAAGAAGGCCAGTTCCGCCTCGCCCCCCACGCGGAAATCCAGTTCGAGCAGCCCCATATCGGCGCCTTCACGGCGGACCATGTAGGTCTCGACGTTCGCGTCGGCGAGGATCGCCGCGACCTCGGCCCGCGGCTTGACCAGCCGGCTGAACCACATCCAGCGCTCGCCCAGCCGCCGATACATCGCGAGGTAGCGGTCGAGTTCGTCCGCGCCGATCCGCTCCAGCGAAAATCCCTCCAGCCCCGGCGGATCCGGTCGCTCGGGCGGCCTCGCGAACATCTCCAGCGAGGTGACGATGGCGGCGATCTTGCCGGGCGGCAGGTCGGTGGTGCCGGTGAGGCTGATGGTCAGGGTCTGGGTCATGTCGGCCTGGTCGGTGAAGCGGCATTCGGCACCCGGCCGGATTCGGCTGGCGCCCTGCCGCGATCATGACATGATCGGGGCGGAGACATCACCTCATGACGAAGCGGCATCAGCGGACAGGGACGGGCGGGCGCGGCCTCGCGCTGGCGCGTCTCGCGGTCGCGCTCGCGATCATGCTGCTCGCCGTGCTGCCCCATGCGACGCTGGCGGCGGGCCATGCCATGCCGGCGACCGGCCACGCCGGGCCTCACAACGCCGCGGCTGCGGAGCCGACGCCCTGTCATGAGGAGGCCGGCCGGCGCGACACCACGCCGGTCAAAGCCGAGCGTGGCATGCCCTCCTGCTGCATCCTCGGCTGCGGGCTCCTGGCCGAGGCCCCTGCCCTGCCCGTCGCCAGCGATCCGGCCGGCTGGCGCAGCCTCGTCCCCGTGGCGGTGACGGTGAAGCCCGAGCGGACGCCCGAGCCGGCGGAACGCCCGCCGCGACGCAGGCCGGCCTGACCCCTTCCGCCCATTTTCTGTTTCCGGGGAGCCGCGCGCCGGGCCTGCGGGCCGCCGCGGCCTCCCGTCTTCATCGAGGACCAGCCATGACAGGTTTTGTTTCCACCCGCCTCGCCCTCGGGCTCGTCGCCGCGCTCGCGCTCGGTGGCGCCGCTCTCGCCCAGCCGCATCAGGGCCACGGCTCCCATGCCGGCCATGGCGCCCCGGCCGCGAAGGCGGGCGACAGCGCCGCCACCACCGCCTACAAGGCCGCCAATGCGAAGATGCACAAGGACATGGACATCGCCTTCAGCGGCGATGCCGACGCCGATTTCGTGCGCGGCATGATCCCGCATCACCAGGGCGCGATCGACATGGCCAGGGTCATCCTCGCCCATGGCAAGGACCCCGCCCTGAAGAAGCTCGCGACCGGCATCATCGCCGAACAGGAGAAGGAGATCGCGATGATGCGGGAGTGGCTGAAGGCCAACGGCAAATAGCGATCGACGACGCGGCAGGCGGCGGCGACGCCGCTTGCCCTTCCCCCGGGCCGCTGGCACAGAGGCTGCAACGACGGCCCTGCGCCGGCCGTCTCGCCTCGTCCCACGCCCCTCGCAGCCCGCGGGTCTCATGAAACGCTATCTCGATTATCTGTGGCCGCTGATCGGGCTCGTCGCGGTCGTCTGGTCCGTCGACCTGCTCTGGGACAAGCTGAAGACCGAGGCCGGGACGGATGCCGCCATCGAGGCGCTGCTGGCGCAGGGCAGTTTCTGGGACAATCTGCGCATCGTCGCCGGCCGCATCGGCCAGAAGATCGCGGTGATCCCGACCGAGGCCTTCATCCACGCCGCGCTCGCCACCCTCGTCGCCTATGCGGCGCTCGCTTGGTACGACCGCATCGCCCTGCTGCATCTGGGCAAGGAGAAGGGCATCTCCTGGCTCTACATCTCCGTCTGCTCCTTCGTCACCTACGCGCTCTCGCACAACATCGGCGCCTCGGTGTTCTCCGGCGGCATGGTGCGCTTCCGCGCCTACACCGCCAAGGGCCTCAGCGTCGGCGAGGTCGCGGTGCTCGTCGCGCTGTGCTCCTTCACCTTCGCCTTCGGCACGATCCTGCTGATGGGCCTCGTCCTGCTCTACGAGCCCGAGATCCTGCGCCCGCTCGGGCGGCTCTCGCCCTGGTTCGCGATCGGCGACAACGGCGCCCGGCTGATCGGCGTCGCCATGCTCGGCTTCGTCGCGCTCTACACCATCGGCTCCTGGCTGAAGTTCAGGCCGTTCCGGCTCGGCAAGCTCGAGATCATCTATCCGCGCCTGCCGATCGTCGCCCGGCAGTATCTCGCCGCCCCGCTCGAACTCGCAGGCGCGGCCGGCATCATCTATTTCGCGCTGCCCGAGCAGGGCAATCCGGGCTTCATGATCGTGCTCGGCGCCTTCCTGCTCTCCTTCTCGGCCGGGCTGCTCAGCCAGGTTCCGGGCGGCGTCGGCGTGATGGAGGCGGTGTTCCTCGCGGTCATGCCGGGCATGCCGGCGCCGGCGGTCTTCGCGGCGCTGCTGGTCTGGCGGATGTTCTACCTGATCATCCCGCTGGTTCTCTCGCTGCCGGTGGTGCTGGCCTTCGAGCGCGCCCAGCTCAAGCGCAACAGCCAAACGCCGCCGCCCGCCTGAACCCACCTGTTCAGCGCCTGAGCGCGATCGCGGCGGCCGCGAACATCAGCGCAGCCCCGATCGCCTCGCTGCGGCCGAAGGGCTCGTCCAGCAGCAGCACGCCCGCGATCACCGCGATCACCGGGCTGACGAAGGCGTAGAGCCCGGCCCCGAAGGCGCCCCAGTCGCGCAGCAGCCGGATGAAGATCGTGAAGCCGATCAGCGAGCCCGCGCCGACCAGGAAGGCGAGTGCAGGCGCCACCGGCCAGGCCAGCAATCCCGCGAGTTCGGCGGCGCCGACGGGCTCCAGCGCCAGCGTCACCACGATCAGCCCGGCCGCACCGATCGCCGTCTGCCAGCTCGCCAGCGTCAGCGTCGGCATGGTGCCCGCGATCGGCCGGCTCAGCACGGCGCCGATGCAGTAGCACAGCGTCCCGAAGGCGACCGAGGCCAGCCCCCAGGCCTCCAGCGCGTCACCCGCGCCCACCCCGCTGGCGAGGCGCTGGCCGAAGAGGAAGCCGAGCCCCGCCGTCCCCAGCGCGATCGCCAGGATCCGCCGCCCGGTGATCGCCTCGCCCTCGATCAGACGCACCGCGATCAGCGTCCAGATCGGGATCGTCGCCATGTTGACGATGGCCGAGAGGCCGGAGGGGGCATGGGCCGCGCCCCAGAACAGAAAGGCGTAATTGGCGGTGTTGACCAGGAGCGCCGTGCCGATCAGCCGCGGCCAGGCGGCGCGCGGCACCTTGCGCGCATCCCGCCCCGCCCAGAGCAGCAGCAGCCCGCCCGCGATGACGAAGCGGGCGGCGGCGAGCAGCAGCGGCGAGGTGTGCGCGGAGGCGATCCTGACCGGCAGGAAGGTCAGCCCCCAGACGAGGCAGAGCAGGGCGAAGAGGGCGGCGTTGCGCGACATGCCCGCCCCTCATAGGCGAGGCCGGGCGGCCTCGCCATTGCACCACCGGCATCGGCGCCCCGTGGAAACGGGCGGCGTCGGCGCCGGCTCAGACGGTGCCAACCGTCTTCAGCCGCACGCGCGGGTGGATCTCGGCCTGCGACAGCACCGGCGTCTCCCGGCGGAAGCGCTCGATGATCTGGCGCACGAAGGGCCGCGCCATGCCGGAGGTGACGAGCGCCGGCATCTCGCCCATGCGCGCCGCATCCTCGAATTTGTCGCGCACCTGGTGGACGAACTCCTGCAGCCGCGAGGGCTGCATGGCGAGATGGCGCTCCTCGCCCTGGCCGATGATGGATTCGGCGAAGACGCTCTCCCAGGCCGGCGAGAGCGTGATGATCGGCAGATGGCCCTGGGGGTTCGAGAACTGGGCGCAGATCTGGCGGGCGAGACGCATGCGGACATGCTCGGCGATGTCGCGGGGGTTCTTCAGGCCGCCGGCCGCCTCGGCGATGCCCTCGACGATGGTGGCGAGGTCGCGGATCGAGATGCGCTCGGAGAGCAGGATCTGCAGCACGCGCTGGATGCCCGTGGTCGAGATCTGGCTCGGCACGATCTCCTTGAGCAGGTCGGCATGGTCCTTCGGCAGCTCGCGCAGCAGCTTCTGGACCTCGCCATGCGAGAGCAGCTCCGGCATGTGCGACTTCAGCACCTCGGTGAGGTGGGTCGAGATCACCGTCGCCGCATCCACCACCGTGTAGCCGCGCAGCTGCGCCTCGTCCTGCAGCGCGCCGTCGATCCAGGTCGCCGGCAGGCCGAAGGTCGGCTCCAGCACATTGTGGCCGGGCAGGTTCACGCTGCCGCCCATCGGGTCCATCGCCATGTACTGGCCGGCGTAGACGAGGCCATGCCCGGCATCGATCTCCTTGATCTTGATGTAGTAGTGGTTCGCCTCGAGCTGGACGTTGTCGACGATGCGCACCGCCGGCATGACGAAGCCGAGCTCGGCGGCGAGCTGGCGGCGCAGCGCGCGGACCTGGTCGGTCAGCCGGTCCTGCCCGCCGGCCGAATTGACCAGCGGCAGCAGGCCGTAGCCGATCTCGATCTTCAGCTCGTCGAGCTTGAGCAGGTCGTTGAGGGTTTCCTCCTTCGGCGTCCCGTCCGCCTGCAGCGGCGAGGCCGCCTGCGCCGCATCGGCGACCTCGGTCTCCTTGGCCTTGGCCAGCCGCCCGAAATGCCGCGCGAGCCAGGCTGAACCGAGCGCCAGCGCCATGAAGGGCAGCATCGGGATGCCGGGCAGGATGGCGATCAGCGCCATCACCGCCGCCGACATGCCGAGCGCCTTCGGATAGCCCGAGAGCTGCTTGCCGAGCGCCTTGTCGGCCGCGCCGCGCACGCCCGACTTGGAGACGAGCAGGCCCGCCGCGGTCGAGACGATCAGCGCCGGGATCTGGCTGACGAGGCCGTCGCCGACCGTCAGCTGCGTGTAGGCGCGGGCCGCGTCGCCGAAGCTCATGCCCTGCTGCGCGACGCCGATGATGATGCCGCCGAGCACGTTGATGAAGGTGATCAGCAGGCCGGCGATGGCGTCGCCGCGCACGAACTTCGAGGCACCGTCCATCGAGCCGAAGAAGTTCGCCTCGTCCTCCAGCGCCTTGCGCCGGGTCTTGGCGACCTCCTGGTCGATCAGCCCCGCCGAGAGATCGGCGTCGATCGCCATCTGCTTGCCGGGCATCGCGTCGAGCGCGAAGCGGGCCGCGACCTCGGCGATACGGCCCGAGCCCTTCGTGATGACGACGAAATTGACGATGATCAGGATGGTGAAGACGATCACACCGATCACGAAATTGCCGCCCATCACGAAATTGCCGAAGGCCTCGATGACATGGCCGGCCGCCGCGCTGCCCTCATGGCCATGGGCGAGAATCAGGCGCGTCGAGGCCAGGTTCAGCGCCAGCCTGAGCATCGTGACGATCAGCAGGACCGTCGGGAAGGCCGAGAACTCGAGCGGCTCCTCGATGAAGAGCGCCGTCATCAGCACCAGCACCGACAGGATGATCGAGAGCGCCAGGAGGAGATCGAGCAGGACGCTCGGCAGCGGGAAGATGAGCACCACGAGGATGCCCATGACGCCGATGGCGAGGAACAGATCCGGGCGGTTGAGGAGTTTCCCCATCGCGCCGCGGCTCATGTCGAAGCCGCCACCCGGGCCAGCCGTTACATCGCTCATCGACCAGCCCGCTCCCTGCGCGAAAACCATGCGCAACCCGGCAATTCTTGCCGGGCTTATGGTGAACGAGTGGTTAAGGCGCCTCGAAAAACCGGTCGCGGAACCCTTTCTCGAACGGGCCGTTATCGAAGGACCGCGTCAGCGCCCCATGCGACACGCTCATTGGGTGCGCGGGGATCATCGGTTCCAAGAACCAGCAATACTGGAGAGTGATTTTGGATAGACGTTCGTTCGTCATGAGCCTGTTCGGTGGCTTGGCCGCGGCCGGCCTGGGCGGCAGCGCCCTGTCCCACGCCGAAGAGCGGGGCCCCGTGCCCCCCACGGTCGCGCCGGGTGACCTCGATGCCACGACCAAGGCCGGCCTCGACAAGGTCGACGCGGACTTCAATCAGGTGGTGATACGCGAGCGGGTTATTCGCCGCCGCGGCCCCTATGGCCGGCCGGTCGTCCGCGAGCGCATCATCCTGCGCCGTCGTCCGCGGGCCTATTATGGCCACCGTCGCGGCCCCATCGTGCGCCGTCGCGTGATCGTGCGCTGATCGACTTGTCGGCGCCGCCAGACCTTCCATCGCCGACGGCCGGAGCGGAAGGGCCGCCGACGCAACCGCGCATCCTTCATATGCATTACCCGGGAGAGCGGTTTTCAGTCTATGAACGCAAGGTAAGGCTAACAACCCAACAGAATCGGAGGACGCAGTGGACAGACGTTCATTCATCGCGACACTGATCGGCGGCCTCGCCGCAGCGAGCTTCGGAGGCATGGCCGCGGCCCAGGCCGCCCAGCCGGTCGAGCCGATGCCGACGCCGACCCCGGCGCCGGAACACGGTCCCGCGCGTGATGACGAGACGGTGAACGCCGAACTCGCCGAGGGGCTGGGCAAGACCGATGCGGAGTTCAGCCAGTACTATTACCGCCGCCCCCGCTACTACGCGCGGCCCCGGTACTATGCCCGGCCGCGCTATTATGTGCGTCCCCGCGTTTACGCCCGCCCGCGTTACTATGCCCGCCCGCGCTACCGCCGGCGCTATTACTGAGCGGCGGGAGGCGGATCAGAGCGCGTTGACGCGCGCCTGACCCGGCTCGGCGACGGCGATGCCAGCGGATGTGTATTCGCTGAGCTTGTTGCGCAGCGTGCGGATCGAGATCCCCAGGATCTTGGCCGCATGCGTCCGGTTGCCGAGACAATGGTCGAGCGTGTCGAGGATCAGCTCGCGCTCGACATCGGCGACCGTATGGCCAACGAGCGAGCGGGTGACGGCCTCCGCTGTCTGGGCGGCGCGGGCCGCGCTGTCGCGCCCCGCCGCCGGGCCGAGCGTCTCGCCCTCCGGAGTCAGCACGGCTTCGGCGCCGATCTCGGCGCCCTGCGCGAGCAACACCGCGCGGTGGATCGTATTCTCCAGTTCGCGGACATTGCCCCGCCAGCCGTTCGACAGCAGCAGCTTGCGCGCGTCGGCGGCGATCGGGCGGACCGGCACGCCATTGAGTTCGGCATATTTGCGGGCGAAGTGATCGGCCAGGGCGAGGATGTCGCCCGGCCGCTCGCGCAGCGCCGGCAGGCGCAGATGCACGACGTTGAGCCGGTAGAACAGGTCTTCGCGGAACGAGCCCTCGCGGACGGCATCGCCGAGATTGCGGTTCGAGGTGGCGATAATGCGCAGATCGACCTTGACCGGCGTCGTGCCGCCGACGCGATCGATCATCCGCTCTTGCAGCGCGCGCAGCAGCTTGGCCTGGAGCCGGACATCCATCTCGGAGATTTCGTCGAGCAGCAGCGTGCCGCCATTGGCCTCCTCGAACTTGCCGATGCGGCGCGCGATCGCGCCGGTGAAGGCGCCCTTCTCATGGCCGAACAGCTCGGATTCAAGCAGGTTATCGGGAATCGCCGCGCAGTTCACCGCCACGAAGGGTCTGTCCTTGCGCAGCGACTTCTGGTGCAGGTGACGCGCGATCACCTCCTTGCCGGTGCCGCTCTCCCCGGTCACCAGCACCGGCGCGTCCGAGCGGGCGACCTGGGCCGCCAGCTGCACCACGCGCTCCATCGCCGGATCCTTCCAGATCAGGCTGGACTGATCGGCGGCGACGGCCTCCAGCACGGCAGCGATCAGCTCGGGATCGGGCGGCAGCGGCACGTATTCGCGCGCTCCGGCCTGGATCGCCGCGACGGCGGCCCGGGCGTCGGTCGAGGTCCCGCAGGCGATGATCGGGGTCCGGATGCGCTCGGCCTCGAGCGCGGCGACGAACTGCGCCACCGGCAGCGTGACCTCGACCATCAGCAGATCGGCGCCCTTGGCGCGCAGCACGGCGAGCGTCTGTTCCAGCCCCTCCGTATGGGTGACGTTGGCGCCATGCGAGATCGCGATCTTGGCGGCCGCGATGAGTTGTCCCTTGAGACCGCCGGCAATGATGAGGCGCATGGCTCAGGCCCTTCTGCGTGAAGATTTGGCGTGCGGACCGGCCATTACCGGTCCGCCTTGATGATTTCGGTCATGGTCACGCCGAGGCGATCCTCGACGACCACGACCTCGCCGCGGGCGACGAGGCGCTCGTTGACGAAGATGTCGATCGCCTCACCGACGCGCCGGTCGAGTTCCAGAACCGCGCCCGGCACGATCTGGAGCAGGTCGCCGATCGCGATCTTGGACGACCCCAGCACGGCCGAGACATTGACCGGGACGTCGAAGACCTGCTCGAGGTCCTCGGCCGTCTTGACCGGGATCGGGCCCGACCGCGCGACCGAGGCGTCGTTGTGATCGAACGACAGGTCCGCGGGGTTCAGCGGCGGCAGCTTGAGGTCATTGTCGGCGCTCATCGCTCAATCCTCACTGCGCGGGCGGCCGGAAGCCGGGGAAGGCGGTCGCGACCGCCTGGTCCACCAGCAGTTTCAGCCGCTCCGCCTCGATGACGAAACCGCCATCGGCCCATTCGATGCGCCCGTCCCCGGGCGCGATGTCCGGTTCGCCCAGCACCACCAGGCGACCCGCGAAACCCATTTCCTGCGCCAGCCGCTTGACCAGCCCCTCCGCCGCCTCGACGGCAGCGTCGTTGACCCGCATGACCAGATGCGGCGCCTGCCGCGCCTGCGCCAGGCACTCCCGCAGACCGTTCTCCAGCGCGGCGAGGGGGCGCTCGTCGAGCGCTGCACCCGCCAGCGCCTTCGCCGCGACGATGGCGACATAGGCGGCCCTCGCCTCGACCTCGGCGGCATGCGCGGCCTCCTGTGCGACGAGCCGCTCGGCCGAGCGGGCCAGCTGCGCGAGCAGCCCGTTCAGCTGGTTTTCCGCGTCCCGGCGGCCCTCCTCGCGGCCCAGCGCGAGCCCCTCGGCACGCGCGGCCGCGACCTCGGCCTCGCCGGCAGCGCGCCGCCCCCCCTCGCGGAAATCAGTCCCGAACGTAAACTTCGTGGCTGTGTTCATCGTCAATAGACCAGCTCGTCCTCGGAATTGCCCTTGGACAGGACAATCTCGCCCTTGTCGGCGAGCTCCTTGGTCAGGGTGACCAGCTTCGTCTGCGCCTCGTCGACCTCCTTGAGCCGGAAGTCGCGCATGGACTCGCTCGCGCCCTTGAGCGCCCGGGTCAGCGTATCCTTGTCGACCTGGCGCATCAGCGTCTGCAGGCCGGCCGGATCGAGCTTGCCCAGATCCTCGAAGGTGAACATCAGCGCCCGGATGCGCGCGGCCGAATCCTGGTTCGAGACGTCGAGGGCGGAGAGGAAGCGCATCTCGGTCTGCCGGTCGAAGCCGTTGAAGATTTCCGCCATCATCTCGTGCGGGTCGCGGCGGCGCGTCTGGGTCAGCGTGGCGACGAATTCGGTGCGCAACGTGTTCTCGATATGGTCGAGCGCTTCCTTCTGCACCGATTCCAGCCGCAGCATCCGCCCGACGACCTCGATCGAGAGATCATTGGGCAGGTTGCGCAGCACATTGGCGGAGTGCTCGGGACGAATTTTGGAGAGAATCACCGCGATCGTCTGCGGGTACTCGTTCTTCAGGAAATTGGCGAGCACCACGGCGTCGATGTTGCCGAGCTTCTGCCACATGTTGCGGCCGGCCGGACCGCGGATCTCCTCCATGATCATGGCGACCTGGTCGGTCGGCAGGATCTTCTCAAGCAGCGAGATCGTGCGGTCGAAGGAGCCCGTGACGGCGCCGGCGCTGGACAGCTTGCCTACGAAATCCAGCATCAGCCGCTCGACATCGTCGGCATCGACCGTGCCGAGCTCCGCCATGGCGCGGGTGATGATGCGGATTTCCTCGTCGTCGAGCTCCGACCAGATCTGCTTGCCGTGCTGTTCCCCCAGGACGAGCAGGATGACGGCGGCCCGCTGCGGACCCGTCATCTCGTCGATGTTGGTGACGCCGATGCCGCCGCCCTCGATGGAGCCGGTGTCCCGGCCGCCAGCGGCGCGCGTTGCGAGGGAGCGTTCTTCGGCCATGGCTCAGTGACCCGTCATGCCGCGGCTTTTTCGTGGATCCAGGTCCGCAGCACCGCGACGCTGTCCGCCGGGTTCTGCGCGACCATCTGGCCGATCTTCTCGACCGACTGCGCCTTGAGCTGCCCCTTGATCTGCGCGATGGCGAGCATCCCTTCCGACGGCATGTCGACCTGGAGCGGATCGCTGCCGCCGACGGTGGCCAGCGTGCGCGTCCCCGCCGGATCGCCCGTGGAATCGGGCGCGGCGATCGCCACGCCGTTGCGCATGAACATCGGCAGCGCTCGTGCCGCGGCCCCCGGATCGGGCGTCAGAACCTGCTTGAGCAGGGGCCGGACGACGACCATGAGCACGATCAGCGTCAGCAGAGCGATCACGCCGATTTCGGCGAAGCGCACCACATCCTCCTTGGTGAAGGAGAGCAGCTGCTGCATCAGGCTCTGCTCGACGAGCTCGGTCACCGTCGGCGGCGCCTCCGCGAAGCGCAGGTTGACGACCTCGAGCTTGTCGCCGCGGGACTCGTCGAAGCCCGCCGCAGTGCGCACCAGCTGGCCGATCCGCTCGAGATCCTCGTTGCTGCGCGGCTGGTAGCTCATCTCGCCATTGGCGCCGCGGCTATAGGTGCCGTCGACCAGAACGGCGACCGACAGGCGCTTGACGCGTCCGCCCTCCAGCACCTCGGTGCGGGTCGTCCGCGAGATCTCGTAATTGACGACCTCCTCGTTCTTCTGGGAGTTGTCCCGGGGCGCATTGCCGCCCTGGCCCGGCTGGGCTCCCGGCAGTTCGTTGCCGACGGTGACGCCGCCGCCACCCTCCGAAGTGGTCGAGGCCTCCGTGCGGTTCTGGCTGGAGCGGACGACGCGGCTCTCGGGATCGAAGGTCTCGGAGCGGCTCTCGATGCGGTTGACGTCGAGTGCCGCCGAAACCTGCACGCGGGCGCGGCCATGGCCGACGATGCTGGCGACGATATCCTCGATCTGGAGCTTGAGCCGGCGCTCGATGCCGACCTGGCGCTCCTCGATGCCGAGCCCTGCGGCGCCGTTCTCCGATTGCGCGCCGTCGGCCAGCAGGCGACCCCGCTCGTCGACGATCGAGACCCGCTCGGGCCTCAGCCCGTCGACGGCCGAGGAGACGAGATGGCGGATCGCGCGGACCTGCGCCGCATCGAGTTCTCCCGCCAGCTTGAGCGCGATCGAGGCGCGCGGCGGCTCGCGGTCGCGCTCGAACAGGCGCTTCTCGGGGATCACGAGATGCACGCGCGCCGCCTGGACGCGGCTGATCGAGCGGATCGTCCGCGACAGCTCACCCTCGAGCGCACGCATGTGGTTGATGTTCTGGACGAAGCTCGTCGACGAGAAGGCGTCGCCCTTGTCGAAGATCTCGTAGCCGACGCCGCCGCCGGCCGGGATGCCCTTGCTGGCGAGATCGAGCCGCAGCCGCGGCACGACGGTCTTGTCCACCAGGATGGTCTGGCCGTCGCCCCGCAACTCGTACTTCACGCCGCGCGTGTCGAGATCCTTGAGGATGGCGCTGACGTCGGACGCGTTCAGGTCGGAGAACAGCACGCCCATGGTCGGCTGGGACATGCGCAGCATGACGAAGGCGAAGAACCCGACCAGCGCGAGCGTAACCGCCAGCATGGCCGCCAGGCGGGGCGCCCCGAAGCGCGAGAACTGTTCGACGATGCCGCTCACGCCGCTATCCGTTTCACAAAGCCGTCCTGCCCGCTCCTGATCGCGGGTCACTAGGCAAGTTTTTCCCGGTGCGTGGTTAGCGCCCGGTTAATTTTTCCCGGGCGGCCGTTAAAGAATGTGGGCGCGACCGCGATCGGACCGGCCGGAGGTGGCTTGCCGGAACGCAAAAGGCGCCGGTCCGGGGACCGACGCCTCGCAGGATCGTGCGGGGTTGGCAGCGACTACTGCCGGTAATGCTGGATGCGGGTGGTTCGCAGGCCGGCCAGACCGTGCTGGTCGATCGACATCTGCCAGCTCAGGAACTCATCCACCGTCAGCGTGTAGCGCTGGCAGGCTTCTTCGAGGCTGAGCAGGCCGCCGCGCACCGCGGCAACGACCTCTGCCTTGCGCCGGATCACCCAGCGGCGGGTATTCATCGGCGGAAGGTCCGCGATCGTCAGCGGACTTCCGTCCGGTCCGATCACGTATTTCACCCGCGGTCGCAACGGCTCGCTCATGATACACTCACACAACTCAACAGAGCTACTTGTGATGAGCATAAGGCGACCGCTTTAAGAATTGCCTAAGGCGAAGGCGCTGGCTTTCGACATCGGTGATTCGCTCTCACTGCGTCCGGACGACGCTCTTGACCTTGTCGATCGGCACGCTGATCGCGCCGATCTTCAGTGTCGGAATCGAGCCGGTGAAGTCGACGCCGTCGACCACGCCGCTGATCTTGGTCGTGGCGGTCATCGTGGCACCCGCCGTGTCCTTGGCGTCGATCGTGACCGTGTATTCGCCGTCCGCCGCCGTCTGCGCGGTCGAGGTCTTGCCGTCCCAGGTGAATTTCTGGTCTCCGGCGACGAGCGTCCTGGTCTGCGTCTGCACGATGCTGCCCTTCGAATCCTTGATTGTGATCGTCGCGACGCCGCCGCGCGGCACGTTGACCTGCCACTCGGCCTTGCCCTTTTCCAGCCGCGTCGAAGCGCCGTCGGCGGAGATGGTCGCGCCGATGAATCCGACCGCGCTCGTCGCGGTGCCGGCCGAGTTGAGGCTCAGCAGCGAGCTCAGCGTCTCATTGGTCTTGAGCTGCTGCTCGACGCCGGCGAACTGCACGAGCTGCTGCGTGAACTGGTTGGTGTCGAGCGGATCGAGCGGCGACTGGTTCTTGAGCTGCGTCGTCAGCAGGGTCAGGAACTGGTCGAAGTTCTGCGCGATCGCAGCCCCGCCCGAAACGGTGGTGGCGTTGCTCGTGGTGTTCGTCGTGTTCGAGGTCGAGCTGGTGGTGCTGGAGACGGCCATGGCGCTCCTCCTTGGATCAGACGCTCATATCCACGCCGCCGAGCCGCACGAAGCGGCGCTGGGGCGCAGATGACGTCGCGAGGGGGTTGTCTTCGGCGGAATCGGCGGTGTTCAGCAACCCGCGCGGGCGCTGCGGCGCCTCGTCCTGCTGCCGCTGCTGACGGAAGCCGGACTGGTCGGAGGGATCGCGCAGGCTGATGTCGACACCGGCATCGGAGGGCTTCAGCCCCGCCTGCTCGAAGGCGCGCTCGAGCGTGCGGGCATCGCGCTGCAGCAGATGCAGCGTCTCGACGCGGTCCACGACCATCTTCGCGCTCACCTCGCCGGTGTCGGAGATCGAGAGCGTGACATCGACGCGGCCGAGTTCGCCGGGATCCAACCTGATGTCGAACTGGCGCGCTCCGGCGAGAGCCTTGAGTCCGATCTCGATCGGCAGGACGTGCAGCGGGGTCGGCGGCCCCTCCGCCGCCGTCTGCCCATGCGGCTGGCCGGGCAGGGCGACGATCGGGTCGGGCATGGTCATCAGGCGCAGCGGATCGGGTCGAGCCGCGCCCTGCTGGGGCTGCACCGACGCATCGATGGCGTTCAGCAGTTGCTCGAAGCGCTCGGCCGGCTTGGTCTCGGTCCCGGCGACGGGCTGGAGCGCCGGGCCGCCTTCGGCCTTGGCCAGCTTGTCGAGGCCTTCGCCCGGAGCCTGCGGCAGGGCCTCGGCCTTCGGCGCAGCGCCGGCTTCGGCCGCCAGCAGCGACAGATGGGATTGCGCCGGGGTGCCCGGCCGCGCCGGCATGCGCTCGCCACCAGCCTCAGCCGTGCTGGGCTCCGCGGTCTCGGCACCGGCCTGGGCGGCGATGCCGCTGGCTGCGGTGCCGGCCGCGGTGAGGGCCGCCGACTCGGCGGCCAGGCTGGCCGCATCGGCCTGTTTCGTCTGCTTCTGGTCCTCACCGACGGCAGCCGGGCCGGTCGCCGTCGCGGCGGAGATCTCGGGCGTGACGGAGGCGGGAACCAGCAGGGGCAGCACCGGCACGGGCATCGGCACGGCGGCGTCGGCCGCGTTGGCCGTGGCGCTCTCGCCGGCCTTCGCCTCCTCGCCGCCCTCCGCGGCGACTGCGGCCTTCGTCTTCACCGTCGGCATCGGCAACACCTCGCCCGCGACCAGCGAGGGGTCGACCGGCGTGGGGGCGACCGGCGGGGTCGGCTTCGCCTGGCTCTCGCCCTCGGCGGCGGCGGCGATGCTGATGAGCGCCGCGATGTCGAGCTTCGGCACCGTCGGCCCGCCCGACGGCTGGACCTCGGGGGTTGCGGCGACGCTCTTGCCGGGCTCGGCGAGCGACGGCTTGGCGGGCGCCGTCTTCGCGCCCGGCTCGGCCGCGACGATCTCGTCGGAGGCAGCGGTCTTGGCGCGGTTCTCGGCCGCGGCCTGGGTCCGCGCGTTCCGATCATCCGTGGCGCGCTGCGCCTCCGGCGCTTCGCGAGCGGCCGAATCCGCCGCAGCGACAGATTCCCGGCGCGCTTCGCGGCTCGCTGTCCGCGTGTCCGGGACCGGTTCGTCGGCCGGCAGGGCGAAGCTCTCTCGCGCCGCATCGGCGTCGCGATCGGCCATGCGCCGGCGTGCGGCCGCGCCGTCAGCGGGAGGGGGGGAACTCGACAGGGGCTGTATCGACATCGTCTCGTCCGCAACACGGGCGCAGAGCGCCCCTGCGGCTCTCACAGCAATGCCTGGGCCATGACCGGAATCAATGAAATCAAGGCGTTAGAATCCAGAAGGCTGCTCGGCCGCGGCAAGATCGGCCGCTTAGAGGCCACCGGGCGGCAGCTTTTGCCCATCGCGGCTGGCCGCGCCGCGCCAAAACCGGTATAGAGCCCGCGTCTCGCCTCCCCCGCCGCAGGACCGCCCCGCTCGCCATGACCGCGACCCGCAACTCCCTCGACATCGCCAAGCCGCCCGCGGCCACGCGGGTCGTGGCGGCGATGTCGGGCGGCGTCGATTCCTCGGTCGTGGCGGCGCTGCTCAAGCGCGAGGGCTATGACGTCGTCGGCGTGACGCTGCAGCTTTACGATCACGGCGCCGCCGTCCACCGCGCCGGGGCCTGCTGCGCCGGGCAGGACATCCATGACGCGCGCCGCGTCGCCGAGCAGATCGGCATTCCCCATTACGTGCTCGACTACGAGAACCGCTTCCGCGACGCGGTGATCGAGCGCTTCGCCGAAAGCTATCTCGCCGGCGAGACGCCGATCCCCTGCGTCGAATGCAACCGCACGGTGAAGTTCCAGGACCTGCTCGGGCTGGCCCGCGAACTCGGGGCCGACGCGCTGGCGACCGGCCATTACGTCGTCGGCCGCGAACTGGCCGATGGCCGGCGCGGCCTGTTCCGGGCAGCCGATGCCAGCCGCGACCAGAGCTATTTCCTCTATGCCACGACGCAGGAGCAGCTCGACCTGCTGCGCTTCCCGCTCGGCAACATCGACAAGGCGCAGACCCGCGCGCTCGCCGCCGAACTCGGCCTCGGCATCGCCGACAAGCCCGACAGCCAGGACATCTGCTTCGTCCCCAATGGCCGCTATGCCGACGTCATCGAGCGGCTGAAGCCGGGCGCCGCGCGTCCGGGCGAGATCGTCCATCTCGACGGCCGGGTGCTCGGCCGCCATGAGGGGGTGCTGCGCTTCACCGTCGGCCAGCGCAAGGGCCTGGGCCTGAGCACGCCGGAGCCGCTCTATGTCCTGCGGCTCGACGCCGACGCGGCCCGCGTCATCGTCGGCCCGCGCGAGGCGCTCAACGTCCGCGAGGTCCGGCTGCGCGATCTCAACTGGCTCGGCGAAATGCCGCTGGACGCCCTGCCGCCGGAAGGCCTCGAGGTCGCCGTGCGGGTGCGCTCGACGCGCCCGCCGCGCGAGGCGCGTCTCCTGCGAGACGAGACGGGGCTGAAGGTCGAGCTCGCCACCGACGAGGAGGGCGTCTCGCCGGGCCAGGCCTGCGTGATCTATGCCGATGCCGGCCCCGGCGCCCGCGTGCTCGGCGGCGGCACCATCATCCGCCCCGAATTGCGGATGCCGCAGACGAGGCCCACGGCCGACCTCGCCCTCTCCTGACGCCGGCCGCCCGGCTCCTCTCCGTCCATCCCGCTCGCGAGCCGCTCCATGCCGGTGCCAGACCATCTCGAAAGCCAGAAGCGTGTCTATGCCGTCTGGGCGCGCATCTATGACCGGATCTACCAGAACCTGCTGGCCGGGCCGCAGCGCGAGGCCGTCGCCGCCGCCTGTGCCTGCGGGCCCGACATCCTCGAGATCGGCGTCGGCACGGGCCTGACCCTGCCCTATTTCACCACCGGCTCGCGCGTCGTCGGCGCCGATCTCTCGCTCGACATGCTCAAGGTCGCCAACCGCAAGGTCGCCAGCCAGGGCCTTTCGCATGTGCGTGGGCTGATGGTGATGGACGCCTGCCGGCTCGGCTTCGCCGACGAGGCCTTCGACGCGGTGACCGCGCAGTTCGTCATCACCCTCGTGCCCGACCCCGAGCAGGCGCTGACCGAGATGGACCGCGTGCTGAAACCCGGCGGCGAGATCGTGATCTCCAGCCGCCTCGTCGGCGATAGCGGGCCCTTCGCGGCGCTCTGGTCGGCGCTCGCGCCGCTGGCCCGCGCCGTCGGCTGGAGTTCGGACTTTAAGGTCAGCCGCCTGACCGGCTGGGCCGCCCGCACCGGGCGCTACGAGACCACCCATGTCGGCACGGGCTATTTCAAGGTGGTGCGGCTGCGCAAGCTCGCCTCCGCCGGCGCCGCGACCGGAACGGCCTGAGCGCGCGGGAACCGGCGAGCCGAGGCTTGACGAGCCCCGGTCCGCCCCCCTATATCGCGGCCTCCGACGGACGGCCGCCTTGGGGCGTGCCGATCATTGGGGCGGGGTAGCTCAGCTGGTTAGAGCAGCGGAATCATAATCCGCGTGTCGGGGGTTCGAGTCCCTCTCCCGCTACCAACGTTCCCCCCGACGAAATTCGTCGGGGCGGGCGACTGCGAAGGGGCCGCACACGGCATTCAATTTACACCCGTGGTCGTTCACCCGCCGAGCCTTCGACGATCCGGACAGGATATCGCGCTCCTGGCGCAACCGGTGGTTCTCACGACGAAGGCGGATCAGTTCTTCGCGCACGGCGCTGGTCGGCCCATCGCTGCGCTTGCCGGCGTCGCGCTCGGCCTGACGAACCCAGTCGGCGATGGACTGCGCAGTCGGCTCGAACTCCCGGGCCAGCGCTTCAGGCGTTCGTCCGGATCGGACCAGCTCGACCATCTGTCGCTGGAACTCCGGCGGACAGGCACTTCGAAAACGCGGCACCGGACACTCCGGACAATGACGTCAAGGACGTCCACAAAACCGGGGCCACTCCAACCCGACCGGCCATCGGCACGTCTCGGCGGAAATCGGTCCCGATTGCGATTGCGCAATGCGATGACGCCTCCATGCGTCATTCTCGCTCCGCCACGGTCGTCGGCCCTCGGGAGCGGCCACCGGCGGTGGACACGGCCGGGAGCGACGTCATGACCACAGCCATCTCTGCCAGCGACCATCCGGCCGAACCACGCCTCAGTCATTTCCCGGTCAGCTTCTTTGCCATGGTGATGGGCCTGGCCGGGCTTTCGATCGCGCTGGAAAAGGCAGGCGGCACGATCCGCGCCCTGCAGGCCGTCGGGCATATCGTGCTGGCTCTCGCGGGCGGCCTGTTCGTCGTGCTCGCCCTGCTCTACGGCGCCAAGATGCTGCTGCACCCGCAGGCGGTCCGCGAGGAGTTCGCCCATCCGGTGCGCCTGCACTTCGTTCCGACGATCGCGATCAGCCTGATCCTGCTCAGCATCGCCTCTCTGGATATCAGCCGCGATCTCGCGGCCGGGCTCTTGCTCGTCGGCGCACCGCTGCAACTGGCGCTGACCCTGCTGGTGCTCGACCGCTGGATCAACCGCGAGCATTTCCAGACGCCACACCTCAATCCGGCTTGGTTCATCCCGATCGTCGGCAACATGCTGGTCCCGATCGCCGGGGTGAGCCTCGGCTATCACGAAGCCTCCTGGCTGTTCTTTGCCGTGGGCATCGTGTTCTGGCTGCCGCTGTTTGCCATCGTCCTGAACAGGATCGTGTTTCACCAGCCCCTGCCGGACCGGCTGAAGCCGACACTCTTCATCCTGATCGCCCCACCGGCCGTCGGATGCCTCGCCTATCTCAAGCTGGCCGGTGGGATCGACGCCTTCGCCCGGATCCTCTATTTCTTCGCGCTGTTCCTGACGCTGCTGCTGCTGACGCAATTGCCTCGGCTGCGGCGCATCGCCTTCTACCTGTCCTGGTGGGCCTACTCCTTCCCGCTCGCGGCGATCACTGTCGCAACCTTCGCGATGGCCGAGCAGACCGGCGTGACAGGCTATCGCCTGCTCGGCTTCGTCCTGCTGACCCTGACCAGCCTGCTCGTCGCCGGCCTGCTGCTGCGCACCGGCATCGCCGTCGCCCGGCACCAGATCTGCCAGCCGGAATAGGTGGCGTCATGCAGCCCGACCAGCGGCAGGCCCGCCCCCAGATCATCCATGCGCGCTACCCGATCTTCATCCTCGACGTCGCCAAGACGGCGACAGCCTGCCGAGACGTCACCGAGATCGTGGCGCATTTCCGCCGGTTGATCGAGCGGCATCCCTGCGCCCGCTTCCTCGGCGTGTTCGACCACATGGCGCATACGCGCGCGCTGCCGGATGGCGAAATCGCCGAGGGAATCCTCGACGCCCAGAACGTCGTGTTCTGCTTCGGCATGTCGATCCCCAATCCGGAGATCCTGGCGCTGCGACCCCGCTCGATCGGCATTGCGGAACTCACGGACCGGTTCGTCGTCAGCTTCCTCGAAACCCCGATGCCGCTGGCGAACTCCGCCATGGAAACATGGACGCAGGCCCTGCTCGTCTCCCCGCAGCCCGGCTCCGGCCAGGCAAATGATCGGCCCTGTTCGCAATTGCGATAACGCAATGCGACGGGGCCGCGATCGGTCTTTCGTATCGGAGCGACACACGCCGAGGCCGACCCAACTGGCCGAAGCGAGCCGCTCTCCAGGAGCCCTCCTTCCATGATCGACCCGACCTTCGTCGAGCTATCCCGGTGGCAGTTCGCCGCGGTGGCCATGTACCACTTCATCTTCGTTCCGCTGACACTGGGCCTGAGCTGGATCCTGGTGATCATGGAGTCGGTCTATGTGATGACCGGCAAGGAAATCTACCGCGACATGTCGCGGTTCTGGACCAAGCTCTTCGCGATCAACTTCGCGCTCGGCGTCACCACCGGCCTGACCATGGAATTTCAGTTCGGGATGAACTGGGCCTACTACTCGCATTACGTCGGCGACATCTTCGGCGCCCCGCTGGCGATCGAAGGTCTCATGGCCTTCTTTCTCGAATCGACCTTCGTCGGCCTGCTGCTGCTCGGGCGTGACCGCCTCAGCAAGCGGCGCTACCTTGCCGTCGTCTTCGCGACAGCGCTCGGCACAAACCTGTCCGCGCTCTGGATCCTCGTCGCCAATGGCTGGATGCAGAATCCCGTCGGGGCCGAGTTCTCCGCCGAGACGATGCGCATGGAGATGACGGACTTCGCGGCGGTGCTGTTCAACCCCGTGGCCCAGGTCAAGTTCATCCACACCGTTGCGGCCGGCTATGTCACGGCTTCGATGTTCGTGATCGGCATCTCGGCCTGGTACATCCTGAAGGGCCGCGACCTCGCCTTCGCCAAGCGCTCCTTCGCGGTGGCGGCCGGTTTCGGCCTGGCCTCCTCGCTGTCGGTGATCGTGCTCGGCGATGAGAGCGGCTACGAGCTCGGCGATGTGCAGAAGATGAAGCTCGCTGCGATCGAGGCCGAGTGGCACACGCAGCAGGCGCCGGCGAACTTCAACCTCTTCGCCCTGCCGGACCAGGACAAGCGCGAGAACCGCTACGAGGTGCAGATTCCGTGGGCGCTCGGCCTGATCGCGACGCGCTCGGTCGACAAGCAGGTTCCCGGCATCACGGAACTGGTGGCGAAGAACGAGCAGCGCGTCCGCTCGGGCATCCTCGCCTATGGCGCACTTGAGAAGCTGCGGGCGGGCGACAGCTCCGCCGAGACCAAGGCCGTCTTCAACGATCACAAGAAGGATCTCGGCTACGGGCTGATGCTGAAGCGGTATGTCGAGGATCCGGCGACCGCGACGGAGCAGCAGATCGTGACGACGGCCTGGGACAGCGTCCCGCACGTGCCCTATCTGTTCTGGAGCTTCCGGATCATGGTCGCCTTCGGCTTCACCATGCTCGTGCTGTTCGGCCTGTCCTTCTACCATCTGGCTCGCGGCACGATCGAGCGGCAGCGCTGGCTCCTGCGCCTGCTGGTCTGGAGCATCCCGCTGCCCTGGCTCGCCAGTGAACTCGGCTGGTTCGTCGCCGAATATGGCCGCCAGCCCTGGGCGATCGGCGAGGTCCTGCCGACCTTCCTCGCCACCTCGGCCCTGACGGTCACCGACCTGATCGTGTCGATGAGCGCCTACTTCGCCTTCTACACGCTGCTGCTGGTGATCGAAGTCTATCTCATGGTCCGCTTCGTCCGGCTCGGCCCCAGCTCGCTGCATACGGGCCGTTACCACCACGAGCAGACCGATCCGCGCTCGCCCGTCCCGCCCCGCCTCGTCGCGGCCGAATGAGCGCCCCCCCTGTCCGAGGAGCAAGACGATGCTCGACTATGAAAGCCTGAAACTGATCTGGTGGGTCCTTGTGGGGACTTTGCTGATCGGCTTCGCCATCACCGACGGCATGGATATGGGCGTCGGGATGTTGCTGCCCTTCCTCGGCCGCAACGACAATGAACGGCGCGTCATCATCAACACGATCGGGCCTCACTGGGACGGCAACCAAGTCTGGCTGATCACCGCCGGCGGCGCCATTTTCGCCGCCTGGCCGGCCGTTTATGCGGCCGCCTTCTCCGGCTTCTATCTGGCGATGCTGCTTGTCCTCGTCGCCCTGTTCTTCCGCCCGGTCGGCTTCGACTACCGCAGCAAGATCGACAACCCGACCTGGCGCAACGCCTGGGACTGGGGGTTGTTTGCTGGCGGGCTGATCCCGGCGCTGATCTTCGGCGTCGCCTTCGGCAATCTGCTGCAGGGCGTGCCCTTCCACCTCGATCGCTTCCTGAGGCCGCATTACGAGGGGTCCTTCATCTGGGCCCTGCTGCCGCTCCTGAACCCCTTCGCCCTGCTCGCCGGGCTGGTCAGCGTCGGCATGCTGGCTTTGCATGGCGCGATCTGGCTGCAGATGCGCACCGATGACGTGGTCGCCGCACGGGCGCGGGCGCTGGTGCCGATGCTCGCCATCGGCGTCTCCGCCCTCTTCGCGCTGGGTGGATTGTGGGTCTGGCTCGGCATCGACGGCTACCGGATCGTCTCCCAGCCGCCGCTGTCGGCCCTGCCCAACCCGCTCGCCAAGGAGGTGGTGCGTGCGTCTGGCGCCTGGTTCGACATGTACCGCAACTGGCCCGTCGCCCTCATCGTACCCCTGATCGGCCTCGTCGCGCCGCTTCTCGCCGCCGGCCTGTCGCGGCTGAACCGGCCCGGTCTCGGCTTCACCCTGAGCGGGTTCGGATTGGCGGGGATCATCGGCACCGCCGGGCTGTCGCTGTTTCCCTTCATCATGCCGTCCAGCACGCACCCCTCCTCCAGCCTGACGGTCTGGGACGCCGCCTCGAGCCACATGACCCTGAAGATCATGTTCTGGGCCGTGGTGATCCTGCTGCCGATCGTGCTCGCCTACACGGTCTGGGCCTATGTCCAGATGTGGGGAAAAGTCACCGTCGCCGACATCGAAGCGCGCAAGCACCAGGCCTATTGAGCCGAAAGGAACCCGCCATGTGGTATTTCGCCTGGATTCTCGGCGTCACAGCCGCCCTCGCCATCGCCGTCATCAACGTCATGTGGTTCGAATTCCAGAACGAATTCGAGACGCGCGACACCGCGCTGCCGGGCGTCGACGAGGCGCGCGATGGCGCGCGAGCGGTTGCCGCAGCCATGCCCGAGCGGGTTGCCCAATCGATATCCGCACAAACATGAGGAATGTCGCCATGATCCGTTTTCGCGTTCTGATCGCCTTCCTGCTCGGCCTGTTTCTCGCTGGACCGGCCTTGGCGGAGGTCGACAGATCCGCTGGACTGTTCATCAACCTAACCAGCGACGATACTTGGTCGGCCGCCAAGGCCATCCATTTTGCCCATGAACGCGTGCTCAAGAGCGGGCACAAGCCGGTCGCCATCTGGCTGAACGTCCGGGCCGTCTATCTCGCGGACAAGAAGCGTCCTTCGCATGTGCCCGGCCTGATGCGGGCGAAGAACCTGTCGATCCAGGAGATGCTGGCCGCTTTCATGAAGGACGGCGGCGTCGTGGTGATGTGCCAGGCCTGCTCCGCTGCGGCCGGGCTGAAGAAAGACGACTATATCGACGGCGTCGTCATGGGCAGCTGGGACGTGGTCGAGGGCTTCCTGTTCGACCCCAAGGTAAAGACCCTGTCCTGGTGAGGGCTTCTCCGAACGACCTCGCCTTTCTCAGGCGCCTGCGTCCCCTGGCGGCCCGCGAGCTGCGGCTCACGATCCTGGCCGGTGCGATGGGGGGGGCGATGGTCGTGCTCCAGGCCTGGTGGGTCGCGGGACTCCTCGACCGGGCGCTGGTCGGCCGGGAGCCGCTCGAGGCTCTGATCCTGCCCTTCGCCATCCTGCTCGGCATCGTGACGCTGCGCGCCGTCGCAGCCTTCGCCGCCGACCGGTTCGGCTTCGCCGCCGCGATGCGGGTGGTGCCGGCGCTGCGCCGCGCCCTGCTCGGCAAGCTCGGCCGGGTCGGGCCATCGGGGGCCGCGGCGCTCCCGCCGGGCGAGATCGTCTCGGCGCTGTCGGACGGCGTGCGCGCCGTCGAGCCCTTCTTCTCGCGCTACCTGCCGGCGACCGCGCAGGCCGCGATGCTGCCTGTCGGCATCCTCCTCGTCGTGGCGCCGCTGGACTGGCTGTCGGCGCTCGTCTTCCTCGTCACCGCCCCGCTCATCCCCCTGTTCATGGTCCTGATCGGCAAGGGCGCCGAAGCGCTCAACCAGCGGCAATGGCTGCGCCTGCAGCGGATGTCCGGCCATTTCCTTGACGCGCTGCAGGGCCTCGCCACCATCAAGGCCTTCGGAGCCGGGGCCCGGATGGTCGCCGAGATCGGCGCCACGGCCGAGCGCTACCGGCACGACACGATGGCGGTGCTGCGGATCGCCTTTCTGTCGTCGCTGACGCTGGAGTTCTTCTCGACGGTCGCGATCGCGATCATCGCCGTGCTGATCGGCTTCCGGCTGCTCTGGGGCGAACTCGACTATCGTACCGGCCTGTTCATCCTGCTGCTGGCGCCGGAATTCTATGGTCCACTCCGAACGATGGGCACCGCCTATCATGCCCGCATGGAAGCGCTGGGGGCCGCCTCCCGGCTGGTCGCGCTCGACGCCCTGCCCGAGCCGGTGGTCGCCGGGGGAACGCTCAGGCCCGAATTCGGCAGGGGCGTCGCGATCCGTTTCGAAGACGTGCATCTGACCTACCCCGACGGGCGCATGGCCCTGCAGGGCGTCAGTTTTGCGATCGCCCCAGGAGAAGCCGTCGCCTTCGCGGGCCCCTCAGGTGCCGGCAAATCCAGCATCCAGGCCCTGTTGCTCGGCTTCGTCGGCCCGACCAGCGGCCGCATCCTGGTCGACGGCCATCCGCTCGAAACGCTCGATCCGGCGCATTGGCGCCGCCATCTCGGATTCATGCCGCAGCGGCCGAAGCTCTTCGCCACTTCGGTGCGCGGCAATATCGCGCCGGGCGAGGTCGATCCGGACGACGGCGCCATCCTGAGAGCCGCCGAACGGGCGAGCGTCGCCGGGGTCATCGCCGGCCTGCCGCAAGGGCTCGACACGGCGATCGGCAATGGCGGGCGCCAGTTGTCGGGCGGGCAGGCCAGCCGCATCGCCCTGGCGCGCCTCTTCTACCGGGACGCACCGCTCGTCCTGCTGGACGAACCGACCGCCCATCTCGACGATGACAGCGAGGCCCTGATCCATGCGGCCATCGCCGGGCTGAAAGGGCGGCGGACGCTTCTGGTCAATGCTCACAGGCCCACGAGCCTCGCGCTGGCCGACCGGATCATCCGGGTCGAAAACGGTCGCATCGCAGTTGAAGAGGCCGAACCTGCGGAGGCGGCCGGCCCATGCTGACGCTGCGCAGGATCGGGCCGCTGCTGCGGCCGGTGGCCGGCTGGATCGCGCTGGCCATCGGCCTCGGTGCGCTGGCGATGCTCGCCAATATCGCGCTGCTGGCCCTGTCGGGCTGGTTCATCACCGCCATGGCCATGGCCGGGCTGGCGGGCGTTTCGATGAACTACTTCACGCCGGGCGCCACGATCCGCGGACTGGCGATGACGCGCACCGCGGGCCGCTATGCCGAGCGCGTGGTCGGGCACGAGGCGACGCTGCGAGTCGTGGCGACGTTGCGGCCCTGGCTGTTTGAGCGGCTGCTGCCGCTCGCACCGGCGGCCCTCGCCGATCTGCGGGATGGCGACCTGCTGACGCGGCTGCGCGGCGATGTCGACCGGCTCGAACTGGTGGTGCTGCGCGTCGTCGCACCCATCGCCGTCGCCGGCATCGTTCTGGCGGTCGGTCTCGGCTGGCTCGCGATCAGCCATGCGGCCATCGCAGGGGTCGTGGCGCCGCTGCTGGTGCTGGCGGGTCTCTTGGTGCCGCTGGCCGCGCAGCGTTACGGCGCCGGTGCCGCGGCGCGCCTGGCGGAGCGCCAGGCAAGGTTGGCCGCGACGCTGGTCGACCATGTCGAAGGGCTGGCGGAACTCACCATCTACGATCCGCAGGAGCGGCATGTCGCGCGGCTGCTGGCGGAGAGTGACACGATTCTGGGCGATGAGATGCGGCTGGCGAACGCGAGCGCCTTCGCCGGCGCAATGGTCGGTTTCAGCGCCCATCTCGCTCTGGTCGCGGCGATGGCCACGGCGATCGCAGGCTTCGCCGCGGGCGCGCTGACGGCCCCGCAGGTGCCCATGCTCGCCTTGTTCTCGCTTGCCTTGTTCGAGGCGGTGGTGCCGCTGCCGCTCGCACTTCAATCCCTGCCGGCGGTCCGGGCGTCGATGCAGCGCCTGACGGCGGTGACCGAGCGCGAGCCTCCCGTGTCGGAACCGGCCGCGCCGATCGCGCCGCCGGCTTCCGGCGTCTTGCGCTTCGAGCGGGTCGGCCTGCGCTATCCCGGCGCCGAGGATTTCGCCCTGAGGGACATCGACATCGCGCTCGCGCCCGGCCTGATGCTCGGGGTCGCCGGCCCGAGCGGCGCCGGCAAGTCCAGTCTCATAGCCCTGGCCATGCGGTTCGTGCCGGAGAGTGAAGGGCGCATCACCTTCGCCGGCACAGCACTCTCGGCCTTCGACGGCGATGCCTGGCGCCAACGCATCGCGCTGCTGCCGCAGGACGCCCCTCTCCTGGCTGCCACGATCCGGGCCAATCTGCAGCTTGCCGCCCCCCATGCGGGCGAGGCCGAGCTGAAGGCGGCCTGCGACCTCGCCGGCATCCTGCCCTTCGTGCAGCAGCAGCCGGATGGGCTGGACACCTTCGTCGGTGCCCATGGCACGAAGCTGTCAGGCGGCGAGGCCCGGCGGATCGCGCTGGCGCGGGCCCTGCTCAAACCTGCGCCGATCCTGATTCTGGACGAACCGACCGAAGGTCTGGAACCGCAGGCGGCCATGGCCCTGTTGCAGCGCCTGCGCAGCGTGCGCGCCGTCCAGGCGATCCTCGTCATCAGCCATGACGAGGCCGTCCTGCGCGCCTGCGACACGACGCTGCGTCTTGTCGCGGGACGCATGCTTGCGCACTGATGGGCGCTCGGGACAATGCTGTCGGCAATCGGCGCGGGAGACGGTGGGTGAAGCGAGTCGGCGCGACGGAAGCCTGGACCGGCACGGCCGATTGTCGCCTCTGCGCGATCCGCGGCTCTGTGCTGTTCGCCGGCCTGAAGGAGGATGATTTCGAGCGGTTCCACCGGCCCATCGACCAGTCCGTCTATGGAGCCGGCGCCACCATCTACGCCATGGGCGACCCCGCGACATCGCTGTTCACGATCCGCTCCGGCCTGGTCAAGCTCACGCAGTTCCTGCCGGACGGCACGCAGCGCATCGTGCGGCTCCTGCGCAGCACCGACCTGATCGGGCTCGAGGCGCTGATTGACAGCGAATACCCGCACACCGCCACCGCGCTTCAGCCGACCGAGCTCTGCCGTCTGCCGGTGGAGTTCGTGCGGTCGCTCTCCCACAGCAATGCCCAGCTCTTCAACGAGCTGATGGCGCGCTGGCACAAGGCCCTGAGCAATGCCGACCGCTGGATCACCGAGTTCTCGACCGGCTCGTCTCGGGACCGGGTCGTGCGTCTCCTGCTCTGGCTCGCGGAGGCGCGCGGCGACGAGCGCTGCGAATTGTTCAGCCGCGAGGACCTCGGTGCGGTGCTGGGACTCACCACGGAGACCGCGAGCCGGACGATGGCGGAGCTGAAGCGGCAGGGCTTCATCTCGGAACCGCGCGTGAACCAGTTCCTCTGCGACATGCCCAGTCTGCGCCGCCTGCTCGACGCCTGACCGACGTCGCCTCGACCAAAGTCGAAGCCCACCGGACCGGGCCGCCGACAGCCTATTGCGAATTGTCATTTCGACCGCGGCTCCACAGGCGCAGGAAAGGCGGGCGGGATGGAGTCGAACCGGCCCGCCAATCGCTCCAGAACGGGAAGCGGATCCGGGAGGGCCCCATGGCATCATCGACGGAACGGGATTTGACGCGCCGCAGCGCTCTGAGGCTGGCGCTCGCCGGCGTCGCTGCCGCCGGGTGGGCGCGCCCCGGAGAAGCGGCGGCCAAGGTCGCGACGAAGGCCCGCATCGTGATCGCAGGCGCTGGCGCCGCGGGCCTGGCCGCCGCATCTCGGCTCACCCAGCGGCTCGACGGCGCGCAGATCACGCTCATCGACGCGCGTCGCGCCCATTTCTATCAGCCCGGCTTCACGCTGGTCGCCGCCGGGCTCAAGCCGAAGAGCTACGCGATCGGGGCCACACGTGACTATGTCGCGGCCGGAGCGACCCTCGTGGAGGACCGGGTGGTCGCCTTCCATCCCGAGTCGAACGTCGTCGTGACCGCTGGCGGCCAGCGCTTCGGCTACGATTTTCTGATCGTCGCCACCGGACTCCAGCTCGATTATGCCGCGATCGAGGGCATGGACACGCGGCTGATCGGCGTCGACGGCATCGGCTCCGTCTATGGCGGCCCCGATGCGGCCGAGGCGACCTGGCGGGAGCTGGCGCGCTTTGTCGAACGCGGTGGCGTGGGCCTCTTCCACCGGCCCGAGACCGAGATGAAATGCGCGGGTGCACCACTGAAATACGCCTTCATCGCCGATGATCGGCTGCGCCGCGCCGAGACGCGCCGCAAGGCGGAGCTGATCTATGCCGCCCAGAACAAGACGCTCTTCAGCGTCCCAATCGTCTCCGAGAAAGTACGCATGCTGTTCGAGGAGCGGCAGATCCGGATGGCCCATGACCATGTCATGACGGCGATCGATCCGGGGCGGCGCGTCGCCACCTTCAAGACCCCGCAGGGCCGCACCGAGATCGGCTATGATTTCGTCAACGTCATCCCGCCGATGCGCGCGCCCGATCCGGTGCGGTCCAGCGCCCTGGCTTGGCAGAGCGGTATCTTCGCCGCCGATGGCTGGATGGAGGTCGATCCCGCGACGCTGCGCCACCGGCGCTTCCCCAACGTCTTCGGCATCGGCGACGTCGCGGGCGTGCCCAAGGGAAAGACGGCCGCAAGCGTCAAGTGGCAGGTGCCTGTGGCGGTCGACCATCTGGTGGCGAGCCTCCAGGGCCGCGTTTCCGAGGCCGCCTATAACGGCTACACCTCCTGCCCGCTGATCACCCGGATCGGCCGGGCCATGCTGGTCGAGTTCGACTACGGGAACAACCTCACCCCGTCCTTCCCGGGCGTGATCGCACCGCTGGAGGAGCTCTGGGTGTCGTGGGTGATGAAGGACATCGCCCTCAAGCCGACCTATCTCGCCATGCTCCGCGGCCAGGCTTGAGCGGCGCTCACCAGGAGATCTTCGATGCAACAGATCGACCCCATGGTATTTGTAGCGGTCTTCCAGGAGATGCTCGGCCTCGCCTTCTGGCCGCTCATCGGCTTCATCCTGCTCATGGTTGTCGCGGTGGCCGGAATCGTGATCCGTGACGGCCGGATATCGCCTCGCCGCCTCGTCTTTGCCCAAGGTCTCGGCGCCTTCGGTGGCATCCTCGCGGTCTGGGCCATGCTCTGGTTCACCAGTTCACGCGCCACCGATCTCCTTGGCGGCCCGATCGACTGGCTTCTGACGCTCGCCATCGCCGCCGCCGGAGTGATCGGCGGAGCGATGATCGTCTATGTCGCGCTCTCCTTCGGCCCGACCTCCGCGCGCCGCAGTCCGGCCCCCTGAGCGACGGCCTTCGCCAGCCCGCCAATCCCGGAGACAGACATGAAACATCTTCTCGCAATCCTGCCTCTGCTGTGTGCCGCTCCCGGCCCGTCCCTGGCCGCGCCGGAACCCGCCGATCCCGCGCGACGCACGCCTTGGGGCCTCTATGTCGATTCCCGCGAGGCCTTCGCGATGAAGCAGGCACAGGGCGACAAGGTCCTGCTCGTCGATGTGCGCGATCCCGTCGAGATCATGTTCACCGGCTTCGCCCCCGCCGTCGATGTCGTCGTACCGTTCATGATCGCCAACCGGGCGAAGTGGAACGAGCAGCGCTCGGTCTACCAGGTGGAGAAGAACCCGCGTTTCGAGGCTGATCTCGCCAAGGCGCTGGCCGCGCGCGGCCTGTCCCAGGACACGCCGATCCTGCTGATGTGCCGCTCCGGTGGCGAACGCGGCGCGCCCTCCGCCCAAGAGCTCTGGGGCAAGGGCTATGGCAAGGTTTATGTCGTCACCGACGGTTTCGAAGGCGACACGGTCAAGGACGGTGAGCGCAGGAACTGGCGCCTCGTCGACGGGTGGAAGAATTCCGGGCTGCCCTGGAGCTATCGCCTCGACAAATCGAAATTCCCGCTCGGCGAATAAGGGCCGGGCAACACTCCTCTCAGCAAAAGGCCGACACCATGCAGGTCCGTTCTCTCGCGTTTCTCGCCGCGCTCTCCATCTCCGCCCTGACGGCTCTGCCCGCCACGGCGGCCGGCCAGAGGTTTCTTACCCTCCTCAGCAGCGGCGATGCCGAGGCTCAGGCCTTCTCGCTCATCCTCGCCAACGAAGCCCGCGGCGCCGGCCATGCGGTCGATCTCGTGCTCTGCGGCCCGGCCGGCGACATCGCCCTCAAGGCCGCGCCCGCAGCCGCCACGCGTCCGG
>NCCO01000229.1:0-5580 GCA_002279705.1 Allobosea sp. 12-68-7
CTGAAGGCGATCATCGACGCCACCGCCTTCGCCTCCAAGGCCGAGAACCGGAAAGCAATCGCCGAGGCGATCGCGCCGGCAAACTACCTCAACCAGCCCGTCACCGTGGTCGAGCAGGTGCTGACCGGGACCTATGCGGACGGGCTCGGCAACATCAAGCGCGACCCCAAGCGCATCGATTTCGACCCCTTCCCCTGGGAGGGCTTCGCCGTCTGGATCCTCACCCAGATGAAGCGCTGGGGCCAGATCAAGGGCGATGTCGACTACGCCAAGGTGGCGAAGGAGGTCTTCCTCCAGACCGACACGGCGCGGCTGATGCGGGAGGTCGGCCTCACCCCGCCGGCCTCGGGCTCGAAGACCATCGTCGTGATGGGCAAGACCTTCGATGCGTCGAAGCCGGAGGACTACATCAAGAGCTTCGCGATCAAGCGGACGTGAGAGGCGTGATGTCGCGCGAAGCGCCAACCGTCATTGCGAGCGAAGCGAAGCAATCCAGCGCCTCGCGCCGACGCTGGATTGCTTCGTCGGCTGCGCCTCCTCGCAATGACGGTGGAATCCTGACATGACCCTCCCCCTCAACCTGCGCGCGCTGGTGCTTTCGCTGGCGATCCTCGTCGTCTTCCTCACCGCCTGGCATGTCGGCACCCAGTCCGGCGGCGCCGGGCCCACCGCCAACATCGATCCTGAATATGCCAAGCTGATGGGCCAGCAGGTGACGCAGGGCAAATCGGCCATGCCGGGCCCGCTCGACGTTGCCGCGACGATCTGGGGCCATCTGCGCGACCCGTTCTACGATAAGGGCCCCAACGACAAGGGGCTCGGCATCCAGCTCGCCTATTCGCTCGGCCGCGTCCTGCTCGGCTATGCCTTCGCCGTGCTGCTCGCGGTCCCGCTCGGCTTCCTGATCGGCATGTCGCCGCTGATCTCGAAGGCGCTCGACCCGTTCATCCAGGTGTTGAAGCCGATCTCGCCCTTGGCGTGGATGCCGCTCGCGCTCTACACGATCAAGGATTCCAGCGTCTCGGCGATCTTCGTGATCTTCATCTGCTCGGTCTGGCCGATGCTGCTGAACACGGCCTTCGGCGTCTCCGCCGTGCGCAAGGAGTGGCTCAACGTCGCCCGCACGCTCGAGGTCGGCCCCGTCCGGCGCGCCTTCACCATCATCCTGCCGGCGGCCGCGCCGACGATCCTGACCGGGATGCGCATCTCGATCGGCATCGCCTGGCTCGTCATCGTCGCCGCCGAGATGCTCGTGGGCGGCACCGGCATCGGCTACTTCGTCTGGAACGAGTGGAACAACCTCTCGATCACCAATGTGATCGTCGCCATCACCGTCATCGGCGTGATGGGCATGATCCTCGACCAGACGCTCGCCCGCCTGCAGCGCGCCGTCACCTATCCGGATTGAGGCGATGAGCGACCGTTACATCTCGATCGAAGGCATCGCCCGCCGCTACCCGAAGGCCGGCGGCGGCACCACCACCGTGTTCGAGGACCTCTGGTTCTCGATGAAGAAGGGCGAGTTCGTCTGTGTCATCGGCCATTCCGGCTGCGGCAAGACGACCGTGCTCAACATCCTCAACGGGCTCGACGCGCCCGATGACGGCGCGGCCATCGTCGACGGCCGGGCGATCGACGGCCCCTCGCTCGACCGCGCCGTGATCTTCCAGGGCCATTCGCTGCTGCCCTGGCGCAGCGTGCTCGGCAATGTCGCCTATGCGGTCGCCGCCAGGCATCGCGACTGGCAAAGGGCGAAGGTCACGGCTCACGCCATGGCCTTCATCGAGAAGGTCGGCCTCAAGGGCTCGGAGCTGAAGAAGCCGTCGGAACTCTCCGGCGGCATGAAGCAGCGCGTCGGCATCGCCCGCGCGCTCTCGATCGAACCCAAGATGATGCTGATGGACGAGCCCTTCTCGGCGCTCGACGCGCTCACCCGCGGCACGCTGCAGGACGAGGTCCGCCGCATCTGCCTGGAGACCGGCCAGACCGCCTTCATGATCACCCATGACGTCGACGAGGCGATCTATCTCGCCGACCGCATCGTGCTGATGACCAACGGCCCGCAGGCGATGATCGCCGAGATCGTCGAGAATCCGCTGCCGCGCGACCGGATCCGGACGGAAGTGCATCACCACCCCGACTACTATACCATCCGCAACCACCTGATCGACTTCCTCGTGGTGCGCTCGAAGAGCTTCAGCGACGACATCCCCGAGGGCTACGACCGCCGCCACCCGCCCGTGGTGCGGCCGACCGCTGATGGCAGCGGCCCTGGCACCGGCCGCAAGGCGGCGTGATGGCTACTCCCCCTCAGCCCTCATCCTGAGGAGCCGCGAAAGCGGCGTCTCGAAGGATGATCCAGAGCCCACTGAACCATCCTTCGAGACGCGCCTTTGGCGCTCCTCAGGATGAGGGCTGAAGCAATCCAACCAAGGAGACCGACCCCATGAAGCGCGAAGAGCTCACCGAGAAGATCCTCGACATCAAGCGCGAGAAGGGCTGGAGCTGGCGATACATCACCGACGAAATCGGCGGCATGTCCGAGGTGCTGATCGTCGGCGCCCTGCTCGGCCAGATGAAGCTGGTCAAGCCGCTCGCCGAGAAGGCCGCCGCCCTCTTCGGCCTGACCGAGAACGAGAAGCGCATGCTCAACGAGGTGCCCTATCGCGGCACCGGCACGCCGATGCCGCCGACCGACCCGCTGATCTACCGCTTCTACGAGATGGTGATGGTCAATGGCCCGGCCTGGAAGGCGCTGATCGAGGAGGAGTTCGGCGACGGCATCATGTCGGCGATCGACTTCAACATCGAGTTCGAGCGCGAGCCGAACCCGAAGGGCGACCGCGTCAAGATCGGCATGTCCGGCAAGTTCCTGCCCTACAAGTACTACGGCAACGAGCAGGGCATCCCCGACTATGGCTTCAAGGAAGCCTGAGCCCGGCGGCGGGGGCGCTCAGCCCTCGCCATGGCCGCGGCGGATGCGCCGCACCGCCGCCCAGACGCCCAGCAGCGCGACCGGCACGAACAGCGCGGTTGCGAGGCCCGGCTCGATCTTGAGCCAGCCCGTATCCTTCGCGCCCTTGGCGAGATAGCCGAACAGGCTGACGATGTAATAGGCGATCGCCGCGACCGAGAGCCCCTCGACCGTCTGCTGCAGCCGCAACTGCAGCCGCGTGCGCTCGTTCATCGCCGCCAGCAGGTCACGGTTCTGCTGCTCGAGCGCAACGTCGACGCGCGTGCGCAGCAGGTTGGCGGCGCGCGCCAGCTTGGTCGCGAGATCGGCCTGGCGCTCCTGCAGCATCTGGCAGGTGCGCATCGCCGGCGCCATTCGCCGTGCCAGGAAGGCGGCGATCGTCGGCCAGCCACCATGGCCCTGCTCACCGATGGCGACGAGCCGCTGCTGGACGATGTTGTCATAGGCGCGGCTCGCCCCGAAGCGGTAGTTCGAGGAGGCCGCTTCCGCCTCCAGCCGCGAGGCGAGCGCCGTCATCTCGTCGAGCAGGGCATGGTCGGCGGCGAGCCCGTCCGTCTGCGTCATCGTGCCGGCGATGCGCACCAGCGTTTCCTCGGCGCTGCGCACGGAGGGGCCGATCCGCTGCGATTCCGGCATGCCCAGCAGCGCCAGCGTGCGATAGGTCTCGATCTCGAGAAGGCGCTGCGCCAGCGCCCCCGCCCGGGCCGGAGTCAGTTCTCGGTCGAGCACGAGGATGCGCACGAAGCCGTCCGCTCCCGCCCGGAAATCCGTCGCGGCGACCGCCCCGCCATTGTCGACCAGGGCCGCCGCCAGGCTGGCGGGGTCGAACAGCGCCCCGAGCTCGGGCTCGGCCGCCGCCGGCATCAGATGCAGATCGGCGGAGACCAGATGCGGCCCGGGCTGCGGCAGGCCACGCATGCCATGCGGCAGCGCGCCGGTCGGCGGCAGGAAGGGCGTCGCCTCCGTGCCCGGCAGCTCCCAGCTATAGGTGGTAAACTCGCTGTGCTGTTCCCAGCGCAGGCTGGTTTCGCCGAAGCGGGCGCGGTGGTGCTTGGCCTCGTCCAGCGGCCCCGGCACGCCGCGTTCGGCGCAGAAGCGGCCGAGCGCCGCACGGTCGGCGGCCGCCTGCCGGGAATCGGTCATGAAGGCGAAATGCAGCAGCCGCCGCGGCGTCTCCAGCGGCGCGAAGGGCCGGGCATGCACCTCCGCCAGGATGGCGCCGCGCTCCGGATGCGGAACGAGCGACGCCGGATCGTCGAAACTGCTGGCCGCCATGCCCCACCCCTCCGGAGCGGGCCTGTGTCCCTCTCCCATCGGAAGCTTGCGTCATCGCGGGGGCGCTTGCCAACCCCACGCGCCGCCGCAGCCCGATCCGCGCAGCCTGCTGTCGCGATCGGGCCAGGCGATCCCTAGGATAGGGCCACGCATAAGGAGAGCCCCATGCCCCTGCCCAACCGCGTCGCGCCCGATGGCAGCCTTCTGGCCACCCCGGCCCGCGGCCTGCTGATGGGCAATCGCGGCGGGCGCTTCCATGATCCGCAGACCCGCGCCTTGCCGCGCCGCTGTCCTTCAAGAACCGCCGCCGCCAGGTCTGGAGTCAGGGCTATACCGAGCTGTTCTTCTGCGATGAGGTCACCGCGCTCGCCGCCGGCCATCGGCCCTGCATGGAATGCCGCCGCGCGGATGCGCTGGCCTACCGAGCCGCGCTCGTCGAGGGTCTGCGCTGGAGCAAGACGCCGCTCTTTCCCGAGATCGACCGGCTGCTGGACGGCGAGCGCCGCGACGGCCGGGCGAAACGCCTGCATCATCTGCCGGCTGAGACCCTCCCGGACGGCGCGATGATCGCCGACGAGGGCCGCTTCCTGGCGCTGCGCGGCAACGCAGCGCTGCTCTGGTCGCCCGCGGGCTATGTCGGCGAGGTGTCCCGGCCGACGGGAATCGTTACGGTGCTGACGCCGCCGGCCTCGCTCGCCGCCCTGGCACGGGGCTATCGGCCGCTTTGGCATCCGAGCGCGTCGCCCGCAGCCTGACAATTCCCGGCCAGCGCCCGCTTCGCCGTTGATTTCGGCCCCCATCTGCTTCATCTGCCCACCGTTGCGGGACGGACCGCAGAACGACGGGGGATGCGCGATGAAAAAACTCTTCGGTGCGCTGGCACTGGCGGCGGCTCTCGCCGGCCCGGCCGCGATCGGCACAGCCCTGGCAGGCGCCGTCGCCATCACCGCGGCGGAGCCCGTGGCCGTGGTGACGATTCCCGACGACTGGGCGCAGTCGAAGATCGAACGCGGCGTCCAGATCAAGACGCCCGACGAGGAGATCTATCTCTGGTTCGAACTGGTGCCGGCCGGCCAGATCGACGCGCTGCAGAAAGAACACGACGCCTATTTCGCGCGCGAGGGCGTCAAGTTCACCGGCGCGACCGAAACCCTGACGCGCGAGGTCAATGGACGGCCCTGGTCCTTCACCGAGCTGAAGGCGACGAGCAGCGACGGCCCCTCCATCGTCCGCTACCTCGCCATCAACCCCAAGGTCGCCAGCGGCAAGATCATCATGATGACCTACTGGGCCTCTGAAGAGGGCCATGTGAAGCACGACAAGGCGATGCA
>NCCO01000229.1:5586-9235 GCA_002279705.1 Allobosea sp. 12-68-7
CGTGATCGACAGCATCGCCTTCAAATAGGCACGAGGCCCCAGAGGAGCGGCAAGGAACCTTCGGCGCAAGCGCGGCGTTGCTGCGCCATTGTCGTCACCGTCACACTGAGGCTGATCCAATGCGTTCGATGGCTCTCTGGCTGCTCGACGTTCCGATTCCGATCATCGTGCTGCTCTGGTTCTTCATGCGCTGAGCGGGCGATCTCGCGGACACACCAGATGGCCGGGCCTCGCCCCGGCCATTTTCATGGCCGGGATGCCCGCTCCCGACACCGACCGGCAGCAGGGATCGCGCAAGAGATCGGGGCGCGGCGACGCATTGCCGCCTTGCGTCGCCGCGCCATCGCATCCGCACGGGAGCCCGCCTATATGCCGCCTATGACACCGATCATTGCCGTCTCCGGCCTGTCCAAGACCTATGCTTCCGGCTTTCAGGCCCTGAAGACGGTCGATCTCGAGATTCGCCAGGGCGAGATCTTCGCGCTGCTCGGCCCCAACGGCGCGGGCAAGACGACGCTGATCAGCATCATCTGCGGGCTGGTCAATCCGAGCACGGGCAGCGTCCGCGCCGACGGCCATGACATCGTCGCCGAATATCGCGCCGCCCGCGCCAAGATCGGCCTCGTCCCGCAGGAGCTGACCACCGACGCCTTCGAGACCGTGCGCGCCACCGTCTCCTTCAGCCGCGGGCTCTTCGGCAAGCGCAAGGACCCCGACCTGGTCGAGCGGGTGCTGAAGGACCTCTCGCTCTGGGACAAGCGCGACACGCAGATCCGCCGGCTCTCGGGCGGCATGAAGCGGCGCGTCATGATCGCCAAGGCGCTCGCCCATGAGCCGCGCATCCTCTTCCTCGACGAGCCGACCGCCGGCGTCGATGTCGAGCTGCGCCAGGACATGTGGCAGCTGGTGCGCCAGCTGCGCGAGAACGGCGTCACCATCATCCTGACCACGCACTACATCGAGGAGGCCGAGGAGATGGCCGACCGGGTCGGCGTGATCAGCAAGGGCGAGATCATCCTCGTCGAGGACAAGACCGAGCTGATGCGCAAGCTCGGGCGCAAGCAGCTCACGCTGAGCCTGCAGACGCCGCTGGCGGCCCTGCCCGCGAGCCTGGCGGGCTACAACCTCACTTTGGCCGCGGGCGGCGACGAGATCGTCTTCACCTACGACACCAAGGCCGAGCGCACCGGCATCACCGCCCTGCTGCAGGCGCTCGGCGAGGCCGGCATCCGCTTCCGGGATCTGAACACGAGCCAGAGCTCGCTCGAGGACATCTTCGTCAGCCTGGTCAGTGGCCGCTCATGACATCCGCTTCAGAAGCCCCGCCCGCCTTCAACGGGCGGGCCATCGCCGCGATCTACCGCTTCGAGATGGCGCGCACCCTGCGCACGCCGCTGCAGAGCGTGGTGTCTCCAGTGCTCTCGACCTCGCTCTACTTCGTCGTCTTCGGCGCCGCGATCGGCTCGCGCATGCAATCGATCGACGGCATCGCCTATGGCGCCTTCATCGTGCCCGGGCTGATCATGCTGACGCTGCTCACTCAGAGCATCGCGAATGCCTCCTTCGCGATCTACTTCCCGAAATTCACCGGCACGATCTACGAGCTGCTCTCGGCGCCCGTGGCGTGGTGGGAGGTGGTGATCGGCTATGTCGGCGCGGCGGCGACCAAGTCGGTCGTGCTGGGCCTGATCATCCTGCTCACGGCGACATTCTTCGTGCCGCTGCGCATCGAGCACCCGCTCTGGATGCTGCTCTTCCTCGTCCTGACGGCGGTGACCTTCAGCCTCTTCGGCTTCATCATCGGCATCTGGGCCGACGGCTTCGAGCGGCTGCAGGTCGTCCCGCTGCTGGTCGTGACGCCGCTCGCCTTCCTCGGCGGCTCCTTCTACTCGATCGACATGCTGCCGTCCTTCTGGCGGACGGTCGCGCTGTTCAATCCGGTCGTCTACCTGATCAGCGGGTTCCGCTGGAGCTTCTTCGGAGTGGCCGATGTCGGCGTGGGCGTCAGCCTGGGCATGACGCTCGGTTTCCTGCTGGTCTGCATCGTGGCGACCGGCTGGATCTTCCGCACCGGCTACCGCCTCAAGAACTGAGGCGTTAGCACGGGCCCCTCGGTCAGTTCGCGCCGCGCGTCGCCTGCCACTCCTGGGCCTGGCCGGTGCCGATACAGCGGCGGCGATCGGCGACGACCCTGATCTCCAGCCCCGGCGGCGTCACGAATTCGTTCGAACTGGTCACCAAGACATGAAAGTCTGCGGCCGCCACCGCGGAGGCAGGCCGCCGGTTCAGGCGGCCTTCATGTCGGCGAAGAACGTCTGGACCGCGCTGCGCAGCGCATGCGCCTCGCGCGCCAGGCTCTCCGCCGTCGTCAGGGCGCGGTTCGCCGACAGTCTCGCCGCCTCGGAGGTCGAGGTGACATCCTCCATCTGCCGCGCGACGCCGGCCGTCCCGGTCGCCGTCGCCTGAGCGCTGCTCGCGATTTCCGAGGTCGCGGCCATCTGCTGGGACGTCGCCCCGGCAATGACCACGGTGTGCTCGGCGACCTCGCCCATCACCCGGGCGATCGTCTCGATCGCCGCCACGGCGCCTTGCGTCTCGCTCTCGAAGGCGGCGATCCGCTCGGCGATCTCGTCGGTGGCCTGGGCGGTCCGGCTCGCCAGCAGCTTCACCTCGCCGGCGACGACCGCGAAGCCGCGCCCCGCCTCGCCCGCCCGGGCCGCCTCGATCGTGGCATTCAGCGCCAGCAGATTGGTCTGGGCGGCGATCTCGCGGATCAGCCCGACCACGCGCGCGATGCTCTCGGAGGCGCCGAGCAGATTGGCCACATTGGCGCGGGCCCTGGCCGCGTCCCCGGCCGCGGACCTGACCACGCCGTCGGTGTGGCCGATGCGCTCGGCGATCTCGGCAATCGACTCCGACAGCTGCTCGGACGCCGCCGCGATCGAGCGGACATTGTCGGAGGCGTCGAGCGCCGCGCCGCGGGCCTCCTTGGCCTGCGAGGTGGCGCTGGTGGCGACGGCATTGAGACTGCGGGCCGTCTCCTCCATCTCGTCGGCGCTGGCGCGAACGGTCTCGAGGATCCGGTCGATGCCAATGTTGAACTGGGCCGTGAGGTCCTCGCGCCTGGCATGCCGCCGCAACCGAGCCGCATCCTGGCTCTGCAGATCCCGCTCCAGCGCGGCCCGCGCCAGCGCCGTCTCGTGGAACACCACGACGGACCGCGCCATGTCGCCGATCTCGTTGCGCTGATGGAGCGAGGGGATGTCCGCGAGGGGCTCGCCCCGCGCGAGGCGTTGCATCGTCAGGGCGAGGCGACGCAGCGGGCGGGCGACGCGGTAGTGCACCAGCGGCACCGCCACGCCGAGGCCCAGCATGATCAGCAGGCCGCCGCCGACCGCCTGCAGCCACACGGCGTTGCGCTGCAAAAGCTCCCGCTTCGCAGCGGTGGCCGCAGCGAGGCGCTCATTGTGCCCCGCCGCCTGCTTCAGCGTGGCGTTCAGCGCCTTGCTGTTGTTGCGGTTGTCCTCGGTGTTGCCGAATGCGGCGGCGGCGGCCGGGCCCTGCTCGCGGCCGCGCCGGACGAGCTCGGTCTGGAATTCGATAAAGGCCACGAGTTGTCCGGAAACGGCCGCGTAGAAAGCCTTGTGCT
>NCCO01000230.1 GCA_002279705.1 Allobosea sp. 12-68-7
CTCGGGCTTGAACGGCTTGGTGATCCAGCCCGTCGCGCCGGCGGCCTTGGCCTCCTGCTTGACGGCGTCGTCGGATTCGGTGGTCAGGAAGACGATGGGTGTGCCCATGAAGGCCGGCAGGGCGCGCAAGGCCTTGATCATCTGCATGCCGTTCATCACGGGCATGTTGAGATCGGTGATGACGAGGTCGAAGCTCTGCGCCTTGGCCTTGGCCAGCCCCTCCGCGCCGTCGCCGGCCTCGACGACATTGTGCCCGGCCGGTCCCAGCACGAGCTTGATCATCTGCCGGACGCTCGGCGAATCGTCGACGGTGAGGATGTTGGCCATGGTCAGATCCCGGACAGTTCAGAAGGCACAGCGCCGGGCGGCGTGACGCCGGCCCGGTGGAAGGCGGAGGCGACGACGTCGCTCATGCCGGTGAGGGCGAAGGGCAGGTCGCGGGCGGCGCAGCTGCGACTGGCGGCCATGAGTGTCTGTACGAAGGTGATGTCGGCCTGCTCGACGCCGGCGCAGTCCACCGCGAGCCCCGACCCGGCCTCGAGAAGGCCAACCAGGGAAGCGGCCGTCGTTTTGGCATGACGAAGCGTACAGTCCGCCCCAGCAGCGAATGATGCCGGATTTCTGGCACTGTTCTTGCTCATCACACCCCCGCTAACACTTATAACAACTTGAAACTCCGCGCTTCATATCGAGAATTTAAGCGAATCAATTTATAATTCACTTAAAAATGCAGTTTTTTATATTAACGTCTTCTCCACAGAGATTCGTCTCCGGAGTCAGCGACGCGCAGGCGGAGTCGGCGCCGCGCGGGCTCGCCGCATTTGGGTAACCATGCCGGACGGTGTTGCTTTACGTTTGGGCAATCGCCCGCGCGGCGGGCTCCGAGACTGCCCCGCGGATCGCCCTGGCACAGTCGTGCCGGAATGGGTCAGCGACGGCGGCGCGTTTGGGAGGGCTGCTCGCCGAAGGCGTTGCGATAGTCGAGGGCGAAGTGGCCGCGATTGACGAAGCCCCAGTGCCGGGCGATCGCCTCGATCGAGCGCATGGAGCCGGGCTCGAGCAACTCGGCGCGCACCGCGGCCAGCCGCACCTGTTTGATATAGTCGTGCGGCGAAACATGCTTGTGACGCCGGAAGCCCTCCTGCAGCGAGCGCAGGCCAATGCCGACGGCGTCGGCGACCTCCTGGACGGTGAGCGGCCCGTCCCGGTGCGCGTCGATGAAGGCGACCGCCCGACGGATCTGCCAGGGCGCCGGAGCCGCCGTCCTCTCGAACCAGGAGGCGTAGCGGTGCGGGAAGCGCGCCAGGACCAGCATGACCAGCCCATCGCGCAGCAGCCTCGCTGCATGGGGCGCCGACGCCAGCGGGGCGTCGCCGGAGAGGCCCGCCTCGATCGCACTCATCATCGCGACGATCGTCGCGCCCTCGGGGGCCGCCACATCGAACGTACCGGCAATGTCCAGTTGCCCGGGCGCGGGCCGCTCGAAGGCGCCCTGGAGGATGCGGGCGACCTCCTCGCCCGGCAGGGTGAAGGTCGTGTGCACGCTGCCGCGCCCATACTCAATGGACTCGCAGAGTCCGGTGTTGAGGAGGAGCCCCCGCCCCGGCACCGCGGCCAGCGTCTGCAGCCCGGCGGAGTAGAGGCTGCCTCCGGCGGCGGCGACGATGATGGTGAGATCGTCCCTGGCATCGCCGTGTTTCAGCCGCATCCCGGAGGGATATTCAGCCCGGGTGATTTGGGCGCCCGCCAGGGACTGCACCGTCAGCCTGGCCTCAAAGCCGTCGCTCCCGAGCGGCTCCAGCCTGAGATCGCGGCGCAGGAGAGCGTTGAGCCAGGCCTGGGTCTCGGCGATGTCGCGGCTGACGAAGGCGTGGGCAGACCCACCGGGGGAGCCCCCGGCCGACCGGTCGTCTCCGGGACGTGGCGGCGGCGTAGTCGTCACGGCCTCAATTGACTCGGTTGGCGTCGGGTGATCAAGCCCCGCCAGCGCGCAGCCCGTCTGCCCGGGTGACGGAGGGGCGCGACCGGCCGCTGCGAACCATCATCGCCCTCCACGCTTGGACGGAGGAGGAGGACTGGCGGAAACCACATGCTGCAGCCCAACACGGCGGCGGCGGCCTTCCTGGCGGAGGGCGGTCAGCCTTCCGGGATCAGGCCGGCCGCCCCGCCCGCCTCCAGCGCCGCGTCGCTCTCGTCCTTGAGCCCGACGCCGGTCAGCGAGCGGCGGAAGCCCTGATCGATCAGCCAGGCGAGCCTGAAGGCCGCCTCGGCGAAGCCCAGCCCGCCGGGGCGGATGTTCGAGATGCAGTTGCGCGCCTCGTCGGTCATCCCCGTCCGCGGCGCGAAGGTGAGATAGGCGCCGAGCGAATCGGGCGAGGACAGGCCCGGCCGCTCGCCGATCAGGACCGCGACCATGCGCGCGCCCAGCGCCTGGCCCGCCGCATCCCCCAGTGCGACGCGCGCCTGAGAGGCGATGACGACCGGGGCCAGCGTCAGTCCCTGGCGCCCGAGGTGCGGCAGCAGCGCTGCCACCAGCGGGGCGGCATTCTGGTGAACGGCGGTGGAGGACAAGCCATCGGCCACGACCAGGGCGAGATCGAAACGGCCTTGCCGTGCTGCCAGCGCGGCCAGACTCTCCGGCGACAGGCTGCGCCCCCAGTCCGGCCGGCGCAGATAATCCTCGCGCGAGCGGGCCGCGCTTTCGACCTCGAGTGTCTCGACCCCGAGCCCCACGAGCGCGGCGGCGATTTCGTCGGGGCGGAAGGGCGCATGAACCGCATCGCGCGCCTGGGCATGGGCGAGGCCGAAGCGCAGCACCTCGCACATCGGCAGCGAGGCGCCCGACCGGCCAAGCGCGATGCGGGCGGGGGTCAGCCGCGTGAGATCAGCGAAGCGGCCGGGGGCCGCTGGCGGCTTCTCTGGCGCGCTCACGCCGCGCGGTCCTGCATCGCCGCGAGCAGCGCCGACCCGCCCTGGCCAGCGCTGAGCTTTCCTGCCGCGTCGGTAATGTCCATGCGCAGCAGCCAGTCCTCGAATTCCGGCGCGCGACGCAGGCCCAGCACCTCGCGGATGTAGAGCTGGTCGTGGAAGGAGGTCGACTGGTAGTTCAGCATCACGTCGTCGGCCCCGGGCACGCCCATGATGAAGTTGACGCCGGCCGTGCCCAGCAGGGTCAGCAGCGTGTCCATGTCGTCCTGATCGGCCTCGGCATGGTTGGTGTAGCAGATGTCGCAGCCCATCGGCACGCCCATCAGCTTGCCGCAGAAATGGTCCTCGAGCCCGGCGCGGATGATCTGCTTGCCGTCATAGAGATATTCCGGGCCGATGAAGCCGACGACGGTGTTGACCAGCAAGGGCTGATAGGCCCGCGCGACCGCATAGGCGCGCGCCTCGATCGTCTGCTGGTCGACGCCGTGATGGGCGTTGGCCGACAGCGCCGCGCCCTGCCCGGTCTCGAAATACATGACGTTGTCGCCCACCGTGCCGCGCTTCTGCGAGCGGCCGGCCTCCAGCCCCTCCTGCAGCAGCGCCAGCGTGACGCCGAAGGAGGCGTTGGCGGCTTGCGTGCCCGCCACCGACTGGAAGACCAGATCGACCGGCGCGCCCTGCTCGATCAGCGCGATCGAGGAGGTGACATGGGTCAGGATGCAGCCTTGCGTCGGAATGTCGAAGCGCGCGATCAACTCGTCGAGCAGGCGCAGGAGCTCGCCGATCCGGGCCGTGCTGTCGGAGGCCGGGTTGATGCCGATGACCGCATCGCCGCAGCCATAGCTCAGCCCGTCGATCGTCGAGGCGAGGATGCCGGCGGCATCGTCGGTCGGGTGGTTGGGCTGGATGCGCACCGCCATCCGCCCGGGCAGGCCGAGCGTGTTGCGGAAGCGTGTCACGACGTGGCATTTGCGGGCGACGAGGATCAGGTCCTGGTTGCGCATCAGCTTTGAGACCGCAGCCGCCATCTCCGGCGTGATGCCCGGCGCGAGCCTGGCCAAGGCCTCCGTCGTCGCAGCTGCCGAGCAGAGCCAGTCGCGAAAGGCGCCGACCGTCAGCGCGGCAACCGGGGCGAAGGACGCGGCATCATGCGTATCGACGATCAGACGTGTCACCTCGTCGGTCTCGTAGGGAACGAGCGCCTCGTGCAGGAAGGTTCGCAGCGGCAGGTCGGCGAGCGCGATCTTCGCCGCCATCATCTGTTCCAGGCTGTCGGCCGCGAGCCCGGCCAGCCGGTCGCCCGAGCGCGGCGGCGTCGCCTTCGCCATCAGCTCCTTCAGATCGCTGAAGAGATAGCTGCGCGTGCCGATCGCGACGCGATACCCCATCGACACTCTCCCGGGCGGACGGCCGGATAGCCGTGGGGCCATATCAACCGCTGGGCATGGCGCTAGCAAGCGGCGGGCCGTCGGGCGAGGCTTTCGCCCTCCCCCTCCCTCCAGCAGAGCGGGTCATCCCGGACGAAGCGAAGCGGAGATCCGGGATCCATTCCGGAGCATTCATCGGAGAGGTTCCAGAATGGATCCCGGGTCTACCTCCGGT
>NCCO01000231.1:0-1340 GCA_002279705.1 Allobosea sp. 12-68-7
ATGGTCTCGATCGGCATCGCCCTCTTCGCCAAGGCGACGATCATGACCGGCGGCGCCGCGGGGCTCGCTCTGCTGCTGCAATATGCGACCGGGCTCGATTTCGGCCTGCTCTTCTCGGCGGTCAACCTGCCCTTCTACTGGCTCGCCTTCCGCCGCATGGGCCTGCCCTTCACCCTGCGCACCTTCGTCGCGGTCGGGCTGGTCTCGCTGCTGGTCCAGGCGACGCCGCTCTGGATCGACATCGCCAGCGTGCAGCCGCTCTACGCGGCGCTGGCCGGCGGCAGCATCATGGGGCTCGGCCTGCTGGCGCTCGCCCGCCACCGCACGGCCATCGGCGGCGTCAACATCCTCGCGCTCTACCTGCAGGAGAAGCACGGCTGGCGCGCCGGCTGGGTGCAGTTGGCCATCGACGCCGGCATCTTCCTCGGGGCGGCCTTCGTGCTGCCGCCCGACCGCCTGGCGATCTCGCTGGTCGGCACGCTCGTCCTCAATGCGGTGCTCGGCATGAACCACAAGCCGGGCCGCTATAGGGGCGTGTCCTGACCGCGGCAGAGCGCCGGCCTTGCGCGCCGTCGCGGCTCATGCGAGTCACGCCGACGGTGCCCAAAACGCGACGAGGCTCGACACCATGGCCCAGCCCCTGACCATCGAAGATCTGCGCCTGCTGGCGAAGCGCCGGGTGCCGCGCATGTTCTACGACTATGCCGATTCCGGGGCCTGGACCGAGGGCACCTACCGCGCCAACGAGACCGACTTCGCCAAGATCAAGCTGCGCCAGCGCGTCGCGGTCGACATGACCAACCGCACGCTGGAATCGACCATGATCGGCGAAAAGGTCGCGATGCCGGTCGCGCTCGCGCCCACCGGCATGACCGGGATGCAGCATGCCGATGGCGAGATCCTCGCCGCCAAGGCCGCCGCCAAGGCCGGCGTGCCCTTCACCCTCTCGACCATGAGCATCTGCTCAATCGAGGACATCGCCAACCACACCGGCAACCCGTTCTGGTTCCAGCTCTATGTCATGAAGGACCGCGACTTCAGCGCGCGGCTGATCGAACGGGCCAAGCGCGCTGGCGTCTCGGCGCTCGTCCTGACGCTCGACCTGCAGATCCTCGGCCAGCGCCACAAGGACATCCGCAACGGCCTCTCCGCCCCGCCCAAGCCCACGCTCGCCAACCTGATCAACCTCGCGACCAAGCCGCGCTGGTGCCTGAAGATGCTCGACACGCCGCGGCGCAGCTTCGGCAACATCGTCGGCCATGTCTCGGGCGTCGCCGACATGTCCTCGCTGTCCTCCTGGACGGCCGACCAGTTCGATCCCCGCCTCGACTGGGACGACG
>NCCO01000231.1:1420-11506 GCA_002279705.1 Allobosea sp. 12-68-7
AGCGCTGGGGCGGCAAGCTGATCCTGAAGGGCATCCTCGACCCGGAGGACGCCGAGAACGCCGCCCGCAGCGGCGTCGACGCGCTGATCGTCTCCAACCATGGCGGCCGCCAGCTCGACGGCGCGCTCTCCTCGATCGAGGCGCTCCCGGCCATCGTCGACCAGGTCGGCAAGCGCATCGAGGTGCATTTCGACGGCGGCATCCGCTCGGGTCAGGACGTCATCAAGGCGCTCGCGCTCGGCGCGCACAGCACCTATATCGGCCGCGCTTTCCTCTACGGGCTCGGCGCAATGGGCGAAGCCGGCGTCACCCGCTGCCTCGAGATCATCCGCAAGGAGCTCGACGTCACCATGGCGCTCTGCGGCCTGCGCGACATCAAGGCGGTCGACGAGAAGATCCTCGTCGGCGGCCGCGCGGGCGCGCTGCAGCGGCTGGCGGCGGCGACCTGACCCGGAGACCGACGGCGGGGGCGCACTGCGCCCCCGCCTCCGCCGCTTGGCTTCCGGCTGTTCAAGCCTTGAGGAAGGCCAGCATGTCCTCGTTCAGGCGGTCCTTGTGGGTCTCGGAGAGGCCGTGCGGGGCGCCCTCATAGACCTTCAGGATCGCGCTCGGCAGCAGCCGCTTGACGGCGCGCGCGGTCGTCTCGATCGGGACGATCTGGTCGTCGTCGCCATGGACGATCAGCGTCGGCCGGTCGATCGTCTTCAGGTCGGCGACGAAATCGGTCTCCGAGAACGCCTTGATCGAGTCATGGGTGTTCTTGAAGCCGGCCTGCATGCCCTGCGCATACCAGGCCTCGATCGCGCCCTGGCTCGCCTTCGCCCCGGGGCGGTTGTAGCCGAAGAAGGGACCCGCCGCGATGTCGCGGAAGAGCTGGGCGCGGTCGGCGAGGAAGCCCTTGCGGATGCCGTCGAAGACCTCCATCGGCACGCCGTCGGGGTTTGAGGGCTTGCGCAGCATGATCGGCGTCACCGCGGCGATGAAGCCGACCCTGGCGAGCCGCTTGGTGCCGTGGCGGCCGACATAGCGCGCGACTTCGCCGCCGCCGGTCGAGAAGCCGAAGGCCGAGACGTTCTTCAGATCGAGCGCCTCGATCACCTCCGCCAGATCGTCGGCATAGTGATCCATGTCGTTCCCGTCCCAGACCTGGCTGGACCGGCCATGGCCACGCCGGTCATGGCTGATGACCCGGAAGCCGTTGCTGGCCAGGAAGAAGGCCTGGTTCTCCCAGCTGTCGGAGGAGAGCGGCCAGCCATGGCTGAGCGTCACGACCGGACCGTCCTTCGGACCCCAGTCCTTAAAGTAGAGCCGCACGCCTTCGCGGGTGACGACATGGTCGCCATCGACGATCGGCTTGGCCCGGCGCCCGGGCGCCGTCTTCGCCGCCGTCGACTGGGCGGCGGCTTCGCTCGCCGGCAGCGACGCGGCGGTCGTCGTCGCGGCGGCGAGCGCAATCCCGGTCAGCAGGTCGCGGCGGGCGGGTTCATGGGCGGCGGCTTCGGTGCGGTTCGACATGATCTCGTCTCCTTCTGGTTCGGGGGGCCCGGCGGAGGACCGTCGGTCGATCTGTGAATCGCTAACGATTAGATCGTGAGCGATTTAATAAGATCGACCCCGCGGGCTGTCAATCCCTTGCGATTGCATCGCGTACGATTATTTTGGCCATGAACCCAGGAGATCCGATGCCCGCCGCCCAGCCCCCTCTGCCGCCCCCCGGGCCGAAGCTCAGCGAATTCCTCTGCTTCGCGCTCTATTCCGCCAGCCACGCCTTCAACCGGCTCTACAAGCCGCTGCTCGACGAACTCGGCCTGACCTACCCGCAATATCTGGTGATGGTGACGCTCTGGGAGCGCGACGACCGCACCGTCGGCGAGATCGGCGAGCAGCTCTTCCTCGAGTCGAACACGCTGACGCCGCTGCTGAAGCGGATGGAGGCGGCCGGACTGGTCTCGCGCAGCCGCGACCCGGCCGACGAGCGCCAGGTCCGGCTGCGGCTGACGGACGAAGGCCGCGCCCTGCTCGACAAGGCCCGCCGCGTCCCGCCCTGCGTGCTCGAGGCGACGGGGCTGACCGCCGATGAGGCCCGCAGCCTCACCGACCAGATCGGCGCCCTGCGGACGACGCTGTCGCGCTAGGCGTCGGGTCTCGGCCGCAATGCTGCGGCCCAGACAGCAAAAAGCCCCGCGGCACGCTCGGTGCCGCGGGGCTTTTTCTCTCAGAAGCCTCTCAGCGCGAAAACTTCTTGTACTGGATGCGCTTGGGGATCGTGGAGTCGATGCCCAGGCGGCGCTTCTTGTCTTCCTCGTAATCGGCGAAATTGCCCTCGAACCACTCGACATGGCTGTCGCCCTCGAAGGCGAGGATATGGGTCGCGATGCGGTCGAGGAACCAGCGATCATGGCTGATGATCACGGCGCAGCCGGCGTAATCCTCAAGCGCCTCCTCCAGCGCCCGCAGCGTGTCGACGTCGAGGTCGTTGGTCGGTTCGTCGAGCAGGAGGACGTTGGAGCCGGCCTTCAGCATCTTGGCGAGATGGACGCGGTTGCGCTCGCCGCCCGAGAGCGAGCCGACCTTCTTCTGCTGGTCGCCGCCCTTGAAGTTGAAGGTCGAGCAGTAGGCACGCGAGTTGATCTCGCGCTTGCCGAGATAGAGGATGTCGTTGCCGCCCGAGATCTCCTCCCAAACGTTCTTCTTGTCGTCGAGCGAGTCGCGGCTCTGGTCGACATAGCCGAGCGTGACGCTCTCGCCGATCCTGATCGTGCCGGCATCGGGCTTGTCCTGCCCCGTGATCATCCGGAACAGCGTGGTCTTGCCGGCACCGTTGGGGCCGATCACGCCGACGATGCCGCCCGGCGGCAGCTTGAAGGTCAGCCCGTCGATCAACAGCTTGTCCTGGAAGCCCTTCGAGATGTTCTCGAAGTCGACGACGTTGTTGCCCAGTCGCTCGGCGATCGGGATGATGATCTGGGCCGTGTCGGGGCCCTTGTTGTTGGCCTTCTGGACGAGTTCGTCATAGCGCTGGATACGCGCCTTGCTCTTGGCCTGACGCGCCTTGGGCGAGGCCGAGATCCACTCCTGCTCGCGTTCCAGCGTCTTCTGGCGGGAGACGTCCTCGCGGTTCTCCTGGGCGAGGCGCTTCTGCTTCTGCACCGACCAGGCCGAGTAGTTGCCCTCATAGGGAATGCCCTGGCCGCGATCGAGCTCGAGGATCCAACTGGTGACGTTGTCGAGGAAGTAGCGATCGTGGGTCACGATCAGGATCGCGCCCGGATAGGTCCGTAAGTGGCCTTCGAGCCAGGCGGTGGTCTCGGCGTCCAGATGGTTGGTCGGCTCGTCGAGCAGCAGCAGCTCCGGCTGCTCCAGCAGCAGCTTGCAGAGCGCGACGCGGCGGCGCTCGCCGCCCGAGAGCTTGGCGACCTCCCAGTCGTCGGGCGGGCAGCGCAGCGCGTCCATCGCCTGGTCGACCTTGGAATCGAGATCCCACAGCCCCTTGGCCTCGATCTCGTCCTGCAGCGCCGTCATCTCGTCGGCGGTCTCGTCGGAATAGTTCATGGCGAGCTCGTTGTAGCGGTCGAGCACGGCCTTCTGCGGCGCCACGCCGAGCATGACGTTGTCGCGGACGTTCAGCGTCTCGTCGAGCTTGGGCTCCTGCGGCAGGTAGCCGACGCGCGCGCCCTCGGCGACCCAGGCCTCGCCGGTCCACTCCTTGTCAAAGCCGGCCATGATCTTGAGCAGCGTCGACTTGCCCGCGCCGTTGACGCCGAGCACGCCGATCTTGGCGTCCGGATAGAAGGACAGGTGGATGTCCTTGAGAACCTGCTTGCCGCCCGGATAGGTCTTCGACAGGCCGCGCATATGGTAGATGAACTGACGGGACATGGGCGTGCGGGCTCCGCTGGCGGACTGAGGGTCGCAGGGGTCGGGGAATCTGGCGCGTATGTAGCGAGCCACGCCGCCAGCCGCAACCGGCATGCCGTGCCACGCGCCGCGATTGCGCCATCGCGCCTCCGCTGGATAATGCTCCCTCGGACATACGGGCGAGGCTGATCGGACATGACGCGAAACCCGGGCGACGCCACCATCGAGCTGCGCCTCGCCAACGGCGCCCAGCTCTTCAACACGCTCGATCCCTTCCCCTTCAGCGAGGGCGACATCTCGGCCGAGGCCGAGCGCTACATCGTCGAATGGGCGCAGGAGCTGCCGAAGGACGCCCCCATCGCCATCACCATCCACCTGCCGGCAGCGGAGACCGCGGGCCCGTCCGGCCCCGACCTCGCGACCGCTCTGACGGGCTGGTTTGCCGCCAAGGCCCGGTCCGAGGGCCATGCCCTGCGCGAGCATTTCCGCGACGGGCGACGCGCCTTCCTGATCGGCTTTGCCGGACTCGCTTGCTGCCTCGCCATCAGCTTCGCGCTGACCAGGGCCTTCGACGGCCCCTTCGCCCGCATCGTGCAGGAGAGCCTCGTCATCATCGGCTGGGTGGTGATCTGGCGACCGGCCGAGATGTTTCCTGACCGTCCCGGGGAGCGATCCGAGGGTGATCGCCACCTGAACACCGAACACTGTATGCAGCATATCTTGATCGCCGGCCGAGATGCAGTCTAAGCTCTCCGCAGGACCAGCCGGACCAATCCGGCGGCCGATCCCTGGGGAGGGAACATGAAGATCATCGTCAAGGCTGCGCTCGGCGCGGCGGCCCTGCTCGTGTCCGTCGGCCCGACCTGGGCTTTCCCGGACCGTCCGATCCAGCTCATCGTGCCCTGGGCCGCCGGTGGCGGCATGGACGCCGTCATGCGCATCTTCGCCGCAGGCTACGAGGCCGAGCTGAAGCAGCCGGTCAATGTCGTCAACCGCACCGGCGGCGGCGGCCTGACCGGCCACACCGCGATCGCCACCGCCACGGCCGATGGCTACACCGTCGGCGGCATCAGCCCCGAGATCTCCTTCTTCAAGACGCTCGGGCTCGGCGACATCACCATCGACAGCGTCGATTCCTTCTCGCGCGTCTCGCTCATCCCGGCCGGCGTGACGGTCAAGGCCGACAGCCCGATCAAGACCGCGGCCGACTACATCAAGGCGGTCAAGGACAACCCCAAGGGCACCTTCATGGCCTCGGGCACGGGCGTCGGCGGCTCCTGGCACATCGCCTCCGGCGGCCTGCTCAAGGCGGCGGGAATCGCGCCCGACGCCGTGCGCTGGGTGCCGAGCAACGGCGGCGCGCCGGCCCTGCAGGACCTCGCTTCCGGCGGCATCAGCGTCTTCACCGGCTCGCCGATCGAAGCCAAGGCGATGCTCGACGCCGGCCGCGTGCGCACCATCCTGCTCATGACCGAGGAGCGCCACCCGAACTTCCCGGACGTGCCGAGCGCCAAGGAGGCCGGGCTGAGCTGGACCTACCAGAACTGGTTCGCGCTGGCGGCGCCCAAGGGCATCCCCGCCGACCGTCGCAAGATCCTGTTCGAGGCGGCCGAGCGCACCATGCAGCGCCCCGAGGTCCGCAAGGCGATGGCCGATCGCGGCATCACGCCGGTCTGGGACAAGCCCGGCGAGTTCGCCGTCTACGCCAAGACCTTCACCGAGCGCGGCGTCGGCGTCCTCAAGGATCTCGGCCTCGCCAAGTAGGCACCACCCCGGTCGGCGGCGGCGCTTTCACAAACGCGACATCGCCGCGTCGGCCTGCTTCCCTTCGGCCCGGACCATGCATCACAGTGGTCGGGCCGAAGGTCGGGAGAACGGCGATGCGGGGAACCACGAGGTCCTGGAGAGCAATCCGCGACGGGCTCATCGCGCTGGCCGCCATGGTGCTGCTCCTGCCCGCGGCCGCCCGCGCCCAGTCCGATGAACCGGGTTGCCGGCCGGAGATGGCCTCGCTGCGGCTCCCCGTCCATCGGGCCAACCTGACGCTCGCTGCCCTCGGCAAGGACGAGGCGCGCATCACCTTCGTCGGCCACGCCACCTTCCTGATCGAGACGCCCGCCGGGGTGAAGGTCGCGACCGACTACAACGACTATGTCCGGCCGCAGGTGACGCCCGACGTCGCCACGATGAACAAGGCCCACTCCACGCATTACTCGCGCAACCCCGATCCCGGCATCAAGCAGGTGCTGCCGGGCTGGGACCCGACCGGCCGCGGTGCCGCCAGACATGACGTGACCCTGGCCGATCTGCGCGTGCGCAACGTGCCGACCAACATCCGCTCCTATTCCGGCTCGACCGATTTCGACGGCAACTCGATCTTCGTCTTCGAGATCGGCGAGCTCTGCATCGCCCATCTCGGCCACCTGCATCACCCGCTGGAGCCCGGCCATCTGCGTGCGCTCGGCCGGGTCGACGTCGTGCTCTTCCCGGTCGACGGCAGCTACACGCTGGACCAGGAGGGCATGCTCGAGGTGCTGAAGTCGCTCCAGGCGCGGGTGATGATCCCGATGCATTTCTTCGGCGGCGGCACGCTCAACCGCTTTCTGGCCCGCTCGCAGGACAGCTGGCCGGTCGAACGGCGCGACCAGCCGGTCCTGACCGTCAGCAAGGCCGCGCTGCCAGCCCGCCCCACCATGATCGTGCTGCCGGGGAACTGACGCCCGCCCGCGCTCCGGCGCCCGCCGCGCTGCATTAAGCTCCCGGTCAGGCTGATCCCAGGTTTCCGTTGCGAGAACCTGCCACACTGGCATTCTGGCTCACGTCTGATCGTCTATTGGGAAGCCAGCGATGAAGCGCGCGCTCGCGATCGCCTGCCTGTCGACCGCCCTCCTGTTGCCGGCCAGCGCCGAGGCCGCCAAGATGCGCTTCGGCGGAAAGAGCAGCGCCAAGTCCTCCACTGGTGCCGCAACGAGGTCGTTATCGGCGGCTTCTGCGTGCTCAATTAACGGTCGTGGTCCGCACTCAGAAATCGGAGATGTCGTCCGGCACGTTGCCGTGGATCTTGCCGGCGGCCTTCGGCTTGGTCAGCGGCGCCGGCACCGGCGCATTGCCCCGGATCAGGCTCACCCCGGCATAGATGTCGCTGGCGACCTGCAGGTCGAGGCGCTCCGCGTCGCGCCGGCGCACATCCTCGGCGATCTCGGCCGCCTCCGGTTCGGACACGCCCATGCCGAGCAGCACCGCCGTGCCGAAGGCCATCGCGGATTCGAAGGTCTCGCGGATCTGGTAGTCGACGCCGGCGCGGATCAGGTCCATCGCATGGCCGCGGTCATAGGCGCGCACGAACAGCTTGGCGTGCGGGAAGGCCTCCTGCGCGACGGCGACGATGCGGTTGCTGGTCTCCCGGTCGTCGACGCAGACCAGGATCGCCTCGGCTCGCTCGGCGCCCGACGCATGCAGGATCTCGGGCCGCGTGCCGTCGCCGTAATGAACCTTGAAGCCGAAGCCGGCCGCCGCCTGGATCAGCGCGACATCGACCTCGATGATCGAGACGCTGAACCCCCGCGCCAGCAGGGCTTGCGAGGCGACCTGGCCAAAGCGGCCGAAGCCGATGACCAGCGCACGGCCGGTGAGCCCATCGGCGAGGTCGACCCCGTCGAGCGAGGTCTCCTCGGGCGGCAAGAAGCGGTCGAGCGCCAGCACCAGCAGCGGCGTCAGCGCCATCGACAGGATCACCGTCGCGCTCACCCCCGCATTGGTCTGGCTGGTGAAGATGCCGGCCGCCGCCGCCGCCGCATAGAGCACGAAGGCGAACTCGCCGCCCTGCGAGAACAGCGCGACCCGCGTCACCGCCTCGCGCGTCCGCGAGCCCGAGACCTTGGCGACGATGAAGATGCCGAGCGCCTTGACGCTCATGAAGGCGACGACCGCGCAGGCGATCAGCATCCAGTTGCGGGCGATCACGCCGAGATCGAGCGACATGCCCACCGCGAGAAAGAAGAGCCCGAGCAGGATGCCGCGGAACGGCTCGATATCGGCCTCGAGCTGGTGACGGAAGCTCGATTCCGAGAGCAGCACGCCGGCGAGGAACGCGCCCATCGCCATCGAGAGCCCGCTGAGCTGCATCGTCAGCGCCGAGCCGAGCACGACCAGCAGCGCGGCGGCCGTCATCACCTCGCGCGCATGGGCGAGCGCCAGCAGACGAAACATCGGGTTGAGCAGGTAGCGGCCGGCGAGAACGAGCCCCGCCACGGCCGCCGCCGCGATGCCGACCGAGAGCCAGCCATTGCTCTGCGCCGACGAAGCCGGCGCGAGCAGCGCCACCACCGCCAGCAGCGGCACGATGGCGAGATCCTCCAGCAGCAGGATCGAGACCGCCTGCTGGCCCTGCGGCGTCGAGCTCTCGCCGCGCTCGTTCAGCATCTGCATGACGACGGCGGTGGAGGACAGGACGAAGCCCATGCCGGCGATGAAGGCGGCCGGCAGCGGCAGCCCATAGGCATAGCCTACGCCGGTCAGCAGCGTCCCGCACAGCGCGACCTGCGCCACGCCAAGGCCGAAGATCTCGCGCCGCAAATTCCACAGCCGCGAGGGCTGCATCTCAAGCCCGATGATGAACAGGAACATGACCACGCCGAGTTCGGCGACGTGCAGAACGGATTCGGGATTGGGAAACAAGCCGACGCCATAGGGCCCGATGGCGAGGCCGGCCGTGAAATAGCCCAGCACCGAGCCGAGCCCGAGCCGCCGGAACAGGGGCACGGCGACCACGCCCGCGCCGAGCAGGCTCACCACCTTGATGAGATCGCCGGTGAGACCTTCGGCCGCCATCTACCCGCCCTCCCGGAACGACGCCGTCCGCCCGGCGCAACCGCGCTCAGTTAGGTGCGCTGCTGTAGCCCGGCGTCGAGGGATGCCCGGTCGGCACCAGACCGTCGATCAGCGCCTCATCCTCGGCCGTGAAGGTGACGTCGAGCGCGGCCAGATAGGCCTGCCATTGCTCCAGCGTGCGGGGTCCGGCGATGGCCGCCGTCAGGAGGCGGTTGTTGAGCACCCAGCCGATGGCGAACTGGATCGGCGTCATGCCGCGCGCGGCGGCATGCTGCTTGATCGTCTGGGCGATGACGAGGCTCTCCTGCCGCCATTCGGTCTGCAGGATGCGCTTGTCGCCGCGCGCTGCGCGCGTGCCCTGCTGCGGTGTCTCGCCCGGCTCATATTTGCCGGTGAGCACGCCGCGCGCCAGCGGCGAGTAGGAGGCGACGCCGAGCCCGTAATGGCCACAGGCCGGCAGATGCTCGACCTCCGGCATCCGGTTCATCGCGTTGTAATAGGGCTGGCTGACGATCGGCCGGTCGATGCCGAGTTCGTCGCAGAGGCGGCAGATCTCGGCGACCCGCCAGGAGCGGTAGTTCGAGACGCCGAAATGCCGGATCTTGCCCTGCCGCACGAGATCACCGATCGCGCGGACCGTCTCCGCCAGCGGCGTCGCGAGGTCCTCCTTGTGGAGATAGTAGATGTCGATGAACTCGGTGCCGAGCCGGCGCAGGCTGTCGTCGCAGGCCTGGAGCACCCATTTGCGCGAGAGCCCGGCGCGGTTCGGCCCCTCGCCGATCGCATTGGCGACCTTGGTCGCCAGCACCCAGTCGTGCCGGTGAGCGGCGATGGCCCGCCCGGTGATCTCCTCGGAGCGGCCCTCGGTGTAGGCGTCCGCGGTATCGATGAAGTTGATCCCCGCATCGCGGGCGTGGTCGACGATCGCGCGCGAGGCGACCTCGTCGGTGGCGCCGCCGAACATCATCGTGCCCAGACAGATCGGCGAGACTCTGAGGCCCGAGCGCCCGAGCTGGCGGTATTCCATCGACATATCCCCTGCGTTCGGCCGGCCGCGCCCGGCACGCGCCCCATTCCTCGGGCAAGCCTGCCCCAGCCCCGCCCGCCGCACCAGCCATCTGCGCGCAGGCGCCCCCTGCAGGCCGCGCCATCCCGGATGCAGTGAACGGCCCGGAACGCCTAACCGCAAGGAAATGCTTAACCTTTGATGTCAGGCTGACCGTGTCGCCATCACGGCCGGAGCCGATGAATCTCGCCACGCTCGCCCAGAGCCAGACGCTGGCCACCCTGCTGCAGGCGCTCGCGCCTGCCTCCGGCCTCGTCGCGGGCCGGACGGTGGAAGCGCGCCTGCTCGCGGTTGCCGGCGACGGCACGGCAACCGCGCAGCTCGGCCAAGAA
>NCCO01000232.1 GCA_002279705.1 Allobosea sp. 12-68-7
GGTCGAGGTGTTGAAGGGCTGAGGGCTCAACGGGCCGTGCAGGGGCGTCATGGTCGGGCCTGACCCGACCATCTCGTCCCGAGCCGGACTCCCCCAGAGATGGTCGGCTCGAGGCCGACCATGACGGCAAAACGAAGCGGCAGGCAGGAAAAGGGCAGAAACGACCATGGCTCGCCAGGACATCAACGAGGCTCTCGCGCAGACGGGTTTCCTCTATGGCGGCAACGCGGCCTATATCGAGGACCTCTACGCCCGCTACCAGGCCGATCCGAAGTCGGTCGACGAGCAGTGGCAGGGCTTCTTCGCCGGGCTGAAGGATGATGGCGCGTCCATCGTCCAGAACGCCAAGGGTGCCTCCTGGACCAAGCCAAACTGGCCGATCCACGCCAATGGCGAGCTGGTCTCGGCGCTGGACGGCAACTGGGCCGTGGTCGAGAAGGTCGTTTCCGACAAGCTCAAGGGCAAGGCGCAGGCCAAGGGCGTCGAAATCTCGGCCGCCGACGTGCAGCAGGCGACGCGCGACTCGGTGCGCGCGATCATGCTGATCCGCGCCTACCGGATGCGCGGCCATCTCCATGCCAAGCTCGACCCGCTCGGCATCGAGAGCCGCACCGACCATGAGGAGCTGTCGCCCGCGGCCTTCGGCTTCGGCGAGGCCGATCTCGACCGCAAGATCTTCATCGACAACGTGCTCGGCATGGAGTTCGCCACCATCCGCGAGATGGTCGCCGTGCTCCAGCGGACCTATTGCAGCACGGTCGGCATCGAGTTCATGCACATCTCCGACCCCGAGCAGAAGGCCTGGCTGCAGGAGCGCATCGAGGGGCCGGACAAGGAGATCGCCTTCACCCGCGAGGGCAAGAAGGCGATCCTCAACAAGCTCGTCGAGGCCGAGGGCTTCGAGAAGTTCATCGACCTCAAGTACACCGGCACCAAGCGCTTCGGCCTGGACGGCGGCGAGGCGCTGATCCCGGCGCTGGAACAGATCATCAAGCGCGGCGGCGCGCTCGGCGTGCGCGACATCGTCTTCGGCATGGCCCATCGCGGCCGCCTGAACGTGCTGACCCAGGTGCTGGGCAAGCCGCATCGCGCGCTGTTCCACGAGTTCAAGGGCGGCTCCTTCGCGCCTGACGACGTCGAGGGCTCGGGCGACGTGAAGTACCATCTCGGTGCCTCCAGCGACCGCGAGTTCGACGGCAACAACGTCCACATCTCGCTGACCGCCAACCCCTCGCATCTCGAGATCGTCGACCCTGTCGTGCTCGGCAAGGTGCGCGCCAAGCAGGACCAGTTCGGCGACGTCGTCGAGCGCTCCAAGGTGCTGCCGCTGCTGCTGCATGGCGACGCCGCCTTCGCCGGCCAGGGCGTGGTGGCGGAGTGCCTCGGCCTGTCCGGGCTGAAGGGCCACCGCACCGGCGGCTCGATCCACTTCATCATCAACAACCAGATCGGCTTCACCACCTATCCGCGCTATTCGCGCTCCTCGCCCTATCCGTCCGACGTGGCGAAGATGGTCGAGGCTCCGGTGTTCCATGTGAACGGCGACGATCCGGAAGCTGTGGTCTTCGCGGCCAAGGTCGCGATCGAGTTCCGGCAGAAGTTCCACAAGCCGGTCGTCATCGACATGTTCTGCTATCGCCGCTTCGGCCATAACGAGGGCGACGAGCCGGGCTTCACCCAGCCGCTGATGTACCGCAAGATCCGCGGCCACAAAACGACGCTGGAGCTCTACACCGCCAAGCTCGAGGCCGAGGGCGTGATCCAGCCCGGCGAGGTCGACGAGGCGCGCGCCGCCTGGAAGGCCAAGCTCGAGATCGAGTTCGATGCCGGCCAGGCCTTCAAGCCCAACAAGGCCGACTGGCTCGATGGCCGCTGGGCCGGCATGAAGGCGATCCGCGCCGACGAGGACGATCCGCGCCGCGGCGCCACCGGCGTCGACGCCAACATCCTGCGCGAGATCACCGAGAAGATCACGGCGGTGCCGCCGGGCTTCAACGTCCACAAGACGATCCAGCGCTTCCTCGACAACCGCCGCAAGGCGGTCGAGACCGGGCAGGGCATCGACTGGGCGACCGCCGAGGCGCTGGCCTTCGGCTCGCTGCTGCTCGACGGCAACCCGGTGCGCCTGTCGGGCCAGGATTGCGAGCGCGGCACCTTCAGCCAACGCCATTCGGTGCTGATCGACCAGGAGACCGAGGCCCGCCACACCTCGCTCAACCATATCCGCGAGGGCCAGTCCCGCTACGAGGTCATCAACTCGATGCTCTCTGAAGAAGCGGTGCTCGGCTTCGAATACGGCTACTCGCTGTCGGAGCCGAACGCGCTGACGATGTGGGAGGCGCAGTTCGGCGACTTCGCCAACGGCGCGCAGGTTGTGTTCGACCAGTTCATCTCGTCGGGCGAGCGCAAGTGGCTGCGCATGTCGGGCCTCGTCTGCCTGCTGCCGCATGGCTATGAGGGCCAGGGGCCGGAACACTCGTCGGCCCGTCTCGAGCGCTTCCTGCAGATGTGCGCCGAGGACAACATGCAGGTGGCGAACTGCTCGACCCCGGCGAGCTATTTCCACATCCTGCGCCGCCAGCTGAAGCGCGACTTCCGCAAGCCGCTGATCCTGATGACGCCGAAGTCGCTGCTGCGCCACAAGCGCTGCGTCTCGACGCTGGACGAGCTCGCCGAGGGCTCGACCTTCCACCGCGTGCTGCATGACGACGCCGAGCGCGGCAACTCGACGACCAAGCTGGTCAAGGATTCGAAGATCCGGCGCGTCATCCTCTGCTCGGGCAAGGTCTATTTCGACCTGCTGGACGAGCGCGAGAAGCGCGGCATCGACGATGTCTACCTGATGCGCGTCGAGCAGCTCTATCCCTTCCCGCTGAAGTCGCTGGCTCAGGAGCTGGCGCGCTTCAAGGGCGCCGATGTGGTCTGGTGCCAGGAGGAGCCGAAGAACATGGGCTCCTGGACCTTCGTCGAGCCCTATCTGGAGTGGGTGCTGGGCCATGCCGGCGCGAAGACGAAACGGCCGCGCTATGTCGGCCGCCCGGCCTCGGCCGCGACCGCGACCGGCCTGATGTCCAAGCATCTCGCCCAGCTCAACGCCTTCCTGGACGAAGCCTTCGCCGGCTGAACGCCAGACACCCGACCGCCAGACAAAAGACAGAAAACAGAGGCCTGACATGGCGACCGAAATCCGCGTACCCACCCTCGGCGAATCCGTCTCCGAGGCCACCATCGGCAAGTGGTTCAAGAAGCCGGGAGACGCCGTTAAGGCGGACGAGCCGCTGGTCGAACTCGAGACCGACAAGGTGACGCTCGAGGTCAACGCGCCGGCCGCCGGCGTGCTCGGCGAGATCGTCGCCAAGGAAGGCGACACCGTCGGCGTCAGTGCGCTCCTGGGCATGATCTCAGCCGGTGGCGCCGCCGCCGCGCCGGCTGCCAAGGCCGAGGAGAAGAAGGCCGATGCCGCCGTGGCGCAGGCCTCCGGCAAGGCCGGCGAGACGACGGGCGCCGCCGCCAAGTCCGCCGATTCCGGCCCGGCCGTGTCGCGGCTGGCGGCCGAGAGCGGCGTCGACCCGTCCAAGGTCGCTGCGTCCGGCAAGGACGGCCGCGTCACCAAGGGCGACATGCTGGCCGCGATCGCGACCGGCCCGGCGGTCGCGGCTTCCGCCCCGGCCGCGCCCGTGCAGGTGCGTGCGCCGTCGCCGGTCGACGACGCCTCGCGCGAAGAGCGCGTGAAGATGACGAAGCTGCGCCAGACCATCGCGCGCCGCCTCAAGGACGCCCAGGCGACGGCGGCGATGCTGACCACCTTCAACGAGGTGGACATGTCGGCGGTGATGAGCTTACGCAACCAGTACAAGGACGTGTTCGAGAAGAAACACGGCGTGAAGCTCGGCTTCATGGGCTTCTTCGTGAAGGCCTGCGTGCAGGCGCTGAAGGAGATCCCCTCCGTCAACGCCGAGATCGACGGCACGGACATCATCTACAAGAACTACTACCATGTCGCGGTCGCCGTCGGCACCGACAAGGGCCTCGTCGTGCCGGTCGTGCGCGATGCCGACCAGCTCTCCATCGCCGGCGTCGAGAAGGCGATCGGCGTGCTCGGCAAGAAGGCTCGCGAGGGCGCCCTCAAGATCGAGGACATGCAGGGCGGCACCTTCACCATCTCGAATGGCGGCGTCTACGGCTCGCTGATGTCGACGCCGATCCTGAACGCGCCGCAGTCGGCGATCCTGGGCATGCACAAGATCCAGGAGCGCCCGATGGTCGTCGGCGGCCAGATCGTGATCAGGCCGATGATGTATCTGGCGGTCAGCTACGATCACCGCATCATCGACGGCAAGGAGGCGGTGACCTTCCTCGTCCGCATCAAGGAGGCCTTGGAGGACCCGGCGCGCCTCGTGCTGGATCTCTGAGGCAAAGCCTCTCATCGGGATGCCGACGATCGCGATTATCGACGGCGTTCGGATCGTGATCCATCTCAAGGATCATCTGCCGCCTCATCTT
>NCCO01000233.1 GCA_002279705.1 Allobosea sp. 12-68-7
AAGCGTCAACGGCAGTCGCACGGATTGATCGGGTCAGCCGCGTGCGAGCGTTCGAATTGGTCGAGCAGTTCTGTCGACTTGCCGCGATTGATCCCATCGCACCCGACATGGCAATCACGGCGCTCGCAGTCGAGGCCGCCGAGCGCTACGGCCTGGGGGGTGGTCGCCCCGGGATCCTGAACATGGGGGACTGCTTCTCCTACGCCACGTCCCGCCACCTGAAGGCTCGGCTGCTGTTCAAGGGCGACGATTTCAACCGCACGGACATCGAGCTGGCCTGACCGTCAGGCGGTCCAGCGCGCGGCTCCGCGCTTGATTCAGCCTGCGAGCCGGTTGAATCGCCGTCTCACCGCCTTCGTGCGGTTTGTCGCGAACCGGAATCGATTTGGGAGCCGTCGGTCGCAGGCACCTGAAACGATTCAGCTTTCGCTAACCATGTTGGCGGTGGGAACAGGCCGGTGCCGAGATGCCGACGCTGTGGCCTTCGCGCGTCCATCGGTGTATAGGCGCGCCTTCGCGCTTACGAACAGGTTGACCGGCGCGGAGTGAAGTCAGGAGCCAAGACCCATGTCGGAGCGTTGGACGCCCGAGAGCTGGAGGGCCAAGCCCGTCCAGCAGATTCCGGATTATCCGGACCAGGCAGCCCTGAGGGCGGTCGAGCAGCAGCTCGCCGGCTTTCCGCCTCTCGTTTTTGCGGGTGAGGCGCGCAAGCTGAAGAAGGCGCTCGCGAAAGTCGCAAGCGGCGAGGCCTTCCTGCTCCAGGGCGGAGACTGCGCCGAGAGCTTCGGCGAGCACTCGGCCGACAACATCCGCGATTTCTTCCGGCTCTTCCTCCAGATGGCGGTGGTGCTGACCTTCGCCGGCGGCTCGCCCGTGGTGAAGGTCGGGCGCATCGCTGGCCAGTTCGCGAAACCGCGTTCAGCTCCGACGGAGACCCTGAACGGCGTCGAGCTGCCGAGCTACAAGGGCGACATCGTCAACGACAACGCCTTCACGCCGGAGGCCCGCACGCCCGATCCGCGCCGCCAGCTCGAGGCTTACAGACAGTCCGCGGCGACGCTCAATCTGCTGCGCGCCTTCGCCACGGGCGGTTACGCCAACCTCGACAACGCGCATCGCTGGATGCTCGGCTTCGTCAAGGATGCCCCGGCTTCCTCGCGCTACAACGAGGTCGCCGAGCGCATCACCGAGGCGCTCGACTTCATGCGCGCCATCGGCATCGACCCCGAGACGCATCCCGAGATGCGCTCGACCGAGTTCTACACCAGCCACGAGGCGCTGCTGCTCGGCTACGAGCAGGCCATGACCCGCGTCGATTCCACCACGGGCGACTGGTACGACACCTCCGGGCACATGGTCTGGATCGGCGACCGCACGCGCCAGCTCGACCATGCCCATGTCGAGTTCTTCCGCGGCATCCGCAACCCGATCGGCCTGAAATGCGGCCCCTCGACCACGGTCGACGGCCTGCTCAAGCTGATCGACGTGCTCGATCCGCAGAACCAGGCCGGCCGCCTGACGCTGATCGGCCGCTTCGGCGCCGACAAGGTCTTCGACACGCTGCCGGCCCTGGTGCGCGCCACCAAGCGGGAAGGGCGCAACGTCGTCTGGTCCTGCGACCCGATGCACGGCAACACCGTCAAGGCCGCCAGCGGCTACAAGACGCGGCCCTTCGACCTGATCATGGGCGAGGTGAAGAATTTCTTCGCCGTCCACCAGGCGGAAGGCACCCATGCCGGCGGGCTGCATCTGGAGATGACCGGCAAGAACGTCACCGAATGCACCGGCGGTGCGCGCGGCATGACCGATGCCGACCTGAACGACCGCTACCACACGGTCTGCGATCCGCGCCTCAATGCCGAGCAGGCGCTGGAACTCGCCTTCCTCGTGGCCGAACTGGTCAAGCGCGAGCGCGCCGGCCGGGCGCGCCCGGAGGTCGAGGCGGCGGAGTGAGACGCCACCATCCGAGCTGCTGAAACAGGAAAGCCGGGGCGCGCCGCCCCGGCTTTTTTCATGTCGGACGGTTGCGGCGGCGTCAGAACTTCAGCGCGGCTGCGACCCGACCGGTGTTGATCGTGGTGGTGGTGCCCTCGACATCGGCGAAGCGGATGATCTGGTATTCCGCGCGCAGGAACAGATTTTCGGTGAGCGCCATGTCGATGCCGCCGCCGGCGGTGAGGCCGAAGCCGTAGACATTGCTCTTGGTGGAGCCGACGCGCAGCGGATAGCCGGAGGCAACGACATTGTTCTCGATCGCGCCGGTGACGGCATTGGTGCGGGTGAAGCGCCAGGTCGCGTCGATCGTCGACGTCGTGTCGAAACGTCCGACGGCGCCACCGATGGTGGCGAAGGGCATGATTCGGCCATAGGCCCAGCCCATCCGGATGCGCGCGGTGGCGTAGTCCTTGAGTTCGGCTCCCTGCCGTGTCGTCAGGGTGTAGTCGTTGATCGTGCCGTCGGATGTCGTGGAGCGGCGCCCGATGAAGTCGCTGATCAGATATTGGTGGCCCGCCTTGGTGTAGTCCGCCTCCAGGCCGAGGATCACATCGCCGAAGGCGAAATTGTAGCCGGTGAAGCCGAAGAAGGTCGCGCCACTGTCGCTCTTCGACGGCAGATTGCCCACCAGACTGCCCATGTTCACCTCATTGCCGAGCAGCGTGTTGCGATAGGCAAAGTTGGCGAGGTTCTGCAGCCCGTTGCCGGGCTCGAACTTGGTCGAGGAAACGCCGGCGCCGCCGCCGACATAAAAGCCGGACCAATTCATGCGGCTGTCGAATTCCGGCGCGGGCGGCGCGTCGTCGATCTGGGACCCGCGCAGGACGGGGTAGTCTGCCGCCTGGGCCGGCGACAGGGCACCGAGCGTGCAGGCTGCGAGGGCGGCGAGGGCGAGGCTTCGGCCCGGTCGATGGGTCTGGCGGGTACGCATGATCGCTTCTCCGAACGGCGGCCCGCAGTCGTGCAAGAGCGGCTCGTGTCCCATTCATGACCGCTTAACCCTAACGTGAGGTTAAGCGCGGGCGCGGGTCAGCCTGCACCGCGCCGTTGCCCGGCCGGGCGCGTCGCGCTACAGCCCCGCCCATGACCGAAAGCTCCTTCCGCCTCGCCCTCGCGCAAGCGAACGCCACTCTCGGGGACGTCGCGGGCAATGCCGATCTCGTCCGGGCCGCGCGCCGCGAGGCGGCGCTGGCCGGCGCCGACCTCGTCCTGTGTCCCGAACTGATGCTGGTGGGCGGGCAGGCCCCCGGGCTCACGCTCTGGCCGGCGTTCCAGGACGCCTGCCGCCGCACCTGCGAGGGGCTCGCGCGCGAGACGGCCGATGGCGGCCCCGCGGTTCTGCTCGGCCTGCCCTGGGTCGAGGACGGGCGGATCTACAACGCGCTCGCCCTGCTCGACGGCGGCGTGATCCAGGCGGTGCGCTTCAAGGTCCGCCTCGGCGCGGACGGCGCCGACGACGAGGCGAGCGTGTTCTCCCCGGGTCCGTTGCCGGGGCCGGTTCCGTTCCGCGGGCGGGTCCGCCTGGGGTTGGCGATCGGCGCCGACATCGCGGATGAGGAGGTGGCCGAATGCCTGGCGGAGACGGGCGCCGAGATGCTCCTCGTCGCCGCGGCCTCGGCCTTTCGCCGCGGCATTGGCGATGTCCGCATGAACGCGGCCGTCGCGCGTGTCGTCGAGACGGGGCTGCCGCTGGCCTGGCTCAACGCCGTGGGCGGGCAGGATGAGCAGGTGCTCGACGGCGCCTCCTTCGCGCTCGATCACGAGCGGAACCTGACCCATCAGCTGCCCGCCTTCGCGGAGGCGCGCGCGGTCATGCCATGGCGGCGCGAGCGCGGCACCTGGCGCTGCGAGCCGGGGGAAATGGTGACGCTGCCGACCGCAGATGCGGCCGATTACGCCGCCTGCGTGCTCGGCCTGCGCGACCATGTCCGCCGGGCGGGTTCGGCCGGACTTCTGCTGGTACTCGGCGGGCCGGATGCCGCGCTCGCAGCCGCGATGGCGGTCGATGCGATCGGACCGGAGCGCGTCCGCGCGGTCCTGATGGCCATGTCCGACACTGAGGATCGGGAGGCGGCGGAGAGTCAGGCGGTCGCCCGAACCCTCGGTATCGCGTTCCGGGTGGTGCCGGTCGCGCCGCTTGGCGCGCTGCTGGCCGAGACGCTGGGCGCGGGCATCGAGGCCGAGACCGGGGCCGCCGCCGCCCGCGGTGCCCTGCTGACGGCGCTGGCGGTGCAGGAGAATCTCACCCTCCTGACCGAGGCGGACGCGGCCGGTTCCCCGCTGGTCGATGTCTTCGATCCGGTGAAGCCTTTCTCGGCGACCGAGATCGCCCGCCTCGGCGCCCACTGCATTGCTGATCGCCGTGGCCGACATGCCAAGATCGAGTGCCGCCGCGCGGAACGATCGATCCGCAGCGCGACGAGATCCTGTCGGCGCTCGGGCGAGGCCGGCGTGTCGCCGAGATCGTCGCGGACGGACATGCTCGCGAGACGGTGATGGCGCTTCAGGAGGAGCTGCGCCGCAGGCGGAGCCGGGCGCCCTCTGCCGCGGCCGGCGTCAGCCTGACGGCCGCGGGGCCGCGCCAGCCGCGGCGCCACGGCTTCGTCGACAGCGGCGAGCCGGTCCATCAGCCGGATGCCGCGCTGGTCCGCGGGGTCGGCCGCAGCGGCGGCGAGAGCATCGATTTCTGAGGCCGGCTCGACCGTTCCTCAATGGACAGCCGCCGGCCCGGCGTCGCCCTTGTCGTGGCGACCGAAGCGGTCGACCATCGTCGAACTGGCCTCGTTGAGGCCGAGCACCTCCACTTCCGCGCCGTTCTTGCGCAGGCGCAGCACCACCTTGTCGAGCGCGCCGATCGCCGAAATGTCCCAGAAATGCGCATGGGTCAGGTCGATGGTGACGCGCGCCGGGCGGTCCTCGAAGGAAAAGCCGCGCAGGAAGCTCTCGACTGACGCAAAGAAGATCTGGCCGCGGACCGTATAGGTCACGGCCGTGCCGTCCGCGCTGTCGCGCTTCTCGACGGAGACGAGGCGCGCCACCTTGCCGGCGAAGAAGACGCCCGAGAGCAGCACGCCGACGAGCACGCCCTTGGCGAGGTCATGCGTCGCCACCACGGTCGTCACCGTCGCCAGCATGACGATGGAGGAGGTCAGCGGATTGCTGCGCAGGTCGAGGATCGAGCGCCAGGAAAAGGTGCCGATCGAGACCATGATCATCACCGCGACCAGCGCCGCCATCGGGATGATCCGCACCAGATCGTCGAGCACGAGGATCAGGAAGAGGAGGAAGGCGCCGGCCACGAAGGTTGAGAGCCGGCCGCGCCCGCCCGAGGTGACGTTGATCACCGACTGGCCGATCATGGCGCAGCCGCCCATGCCGCCGATCAACGCGGAGGCGATGTTGCTGGCGCCCTGGCCGTAGCATTCCTGGCTCTTGTTGCTGGTGGTCTCTGTCATGTCGTCGACGATCTGCGCGGTCAGCAGCGATTCCAGGAGCCCCACCGCCGCCAGCGCGACCGAATAGGGAAAGATGATCCGCAGCGTCTCGAAGGTCAGCGGCACCTGCGGCAATGCGAAGACCGGCAGCGTCGAGGGCAGTTCGCCGAGATCGCCGACGGTGCGCAGATCCAGGCCAAGACCCCAGGCCAGCGCCGTCAGAACGGCGATGGCGACGAGCGGCGAGGGGATCGCCCTGGTCAGATAGGGGAAGAGGTAGATGATGCCGAGCCCGGCCGCGATCATCGCATAAGTCAGCGTGGGAACGCCGATCAGTTCCGGCAGCTGCGCCATGAAGATCAGGATCGCGAGCGCATTGACGAAGCCGGTGATGACCGAGCGCGAGACGAAGCTCATCAGGCGCCCGAGCCGCAGCGCGCCGGCCCCGAGCTGGATCAGCCCCATCAGGATCGTCGCGGCGAAGAGATAGGGCAGGCCATGCTCCTGACGAAGGCCGAGACGCAGGCGATGGCGAAGGAGGCGAAGAGCCCGACCTTGGGATCGACGCCGGCGATCACCGAGAAGCCGATCGCCTCGGGGATCAGCGCGAGCGCCACGACGATGCCCGAGAGGATGTCCGCCCGGATGTTGGAGAACCATTCGCGGCGATAGCGGGACAATCGTGTCATGAGAAACCCATAGCGATCGGAACCCGCGACAGATGCGGGCGTCAGGCGGGATCGGCAGTTGGGTTGTCCGGCGGATCGGCGGCCGGAAGAGCCACCCGGGTTTTCACCGGGTCCAGTCGAGTGCCATCACTCAGCCATGGATCATGCTGCGCTGCAAGGGCTCGAATTGCGTCGCACCATGCTCTCCGCACATGACTCCAGGGGCGATTGTCGCTGCCGGCCAAAAGCGTCATAAGCGCCGCCATGACCAGCCCCGCGCCGTCCCGCCCGCCGCTCCTGCGCTTCGCCCCCTCGCCGACGGGCTATCTGCACATCGGCAATGCCCGCTCGGCCCTGTTCAACGGGCTCTATGCCCGCCGCCGCGGCGGGCGCTTCATGCTGCGCTATGACGACACCGATCTCGCGCGCTCGAAGCCGGAATATGCCGCCGCCATCGCCGAAGATCTCGCCTGGCTCGGCATCACGCCCGATCTCGTCATCAGCCAGTCGCAGCGCCTCTCGCTCTACGATGCCGCAGCGGAAGACCTGCGCGCCGCCGGGCGGCTCTACCCCTGCTACGAGACCGCCGACGAGCTCGACCGGCGCCGCAAGCGCCAGCTCGCCCGCGGCCTGCCGCCGATCTACGACCGCGCCGCGCTGAAGCTGACCGCCGAGGACCGGGCGAAGCTCGAGGCGGAAGGGCGCCGGCCGCATTGGCGCTTCCTGCTCGAGCCGCGCGTGGTCGCCTGGACCGACCTGATCCGGGGCGACGCCCATGTCGACTGCACCTCCCTCTCCGACCAGGTGCTGATCCGCGAGGACGGCAGCTATCTCTACCATCTGCCCTCGGTGGTGGATGACGCGGCGACCGGGGTGACCCACATCATCCGCGGCGAGGATCACGTCACCAACACGGCGGTCCATATCCAGATCTTCCAGGCGCTGGGCGCGGCGCTGCCGGCCTTCGGCCACCACAATCTCCTGACCACGGCCAGCGGCGAGGGGTTGTCCAAGCGCCTCGGCCATCTCTCGCTGCGCGGCCTGCGCGAGGCCGGCGTCGAGCCGCTGGCGGTGGCGGCTTTGGCCACCCTGACCGGCTCCTCGGATGCCGTGCGTCCGGTGTCGAGTCTCGACGAATTGGCGGGTCTGGTCGATCTCGCTCATGTCTCGCGCGCGCCGGCGAAATTCGACGAGCACGACCTCGACACGCTCAGCGCCCGCACCCTGCACCAGCTGCCCTATGACGCCGTGGCGTTCCGTCTGGCCGAGATGGGCGTCGATACCAGCGAACGCTTCTGGCTCGCGATCCGCGGCAATCTCGCCAAGCTCGACGAGGCCCGCCTGTGGGACGATGTCGTTCGCGGGCCGATCAAGCCCGTCGTCACGGACGCCGCTTTCGCCGCGACCGCGGCTTCCGTGCTGCCGCCCGAGCCCTTCGACGCGACGACCTGGAAGAGCTGGACAGCCGCGGTCCAGGCCGCGACGGGCGCCAAGGGCAAGGCCCTGTTCATGCCGCTGCGCCAGGCGCTCACCGCGCAGGACCATGGCCCGGAGCTGGCGGCGCTGCTGCCGCTGATCGGGCGGGATAAGGCGCTGCGGCGGCTCAGGGGCGAGAGCGCCTGAGCCTCAGCTTGCGACCCATTGGGATCGGTCAGGGCCGAATGGCGGCGTTCCCGAGATTCGGCGCCAGGTTGGGCGCGACGATCCGGACGGTGCGGCGTTCGCCGGTCACGCTCTGGGTCTCGCGCTTGAGCCCGTCGCCCTTGTCGAGGACGCGCTCGCCGACCGTGGCCGGGCCGACGCCGGCGGATTCCGTGCCGGCCGTGGGCGAGTTCTCGGACGGCATCGGCTTCTCGTCGGGAATGTCGACCGCAGCCGGTTGCGGTGCCGGCGCCGCGCCACGGCGCCGCGGATCGGGTTTCGCATCCTTCGGTCGCGCGGGTTCCGCCGCCTTCGGACGCGAGAGTTCCGCTGCGCGTTGCTCGGTGACGATGACGTCGCCCTTGCGCTTGTCCAGGAGGTACTCGGCGTCCTTCAGCGCCTGGGCCCAGCTCTGGCCGGGCGCGCGGCAGGTGCAGGCGGCGTCGAAGCTGCGCTGGTACTTGCCGGCATTGGGCAGCGAGGCATAGGGCTGCCCGGTCGAGCGCGCGACCGCGTTCTGGATCTCGCCGCCATTGGTCATGCCATAGGCCAGGGTCTGTGTGCCCGGGCAGAGCGCCTGGCACATCTCGTCCGCGCTGTCGCGTCCGCCGGGATTGTTCGCGAGCGGGAAGAAGAAGCCGTCGCAGGTCCGAACGCAGACGGTCTGTGGCCCGCCGAGGCGCGGCTTTTCCGGCTCCAGCGGCTGCTCGGGGTCGAGTTCCGGCAGGGTCGAATCGATTTCGCCGCGCCGCGGCTCCAGGCCGAAGATCGTCTCGAAGAAGCCGCGCTGCTGCGGCGCCCGGCAATTGGCGTTGATCGCCGCCACCAGCTGGGCCCGGCGCTGCTCGAGTGCGCCGCCCTGGGCCATCTGCTGCAGCCGGGCATATTGCCCCTGCAACTGGCCGATCTGCGCGCGCAAGCCCCCGCATTCGCGTGGCGGGCCTTCGCCGAAGAAGGTGAAGCCGCCGCGCTCGCAGCCCATCGCGCGGTACTGGTTGGTCGCCTGGGCGAGCTGAGCGCCGACGCGCTGCGCCGTCTGTGCGGCGCGCGGATCGCCGCCGCCGCCCTGGCCCTGCAGGCTCGCCAGCTCCGAGCGCCAGGCATTGCAGGCGGGGGACTGCGCCGCCGCGACGCCGCCCATGGCGCTCAGGGCCAAGAGCGCCGCAAACAGGCGGAGAAAGCGCCGCGGAAGGGAGGATCTCGATGTCATCGCGAGTCGGATCACGTCACCTGCTTGTCGGTCTCGAATGCCGGACGATCCTTGCCCCTGGCTGGCGGCTCGTCCCCGTCGCCGACAACAGCCTCCAAACGCGACGGAACTATGGAGCGATGCCCGCCGGGCACCGGCGATGTCGGGTCCGCATGCCATATTCGCCCTCGCCGGGCAATCGCCGCGCGGCGCGCGGTCGTGGATCGAGAGGCGGTTGGCGTGCGCGCGCCGACTGTCTAGAAGGCTCGCACCCGCCCGCGCATGTCGCGCCGGCGTTGCGACCGGGCGATGCCGACATGACCCTTCCTCTGGCGCTGGAAGCCGCCTTCATCCCCGAGCTGCCGAACTACTATCGCGGCAAGGTGCGCGAGAACTACGATCTTCCGGACGGTCGCCGCATCCTGATCTCGACCGACCGGCTGAGTGCCTTCGACCGCGCCATCGCAGCGATCCCCTGCAAGGGCCAGGTGCTGACCCAGACCGCGCGCCACTGGTTCGAGCAGACCGCCGACATCTGCCCCAACCATGTGCTCGAATATCCCGATCCCAATGTCGTCATCGGCCGGCGGCTCGACATCCTTCCCGTCGAGATCGTGGTGCGCGGCTATCTCGCCGGCACCACCGGCACGTCGATCCTGACGATGTACAAGCAGGGCCAGCGCGCGATGTACGGTGTCACGCTGCCCGACGGCCTGCGCGACAATGAGCGCCTGCCCAAGGCGATCATCACCCCCACCAGCAAGGCCTTCGACGGCGGCCATGACGAGCCGCTCTCGGCCGCGCAGATCGTCGATGAAGGGCTGCTGACCCGGGACCAGTGGAAGACGGTCAGCCGCTATGCGCTGGCGCTCTTCGCGCGCGGCCAGGCGCTCGCCGCGCAGCGCGGCCTGATCCTCGCCGACACCAAATACGAGTTCGGTACCGATGCTGAGGGCACGATCCTGCTCGCCGACGAGATCCACACCCCCGATTCCAGCCGCTACTGGATGGCGGGCAGCTATGCCGCGCGCTTCGAGACGGGCGAAAAGCCGGACTCCTTCGATAAGGATTTCGTTCGCAATTGGGTCGTCGCCCGCTGCGATCCCTACACGCAGGATCTGCCGCCGATCCCCGCCGAACTGATCGCGCAGACCTCGGACGTCTATGTCCGCGCCTTCGAGACCATCACCGGCCAGGCCTTCGTGCCGCCCCCGGCCGGCGAGCCGCCGCTCGAGCGCATCCGCCGCAATCTCGCGCGGTTTTTTTGATCAACCAGCCCTCATCCTTCGAGACGCGCTTCTGCGAAGCGCTCCTCAGGATGAGGGCCAGTGAAGAGGGCAGGCGGCCTCCCCCTCAGCCCAAGGCCAGCGCCAGCGGGACGATCTGGGCGTAGATCCGCTCGCCGGCCGCCGTCAGCGCGACGAAGGATTCGCGCCGATCCTGGCGGTTCTCGGCGCGTGAGACCAGCCCGCGCGTTTCCAGCTCCGAGACGGCGCGCGAGACCTTGGTCTTGTGCATCTGCGCGAGCTCGCCGATGTCGCGCGAGGTCAGCTTGCCGAATTCGCCGAGCTGCGCCACGACGCGCCATTCGGGAATGCCGATGCCGAACTGCGCGTCGTAGATGCGTCCCAGCGCGCGGGCCGAATGGAACGCCACGACATTGAGGCGATAGGGCAGGAACTGCTCCAGCCGGAGCGGCATGTCCGGCTGGGCAGAAGGGGGCTTCGTCGTCATCGGCTGGCAGAAGCCTCCCTTGGCCGGACGCTCAGCGCGCCTTCAGCCGGTTCATGAAGCTGTCGAAGGACAACTCCGCCACCTGCCACCAGAGCAGGTTCTCGCCGCGGAACGCGACCATCGACTCGTAGCCCTTCTTGAAGTCCGCACTCTTGGCGGAGGTCTCGGCGTAGTACTCGTCGGCCGCCTTCAGCGCCGCCTCCATCACCGGCAGCGGGAAGGGGCGCAGTTGCGCGCCCTGCGCCACGAGCCGGCGCAGGCCGCCCGGGTTCACGAAGTCGTACTTGCCGAGCATCCAGTTGTTGGCCGCCTCGCAAGCCTGCTGGACGATCGCCTGGTAGTGCTTGGGCAGCTTGGCCCAGGCCTCCTTGCCGATGATCAGGTGCAGCATGGCGCCGCCCTCCCACCAGCCGGGATAGCAGTAGTATTTGGCGACGCGGATGAAGCCGAGCTTCTCGTCGTCATAGGGGCCGACGAATTCGGCGGCGTCGATCGTGCCGCGCTCCAGCGCCGGGTAGACGTCGCCGGGTGCGATCTGGGTCGGCACCACGCCGAGCTTGGCCAGCACCGCCCCGCCCATGCCGCCGATGCGGAACTTCAGCCCCTTCAGGTCCTCGACGCCCTTGAGCTCGTTGCGGAAGAAGCCGCCCATCTGGCAGCCGGAATTGCCGCAGGGGATCGAATAGGCGCCGAAGCGGTCGAGCACGCCGTTGACGATCGGCTCGCCCCCGCCGAAATACCACCAGCTGTGCTGCTGGCGGGCGTTCAGGCCGAAGGGGATGCCGGTGCCGAGCCCCAGCGTCGGGTCCTTGCCGATGTAGAAATAGGTCGGCGAATGCGCGCATTCGACCGTGCCGGAGGTGACCGCGTCGAGCGCCTGCAGGCCGGGCACGATCTCGCCGGGCGCGAAGACCTGGATCTGGAACTTGCCGTCGGTGGCGTCGCTGACGAGCTTGGAAAACTGCTGCGCCGTGCCGAAGATCGTGTCGAGCGACTTCGGGAAGCTCGAGGTCAGCCGCCACTTCACCTCGGGCTGCGACTGCGCGATCGCTGGCATCGCGACCGGGGTCGCGGCGGCGGCGAGAGCACCTGTTTTCAAAAAGTCGCGGCGTTTCATAAGGTGATCCTCCCACGGGCCTGTGCCGCCCTTATTGGCCCGTCAGGCGAGGAATGAAAAGACATGAAACTCGCTTCGCTCCAGCATGGCCGCGACGGCCGTCTCGTCGTGGTCTCGCGCGACCTGACCCGCGCCACCGATGCCTTTCCCGTGGTCCCGACGCTGCAGGCGGCGCTCGACGACTGGGAGCGTCATGCCCCGCGCCTCGCCGATCTGGCGGAGGGGCTGGAGCATGGCTCGGTGCCCTCCTTCCGCTTCCACGAGCATGACTGCGCTGCGCCCCTGCCGCGCGCCTTCGGGCGGCTGGTCCTCGCCCGCCCGGGCGATGCGCCCGTCGCCGCGCGTTCGGCCGGGGCGCTGGGACCGCGCCAGCCCGTGCGGGCCGTCGATGAGAGCACCGGTCTCGTCGCCGAGGCGGGCCTCGCCGTGATCACGGGAGATGTTCCGGCGATGGTTGGCCCGGCGCGAGCAACGGGCCTGATCCGGCTCGTGATGCTGGGCTGCCGGGTGATGGAGACGGTCGGCGGAGGCGGCGGTGCCGCGCAGGAGGTGGCCTGCAGCTTCTCGCCCGTCGTGGTGACGCAAGACGAGATCGGCTCCGCCTGGCGCGACGGGCGCAGCGAACTGCCCCTGCTGTGTCGGGTCAACCAGCAGCCGCCTCGCCCCGGCGAGGCGACCGGTGCGGTGGCGGCGGGTGAACTGCTGGCGCGGGCGGCCGAGCGGCATGTTCTGCAGGCGGGAACGATCCTGGCCTGGGCCATCCCGATGCCCCAGCAGCAGCCGCTGCGCTTCGGCGACATCGTCCGCATCGAGATGAAGGACGCCGCCGGCCACTCCATCTTCGGCGCGATCGAGCAGGAGATCCTGCCGGCCGGGTGAGGGGAACCTCGCGCGCTCCATGAGTCGGAGGGCTTGGCGTCCGAGGGCTTGGCGTCCGAGGGCTTGGCGTCATAGCGCTTGGCGCCTGCCGGGCCGCCGGCTACGCTGCGCCCGACCGCCAAGCCCCACTGCGAGAGCCGAGGCCTGATGATCGACACCGTCGCCTTCTATCCCGAGACCGTCCCGCTCGCCGTCTTCGTCTGGGGGCCGGTGCTGGTGATGATCCTGTTCTGGGCCGCGGGCATCTGGTCCAGCCGCCAGGGCGTGCCGCGCATGCTCGAGAACGACTGGGACGGGTACAATGCGGCCGATGTCGAGAAGCTTTTCGCGATCTACGGCGAGACGCACCGCGCCCGCTACCGCAACCGGGTGCTGCCGGCCGATATCGCCTTCGCCTTTACCTATGCGATCGTCGGCGCCATCCTGATCGCCGGCCTGTCGATGCGCGGCCAGCCCTGGTGGCTGGCGGCGCTCTGTGGCGGCGGCTGGCTGCTCGGCGGCCTCTGCGATGTCGTGGAGAACCTCGCGGTCGCCCGGCTGCTCGACAAATACCCGAAGGTCGAGGCCGGCGACGTCGCCTTCGCCAGCCGTACGACGCAGCTCAAGCTCGTGCTGTTCCTGCTCGGCACCATCGGCGCCGTCGCCGCCGCCTATCTCGCTTTCAAGCCGCTGGCTGCCTAAGCCGGCTCGGGCTCTGGCGCGCGCGCTGCACGGCAACCATATCTGGCGCGGGGCACTCGGCCCTGGGAGAGACGCCGCCATGAAAGCCATTGTCGCCGCTTTGGTCGCAGGGACCCTCGGCCTCGCAGCCCTGGCGACGCCGGCCGCTGCGCAGGAAGACCTGATCTTCAAGAAATCGACCGTCTGGAAGATGCTGACGCCGGACCACAAGCTCGCGGTCTACGGGATCGACGATCCGATCGTCGAGGGCGTGGCCTGCCACTACACCGTCCCCGAAAAGGGCGGTGTCGCCGGCATGTTCGGCGTCGCCGAGGAGGTCTCCGAGATCTCGCTCGCCTGCCGCCAGATCGGACCCATCCGGTTCAAGGAGAAATCCGAGCAGGGCGACGTCGTCTTCCGCGAGCGCCGCTCGCTGATCTGGAAGAGGATGCAGATCGTCCGCGGCTGCGACGTCAAGCGCAACGTCCTGATCTACATGGCTTATTCCGACAAGCTGATCGAAGGCTCGCCGCAGAACTCGACCTCGACGGTGCCGATCATGCCCTGGGGTGGCGTCGGCGAACCGGCGAAATGCGCCGACTGGATCAAGTGAAAGTAAGCCTTGGGCACGGCCTGCCTTCGCTTCGTTCTGCAAGCTGTGGATCCGGCTCTCGGCTGTCCGATCCTCGAAGCGCAATTCTCGCTGGAGACGATCGAGCCGCTGGTCGCCATATTGGGTGATGAGGTAGGGGACGTGCTCGACGGGGCCATCTGGGAGCTTGATGCCTCAGATCTGGAGCGCCTTTCGGCGGTGGTCGGCTTCGTGTTTCCTCGCCAGTTCGGCGAAGTCCGGCTTGTGGAGTGGAGCACTCTTCGTGCCGTGCCTTACCTGATCCATACGGAATTCGAGCTGGCGCTGATGCTCGAAGGCCGTAAACCATTCGCTGCCTTCGGCGATGCATATCCCAGCGACTGTTTTGAGGCCTGGATGGCCCTGTTCGACCCGTTTGTCGAAGAAGGCCGTTTCGTCCGGCGCATCATC
>NCCO01000234.1:0-1106 GCA_002279705.1 Allobosea sp. 12-68-7
TCCGCATCCTCGATCTCGACAGCGGCGAGCTCGGCGAGGGCGAGGCCTTGAACATCTTGGTGTAGTTCTCGTGGTAGGCGATCCCGTTCTTGCTGGCCGAGAGCAGGGTCAGCTCCGTTGGCCGCAGATCCCAGACGCCCTCCATCTGTTCCGATGTGGTCACGCGCAGGAACTGCTCCTCGCTGCCGCTGGTGAAGCCGTAGCGCGGGACGTTGATGCCGAGCTCGACCGACTGGCGGTAGACGAAGGCCGCGGGCTCGACATACCCGACGACCAGAATGGCATCCGGATTCAGACCGCGGATCTTGGTCAGTTGCGGTGTCATGTCGCGATCGCGCAGCGAGAACACCTCGCGGGCGATGATCTCGCCGCCAGCCTTCTTGAGCTCCTTTTCGACGGCGTCGACGTATTGGGAGTAGAAGCCGACTTCCAGGGCGCCGACGACGGCGACCCGCTTGTGCCCCTTGCGCGCGATGAAGGTCCCTGCGGCCTGCCCGGTGTAATCGGCCGGCGGCCGTGTGCGGACGAGATTCGGGATCTTCTGGGTGGTGATGGACCGCTCGGCCGCATTGCCGACGAGCATCACGGCTTTTTCCTTCGCGATGAAGGAGGCCACCGCGCTGGTCGAGCCCGAGCAGCAGAAGCCCAGAATATACTTGACCCCATCGCGATCGATCAGCTTGCGAACGGCATTGGTCGCTTCGGTCGGGTTGGCCTTGTCGTCATAGGCGATGACGTCGATCTTGTAGGTGTCGGCGCCGGCCTTGATCCCGCCTGCGGCATTGATCTCGTCGGCCGCCATCTTGACGGCATTCGCCTGCGGCAGGCCGTAGACGGCGCCGCCGCCGGTCAGGGCGTCGGCAACGCCGACGGTCAGCTTCTTCTCGGCGGCAAAGCTGGGGCTTGCAGCAACGGCAAAGGCTATCGCCAGCGCAAACGCGCCGGTTCTCGTTCGATTCAACATGGCTTCCTCCGCTTGATTTTGTTTTTTTGACTAGTGGCCGAGATACGCACGCACGACTTCAGGGTGGCTTTTCAACTCCTTTGCGGGTCCGTCCATCACGATCCGGCCGGCTTCGAAGAGATAGGCGCGATCAGCCAGGTTG
>NCCO01000234.1:1172-5177 GCA_002279705.1 Allobosea sp. 12-68-7
GGTCATTCCCATCGCCTTGATCTTCGCCAGGGTCTCGAAGACGCTCGCGACGATCTTCGGCGCAAGCCCGAGGGATGGTTCGTCGAAGAGGCAGATGCGCGGACGCGCCATCAGCGCACGCGCAATCGCCAGCATCTCCTGTTCGCCACCCGACAGCTTGCCGGCGGCCTGCGTCTGGCGCTCCCGGAGGATGGGGAACATGTCCATCATGCGGTCGAGATCGGCGTCCTGGTCCTTGTCGGTCCGCGTATAGGCTCCCATCCGCAGGTTCTGCAGCACGCTCATCTGCGGGAAGACCTGGCGGCCCTCCGGGCACATCGTGATTCCCGAGCGGACGATGGCGTGCCCGCTTTGATTGGTGATGTCGCGCCCCTCGAACTGGATGGAGCCCGCCCGCACCGGAACGAGGCCGCAGATCGCCTTCAGCGTCGAAGACTTGCCCGCGCCGTTGGCTCCGATCAGGGCCACGCATTCGCCGGCCGCGACGTCGAGGCTGACGCCGTGGATCACCTCGATCGCGCCATAGCTCACCCGAAGATCGCGAATGCCCAGCATCAGGCGGCCTCGCCGAGATAGGCATCGATCACCGCGGGATTGGCCCTGATCTCGGCCGGCGTGCCCTGTGCGATCTTCGAGCCGAAGTTCAGGACCACGATCCGGTCGCACAGCGCCATGATCAGGGCCATGTGATGCTCGATGATCACCACGGCGACGCCGCTGCTGCGAATGCCGCGGACGAGTTCCGCCAGCTCCTGGCGCTCATGCTCGACGAGGCCTGCGGCGGGTTCGTCGACGAGCAGAACCCTGGGCCGGGCCGCCAGGGCGGTGGCGATCATCAGGAACCGCTGCTGCGCCGACGAGATGCCGCCGACGGGGCGATCGGCAATGGACGCCAGCGAGCAGAGCCGCAGCAGGTGGTCGACATGCGCGGCGGTCTCGTCATCGTCCGCCGAGCTGCCGAACGGCAGGATCGAGGCGAAGGGATTGACCGTCCGGACCGCATGGCAGCCGATCGACACATGCTGGCGAACGGTGAATTCCGGGAAGACACGCGCGGTCTGGAACGTGCGGGCGAGCCCCTTGGTCACCCGCGCGGGCTCGGGCAGACCTTCGATGGATTGCCCGGCCAGGATGATCGATCCCGATGTCGGCGTCAGCAGGCCGGCGAGGACATTGACCGTGGTCGACTTGCCCGAGCCATTGGGGCCGATGAGGCCGACGATCTCGCCGGCGGCCACATCGAACGACAGATCCCGAACCGCGCGGACGCCGCCAAAATTCTTGGACAATGCATCGACGCGCAGGATCGTCTCGGCCATCTGGCAGTTCCCGCTGATCGAGTAAACCGACCAAAAGCTTATGCGCCGGCTCTGGTGAGGGGTATCGCAAAGATTCGCGCTAGATATTCAATTTTTCGATGTTATGGTCGGTCCACAGAAGCCGACCCAGGCTGCCGATGGTCCGGATCCGCAACCTCAATTCGATCCATGTTTTCGACAGCGTCGCCCGCTTCGGAAGCGTGACGAAGGCAGCGCAGCACTGTGGCAGCACGCAGAGTTCGGTCAGCTATCACATCAAGAAGCTCGAGACGGACCTCGGCGTGGCGCTGTTTCGGCGGAGCGCGCACGGTCTCGAACTGACCGAAGACGGGGCCCGTCTGGCGAGCCATGTCGATGCCGGTCTGCAGCAGATCGGCGCCGGCATCGCGCTGGTCGCCCGCAGAACGGCCGAGGTGCGGGTCGCGCTGTTGCCGATGTTTGCGAGCCGCTTCGTCTCCGCCCGCATCGGCGATCTGCGTCAGGCTTTCCCTGACGTCGACGTGACCTTGCTCAATCACAACAACACCTTCGTGAAACTTCCCGACCCGCACGCCTTCGCGGATTTCGGCATCCAGTGGGGAACCGGCGGCTGGCCGAAATTCGAGGCGGAGAAGCTGTGGGACGAGCGACTCGTCGCGGTCTGCAGCCCCGGCTACCAGGCGATGCTCGGCCTGTCCGAACCTCAGGATGTTCAGCGCTGCACCTTGCTGCATGTCGACGACAAGCGGATGTGGGCGGAGTGGATGACGGATTGCGGCAGCGCCTTGCGCCCCGACCAGCCGAACATGATGCTGGAGGACCGCCATTTCCAATTGAGTTCGACCATCAACGGCCTTGGCATTTCGCTCTTTGCAGAGTGGCTGGTCCAAGGCGAACTCAAGGCCGGCAGCCTGGTGAACCCGTTCGGAAAGTCCTACCCGACGCAGTTCAGCTACTACCTCGTGGCGCCGAATGGACCACCTCTGTCGACGAGAGCCAGACAGGTCCGCGAGTGGTTCCTCGGTTTGGCTGCCGGACGAGAGCAACAGATCGCAGCGGCGCCATCGAGCTGACTTTCGCAGTCGAGCGCACGCGACCACGCGAGGCGACGTCCAGCGCGAACGCGAAAACCTGATCGACAGGTCCTTTGATCGTCTTCATCAGCAAGACGCCGGCCTCGCTCTCGCAGCCATGAAGGTTGTTCATCCGGGTCGCGGTCACCAGAACCCGATCCCAGGAGGTCGTCATTTGCGCTCGAGGTCCGCTCTCGGGCAGCGCCTCTGCGTCAGCTCTTGCAGCGGCCGCACCATTCGGCGTCTATAGGCGGCTCACTCCGCTACGGTTGACCCGAATCAAGGACGCGGTGGGATACAAGGGTGGCGACTGCGTGCGGAGGGTGGCGATGATGGCTCCCGCCTCGGCGTTCACGCCATCGACCACTCGAAGAACAAAAGCAGGCTGCCCCAGTCGAACTGGCCGAGCAGCCCAACGGGGAGACGCGACGATGATGAAGGCCCTCTTGACGATGCCGGCCCTCGCCCTCCTGGCGGGAGCGCTGTCGATCGCCACCGCGGAGCCGGCCGCCGCGGTCGTCTACTGCAAGACCGTCGGCGTGCCGAAAGGCTGCGTCGCGCGGGCCGGAGCCCCAGTGGCGCGACGGGCGGTGGTCACGCCCGGCGTGGGAGCGGCCGGGGTCGGAGTCCGGCCGGGCACACCGATGAACCGGGGCGGACCGGTGAACCGCGTCGGACGGCGCTGACCGGCAGCCGGGCCCATCGGGCCCGGCCATCGGACCACAACCTGCACGCGCTCTATGCTGCCGCAACGGCATCTCCTATCATCACGCAACACATGGACCATGCGGAGGTCTCCGATGACGACCATCAGGGCTCTGATGCTTCTGGGACTCGCAGCGGCGCTCCACAGCGCCCCCGCCGTCGCGCAGACTCGCACCGCCACGCCCGATCGCACGTCCCTGCCGATCGCGGAGCCCAAGCGTCCAGTCTACACGGAGATCGACGCCCGCAAGGTGACGCCGCCGCCCCGGTTCGAGGTGAAAGCGCCGGCCGGCGCCCCCAATGTCGTGATCGTGCTCATCGACGACCTCGGCTTCGGTGCGCCCAGCACCTTCGGCGGGCCGATCGGGACGCGCACGCTCGACCAGCTCGCCGAGAACGGCCTGCGCTTCAACAATTTCCACACGACAGCGCTGTGCTCGCCGACACGGGCCGCGCTCAAATCGGGCCGCAACCACCACACCGTGAACATGGGCTTCATCACGGAGCTCGCCACGGCCATTCCCGGAAGCACCGGCCAGATCCCGAGCGCGACCGCGCCGCTGGCCGAAATGCTACGACTGAACGGGTATGCGACCGCCGCCTTTGGAAAATGGCATGAAACCGCGGTCTGGGAGGCCAGCGTCGCTGGACCGTTCGACCGCTGGCCGACGCGCCAAGGCTTCGATAAATTCTATGGTTTTCTGGGCGGTGAGACCAATCAATGGGCGCCCTTCCTCTACGACGGCACCGCCGTCGTCGAACTGCCTAATGATCCCAACTACCATTTCATGACCGACATGACGGACAAGGCGCGGGCCTGGATCAAGCACCAGAAGGCGCTGACGCCGGATCGTCCCTCCTTCGTCTATTTCGCACCGGGCGCCACCCATGCGCCCCACCATGTCCCCAGGGCCTGGATCGAGCGCTGG
>NCCO01000234.1:5282-12661 GCA_002279705.1 Allobosea sp. 12-68-7
GCAGATCGCGCTGGGCGTCGTGCCCAAGGGGACGAAGCTCGCCCCGAAGCCGCCCGCGATCAGGGATTGGGACACGCTCTCGGCCGACGAGAAACGGTTGTTCACGCGGCAGGCGGAGGTGTTCGCAGCCTTCGTGGAGTACACGGACACCGAAGTCGGCCGCATGCTGAAGGCTTTCGAGGAGGTCGGCCAAGCCGAAAACACGCTCGTTTTCTACGTTGCCGGCGACAACGGCACCAGCGGCGAAGGTGGCCCCAACGGCGTCTTCAACGAGATGAGCTATTTCAACGGCTTTACCGAGAAATTCGACGATCTGCTCAAGCTCATCGACAAATGGGGCGGTCCCGAGACCTACCCCCATATGGCGCATGGGTGGTCGGTCGCTTTCAATGCGCCGTTCGGCTGGATGAAGCAGGTGCCATCGGATTTCGGCGGCACGCGCAATGGCGTCGTGGTCTCGTGGCCAAAGGGCATCAAGGCCCGCAACGAGATCCGATCCCAGTTCAGCCACGTCATCGACGTGGCCCCGACCGTCCTTCAGGCCATCGGCCTGCCCGAGCCGAAATCGGTCAATGGCGTCAAGCAGATCCCCATGGCGGGGACCAGCCTGGTCTATGCGTTCGAGGACGGAAAGGCTCCCGAGCGGCACCGGACGCAGTATTTCGAAATCGCCGGCAATCGCGCCATCTATGATGATGGCTGGCTTGCGCGAACGATCCACAAGGCGCCCTGGGAAGCCAAGCCGCGCCGGACCCTGCAGGACAATTCCGGCTGGGAGTTGTTCAATGTTCGTGCCGATTTCAGCCTGGCGAACGATCTAGCCAAGACCAACCCGAAGAAACTGGCCGAGATGCAGGCCCTCTTCCTGAAAGAGGCCGGCAAATACGGCGCCCTGCCCATGGATGACCGGTTTTTCGAACGGCTCGATCCCGCGGCCGTCGGACGGCCAGACCTGATGGGCTCACGCCGGTCGCTGACCTTGTCCGAGGGCATGGTCGGCATGCTCGAAGGCGTGTTCGTTAATGTGAAGAACCGGTCGAAGACGATCATGGCTGAAGTGCTCGTGCCTGAAGGCGGCGCGAACGGGACGTTGATCGCCCAAGGCGGCCGTTTCGGCGGCTGGTCCCTCTATGTGAAGGATGGCGTGCCGGCCTATGACTACAACTTCCTCGGATTGCAGCGCACGACTATCGCCGCATCGAACAAGCTCGCGCCCGGCAAGGCCGAACTGCGCTTCCAGTTCGACTATGACGGTGGCGGCAAGGCCAAGGGGGGCCTCGGCACGCTTTTCGTCAATGGCGAGAAGGTCGCCGAGGGGCGCATCGCGGTCACCCAGCCCGGCATCTTCTCGGCTGACGAGACGGCCGATATCGGGATCGATCTCGGAACACCCGTCGTCGAAGCGATCGGCTCTGAATCACGATCGCGCTTCACCGGGCGGATCCCCAAGCTGACCGTCAGTGTCCAGGATCCGACATAGTCATCAGAGGCTTCCATGCGGGAGCAGGCACAGAAAGCGGGTTGGGGGAAACAATGTCGACGCGGAAGAGGCTGACCGTCTGGGCAGGGGCCATGCTCCTCGCCGGTCCCGTCGTGGCGGCGGATCTGACGCCCCCGCGCGCCCAGCCGGCGCCGCCGAGCTTCGTTCCCGGCTGGACCTTCCGCGTCACGCCCTATGGCTGGCTGACCTCGCTCAACGGCTCGCAGGTGGTCCGTGGCCGCGGGGTCGATGTGAATGCAAGCTTCGTCGACATCGTCGAAAGCACGATCGGCGAAGGCGGCTCGCTGGTCGCCCTGATGCTGAGCATGGAGGCGCGCAACGGTCGCCTGGCATTGTTCGGCGACATCATCGCCGAGAAGATCACGATCGAGCGTTCCGGGCTTAAGACCAGGGGCCCCGCGCCCGGTGTCGGCGCAGCCGTCGGGGCCGGGCTCGACATGAAATTCCAGATGGCGATCCTCGAGGCGGGCGCGGCCTACGAGATCGGCAGCATCGGTCCGGTCGCCTTCGATGTGCTGGCCGGCGCGAGGTACTGGTACCAGAAGATTGATCTCGGGCTGGACATCGCCACGACGGTCAATCTGGGCGATCTGGCGATCAGCAGGGGCCGCGCCATCGCCCGGTCGGGATCCGTCGACTGGATTGACGCCTTCGCCGGAATCAGGGCGCGCGTCTCGCTGGCCCCGAACCACCATCTCGCCTTCCGGGGCGATCTCGGTGCGGGCGGCAGCAAGTTCACCTGGCAGGCGCTGGCGACCTATGCCTACGACTTCAAGACGACGAACGGCGTCACCTATTCGGCGGTGATCGGCTACAAGGCCCTCTATGTCGATTACGTCCAGGGTTCGGGGCTGTCCCGCTACGAGTTCGACATGCTGCAGCACGGCCCGGTGCTGGGCTTGAGCGTGCGGTTCTAGCGCGCGTCGGCTTTGGCGCTCGTGGCGGGGCTGGCACGGCTGAGGCGGTGGATGCCGAGCCCGCCCGTGCATGGCTTCGCCGGCAGCGTCCTGGCCACGCTGCTGGTCCTGTCGATGGGGTGGGTCCAGGGCGAAACCGCGCGTCGGGACCAGGCGCAGGCCCAGAGCAAGCCGCCGGCCATGGGCGCGGAATCCGGCATCGGGCAACTGACGCCCCATGCGCCGGCAGGTTATGTCGGCTCCCAGGCCTGCGCCGCCTGCCATGCGACGACGCTCGCCGACTGGCAGGGATCGGACCATGCCAAGGCGATGGCGGTGGCGACGCCTCAGAGCGTTCTCGGCGATTTCTCCGACATCGCCATCGCGCATCACGGCGAGACGGCCCGGTTCCGGCGCGAAGGCGAGCGCTTCCTGGTCGAGACGCAGGGCAAGGACGGCAAGCCCGCAACCGTCGCGATCAGCCACAGTTTCGGCTGGCGGCCGCTGCAGCAATACCTCGTCACCTTCCCCGACGGCCGGCTGCAGGCGCTGCCCTGGGCCTGGGATACGCGCCCGCGGGCACAGGGTGGGCAGCGCTGGTTCCATGTCTATGGCGACCAGTCGATCCCGCCGGGCGACGCCCTGCACTGGACCGGGCGGATGCAGAACTGGAACTTCATGTGCGCGGAGTGCCATTCGACCGCGGTGAAGAAGGGCTATGACGCCGCCTCCGACCGTTTTCGCACGACCTATTCCGAGGTCAGCATCGGCTGCGAGAGTTGCCACGGGCCCGGCGCCGGCCACCTGGCCTGGGCCGCGGCCGGCAGGACCGGCGACCCCGGCCTGAAGGGGTTCGAGGCCGCCGCAGCCCGGAGACGGGCGGTCGACTGGACGCCCGATCCGGCGACGGGCAGCCCGGCCGCGCCTGTCGCGCGCCCGCCGGGCGACGAGGTCGAGATGTGCGCCCGCTGCCACCAACGGCGCGGCACGATCTCGGAAGACTGGAAGCCGGGGCGCTCGATCGTCGACACGCACCTCCCGGCCCTGCTGACGAGCGGCCTGTTCGAGGCGGACGGGCAGATGATCGACGAGGTCTTCACCGACCAGACCTTCCGGCAGAGCAAGATGTACGCGAAGGGCGTGATCTGCAGCGACTGCCACGACGTTCACTCCGGCCGGCTGAAGGCGGAGGCGCCGCTGGTCTGCAGCCAATGCCACGACCAGCAGCGTTTCGCTGCGGCAACCCATACCGGGCACCAGCCCGGCCGGGGGGCGCCCGACTGCATCACCTGCCACATGCCGGCGCGGACCTACATGGTCGTCGACACGCGTCATGACCATTCCTTCCGGATTCCGCGTCCCGACCTGACGGTGAGCCTCGGTGTCCCCAACAGCTGCACCAGCTGCCATGCGGACAAACCGGCGCAATGGGCCGCGGAGGCCGTGGTGGCCTGGCACGGGCCGGCGCGGAGAGGCTTCCAGGACCATGCCAGGACGTTTCACGATGCGCGCCGGGGAGACCCCGCGGCCCGCGCGCCGCTGATCGCGCTGGCGAGCAACCCGCAGATCCCAGCGATCGTCAGGGCGACCGCGCAGAGCGAACTCGGACGCCTGCCCGCCATCGCCAGCGAAGGCGTCATCCGTCTCGGCCTCGACGACCCCGACCCGATCATGCGCATCGCCGCCTTGCGCAACCTCTCGCCGCAGCCCGCCGAGATCCGCCTGCGCTGGGCGCAGGAGCGTCTGGCCGATCCCGTCCTCGGGGTGCGAATCGAAGCCGCCCAGGCGCTGGCCGACATCTCGCCCGAAGCTGTGCCGGAGCCGGTTCGCGGCCAGCTGACGCGCGCCTTCGCCGAGTTCGAGGCGGCGCAGGCGCTCAATGCCGACCGGCCGGAGGCGCGGGCCGCCCTGGCGCTCCATCTGATCCGCAGGGGCAGGCCGGACGCGGCGGAGGCCGAGCTGCGCGCCGGTCTGGCGCTCGATCCCGCCGCCGTCGCCGCTGCGGCAGGCGATCGCGGTCGCGCCGAAGGAACCCTATCCGCATCACGCGCTCGGCCTCGCGCTGGTGCGGCAGCGTCGCTATCCCGAGGCGCTGGAGAGCCTCGCTTTGGCCTCGCGGCTCGGCCCGCGCGATGCGCAACTGGCTTATGTCCATGGCGTGGCGCTGCAATCGCTCGGCCAGCCGGAACAGGGACGTCAGGTCCTGCGCAGCGCGCTTCAGGCCAACCCTTTCGATGCGGCCCTGCTCGGCGCGCTGCTGTCCGACGCGCAGGCGCGGCGCGACCTCGCCGGCGCCGCGGACCTCGCTGGTCGCCTCTCACGCCTGCGCCCGGACGACGCCGAACTGGCGCGCCTCGCCGCGAGGCTGGCGCGCCCATGAGGCGCCGGGCCTCCCAGCCTCGGCCGCGGCGGGTTTCGCTTCAATCGAGGCGCTGGATCTCGCTGAGCTTCCAGGTCTTGTCGAACCAGGGATCGAGCGGGCCATCAAGCCGGAACAGCATGTTCCAGCCCTTGCCGAGGCAGCTGACCTGCCGAGAGTCCTGATCCCTCTGCAGCATGGCGCGCGTCTGGTTGTCGTAGATCCTGTCGGCGGTTTGCGCTCCGGGAAGCCGTCGAAAACCGTCAGCGGGCCCAACCGGGTGTTTCGGCGTGCAAGTCTGACCCCACTCGACCGTGCGGTCGTCGCGTGTCAGCATGAAGATGAAGCGAAGTCCGATGGCGCGGTCTTCCGGGTCCCGAGGCTCTTGGCCGTCACGGCGGCGGTCGATCGACGATCTGATGCGCGAGGATGATACGGCGTGGCGCGTCGGCGTCGATCATGCGAACGACCGCATCGCCATAGGCCTGGTAGGGGATGCGCACGGATGACAGCCAGGGCGCGACCCAGGGGTTGAGCGGATTGTCGTCGAACCCCAGGAGCCGCGGCATAGCGCCGGGCGCTAGCCCGGCCTCGATCAGCCTGCGATGCGCGCCGAAGGCGATCATGTCACTGGCGCAGATGAGCCCGGCCGGTGGTCTGCCGACCGCGAGAAGATGATCGGCGGCGCGGTAGCCGATTTCCAGATGCTCCGCGCCCTGCGTGGTCAGGAAACGCTCCGGCGGCACGGGCGCGCCCGCTTCCGCGAAGGCCTCGCGGATGCCGGCGATGCGGTCGATGGTCGCCGAGGAGGCGAGATGCCCATGGGCCACGGCGACGTCGCGGATCCCCTTGGCCAGCAGGAAGGCGGCGGCATCGCGTCCGGCCTGGCGGTTGTCGATGCCGATGAAGGGCTGGTCGTCGTCACCGGGGCAGCGACGGTTGACGAAGACGAGCGGCTCGCCGGTCTCGATCATCGCGACCAGCTTCGGGCTCGCTACGGCGCCGAGCAGGACGGTGGCGCGCACCAGATGCGCGCGCATCTCAAGCAGGTATTCGTCCTGCAATTCGGCCTGGTCGTGGCTGTCGCACAGCGCCAGGACCAGGCCGCGACTGCGCAGCGCGACCTCGACGGAGGCCGAGATCGCCGTCATCGCGGGGTTGGCGAGGTTGGCCGCGATCACCGCCACGAGCCGGCTCTCGCGCTGGCGCAGCGAGCGGCCGGCGCTGCTCGGCCGGTAGCCGAGCTCGGCGATCGCCGCCCTGACGCGCGCGACCGTCTCAGGCGAGGCCATGTTGGGCAGCCCATTGACCACCCGCGAGACCGTCGCGATCGAGACTTGGGCGCGTGCCGCCACCGCGCGGATCGAGACGCCGCGATCGGCCGTCGCCGGCCGGCCGCAACGCGAAAGTCCGGTTTTGCCCGTCACCTGCAGCCCTCCGCCGAGATCGAACCCGGCCCCTTGATGTCTTGATCGAGTTGGTCTTATGATAAGTCAACGAAAACGTTTACGTGACGCCAAACGATCACGGATTCAGGGAGGATCGACCATGAGGCTGGCCTTGCTCATCGGCGGCGCGTTTGCCGCCGCCACACTGCTCTCGGCGCCGGCCAAGGCGCAGGAGCTCACGATCTGGCACGATCTCGGCGACAACGGGATCAAGTGGTTCCAGGCGGCCGGCGCCGAGTTCGCAAAGAGCCGGCCCGGCGTCACCGTCCGCTCCCTCTCCTACCCGACGGACCAGTGGTTCGGCCGGGTGATCGGCGCGCTCAACACCGACACGGCGCCGGACCTGATCTTCAACAATTACGAGCGCGTCATCCGCGTCGAGAGCCAGACCGGCAAGGTCATGGACCTGAAGCCGGTGCTCGGCCAGATCGCCGACAAGGCCTTCCTCGCCGAGGATGATCTGAGGGTCGCGACCTTCAAGGGCAAGATGATCATCCTGCCGGCGCAGCGCGTGCAGATGGCGCTGGGCGTGCGCAAGAGCTGGCTTGACAAGACCGGCGAGAAATTCCCCGAGACCTGGGACGACGCCAAGCGGATCGCGACCAGGTTCCGCGATGCCGACCCCGACGGCAACGGCAAGGCGGACACCTTCGGCTTCGCGCTGCAGGCCGCCAAGCCGCGCGACCTGATCCACATGCTCGATCTCTTCACCTTCGGCAGCGGGCTGCGGCACACGCTGATCGATCCCGAGGGCAAGATCACGATCGACCAGCCCAAGCATGCGCTCGTGCTGGAGGAATTCCTCAAGACCTATTCCACCTACAAGTTCGTCGCGCCCGACACGATCAACCACTCCTTCAACGAGATGTACCAGGTGATCGAGGGCGGCCGCGCCGGCATGTTCCGCGTCGGCGACTGGAACGTGCGCAAGTGGGACGGCGCCAATGTCCTCAACGGCGATTTCGTCTCCGGCCCCTGGCCCCGCTTCGCCGCCGACGACCAGAACGCGGTGGTTATCGGCGGCATGCGCGGCGTTGCCGTGCCGGAAAACGCCCCCAACAAAGCGCTCGCGGTGGAGTTCGCCAAGTTCCTGCTCGGCAAGGAGGCCCAGCAGGCCTCGCTCGAACTGCTCGGCGCCGGCGTGCGCAAGGATCTCGACGTCTCGAAGCTGTCCG
>NCCO01000234.1:12699-16552 GCA_002279705.1 Allobosea sp. 12-68-7
AGTTCTTCGCGAAGGCGCAGGGCCGGCTCGTCGCCTACGACTTCCCGGAATCGATCCACACCTTCTATCCGGAGCTGGAGGCCGCCTTCCACCGCAAGCTGCTGGCCGGCCTCGCCAGCCCCCCAGCTGACTGGAAGCCCTTTATCGCCGAGACGGCGAAGGAAATGCGCGACCTGGCGGCCAAGCTCAAAGGCTGAGCGCGGCTTTCAACCCTCGCATGCGCCGAGGCGGGCCTGTCCCGCCCCGGCGTCCTGATCGCAACGGGCAGGCCGCGCGGCCCCGTCCCCCCCAGCCGGACACCCGAATGACCCGCCTCACCCTGCCCCTGTCCGAGGAACGCCACGGCCTTTCCGGACGGCTGGACGAGGCCTGGCGGCACCGCATCTTCTATCTCTTCGTCGCACCGTTCGCGGCGCTGACGATCCTGTTCGGGATCTGGCCGATCCTGCTCTCGATCCAGGTCTCGTTCACGGCGTCGGCCAGCGCGCTGAAGCCGAGCCCGGTCTATGTCGGGCTGGCGAACTACGCGTCGGTGCTGGCCGATCCGATCTTCCTAGCGTCGCTGGCGCGGACGCTGCTCTACACCGCACTCTCCGTCGTGGCGAACCTCGCCTTCGCGCTGGCCTTCGCGACGCTGCTGGATTCGACGCTGCTGAAGCGGGGCAACCTGTTCTTCCGTCTCGCCATCTTTCTGCCGGTGGTGACGCCCGACGTCGCCGGCTACGTCGTCTGGCGCTGGCTCTACGACCGCTCCTTCGGCGCGATCAATGCGGGGCTCGAGCTGCTCGGCCTGCCGGCCTTCGGGGGTCTCTCCAGCCCCAACACCGCGCTGTTGGCCGTGCTGATCGCCGAACTCTGGCACCATGCCGGCTTCTACGTGATCATCTTCCTGGCCAATCTTTCGATCCGCGACAAGGCGCTGGAAGAGGCGGCCCATATCGACGGCGCCACCACCTGGCAGCGCTGGCGCTATGTGATCCTGCCGCAGCTGCGGCCGGCCCTGCTGATCAACACGGTCTACGCGCTGATCCAGTTCCTCAAGACCTTCACCGTAGTCGTGGTGATGACCAAGGGCGGGCCGAGCGACCAGACCAATTTCGTCAGCTACTACGCCTACCAGCTCTTCGACCAGGGCCGTTATGGCGAGGCGACCGCCATGGCCTCGATCCTGTTCGCGATCGTCATCGGCATCTCGCTGACCGCCTTCCGCATCGGCGACCGGAGGCAGCCGTGAAGGACGCAGCCGCCCCCTCCGGCACCCATTCGCCGCTCGCCCAGGTGGCGGCCTATGCCGTCGCCTCGACCGTCAGCCTGCTCTTCCTCTACCCCTACTGGTGGATGCTGGTGTCGGCCTTCCGCTCGACCCGCGAGATGCTGTCGGCGCCGCTGCGCCTCCTGCCGGAGCGGTTCGACCTGTCGAACCTGTCCGAGCTCGCCAGCATCGGCGGCGTCGGGCTGTGGCGCTACGGGCTGAACTCGGTCGCGATCACCTGTGCGTCGACGCTGCTGGGGGTCACGGTGACGGCGCTGGGCGCCTATGCACTGGTGCGCCGGCCGCGGCTGCCGGGGTTCTCGCTGCTGCGCTACGGCTTCCTGATCACCATTATGTATCCCTACATGCTGCTGGTGATCCCGGTGTATCTGGTGATGTTCAAGCTCGGACTGCTCGGCAGCTATGCCGGAATCATCCTGTTTCTGGCGCTCGGGCCGATCCAGTTCTTCCTGTTCGAGCAGTTCTTCCGCGCCATTCCGCCCGAGGTCATCGAGGCGGCGGTGATCGACGGGGCGAACGAGAGCCAGGTCCTGTTCAAGGTGGTGATGCCGATGGCCGGGCCCGTGGTGGCGACGGTGGCGATCATCACCTTCCTGCTGAACTGGGCCCAGTGGTTCCCGATCCTGGTGATCTCGCGCACGCCCGACACCTACACGCTGCCGGTGGCGCTGCTGTCGATGAACGGCGAACTCGGCGCGAATTTCCAGGGCATCATGGCGCTCTCGGTGATCACCACGCTGCCCGTGGCGGTGCTGTTCCTGATCGCCCAGAAGCGCGTGATGGAAGGCATGGCGGCAGGGGCGGTGAAGGGGTGAGAGAGGCGATGGGACAGGCGGCTCGACAGGTCGCGGCGGTTGATCCGCTCGAGGCGACATGGCGGTGCATCGAGGAGGCGCGGCTGCGCACGCTCGGCTGGCTCGCTACGATGCAGACCCCGGGTGCGCCGCGCGGCGTGATGCGGATCAGCGACCACCACGACGCCGCGCGCTGGCCCGGCATGCTCCTGCCCGGCAGCTACAACGGCGTGATGGCGCTCGACCTGCTGGGCGGTCTCGACGACTACAGCAGGGACGACCGGGCGGCGCTGGTCGCCTGGTTCGAACGCGCCCGCCTGCCGGATGGCCGTTTCCGCATCGCGGGCATGACGGATGAGGCCGTGTTCAAGAAACCGGACCTCGCCGAGACCTGGCGCTACATCGATTTCCACGTCACCAACTACACGCTGGGCGCGATCGAGGCCCTCGATCCCGGCCGCAAGCCGGTCCTCGCCTTCGCCGAGCCGTGGCTCGACGCAAGAGAGCTCGGACACTGGCTGAGCCAGCGCGATCTGCGCGACCCCTGGCAGGAAGGCAACAACATCGTCAATCTCGGGAGCTTCTGGCTGCTGATGGCGCACCATGGCGATGCGGCGGTGCAGGCGCGGGTCGCGACGGCCCTCGAACAGCTCTTCGCCTGGCATGACTGCCTGCAGGAGCCGAGCACGGGGTTCTGGGGCGTCGGCCAGCTCTCAGATCCGACCCGGCTGCTCCATGCCTTCGCCGGGTCGATGCACAATTTCCATCTCTGGTACGAGACGGGCCGGCCCCTGCCCTTCCAGGACAAGGCGGTGGACTACTGCCTGTCGCTGCCGCCGGGGATCGACAGCGCCTGCATCGATGTCGATGCGGTCGATGTGCTCGTGCATGGCCATGCCCTCCTCGGCGATCGCCGCGACGCGATCGAGCGCTGGTGCCTGACGCTGCTCGAGGCGCTGCTCGATTTCCAGAATGCCGATGGCGGCTTTGCCGATGTCAGGGAGGGCGTGCGACGCCAGGATGGCTGGGTCCGGGGCTATGAGGAGCCGCAGGGCCTGTCCAACAGCTTCGCCACCTGGTTCCGCTGGATCGCCATCGCGATGATCGCCGACCTGCTCTGGCCCGGGCGCCGGAACTGGCGGTTCCGGCGCATGGTCGGGATCGGCTACCGCCGGCAGCCGGCACGGTAAGGCAAGGCGGCGCGTAGTAGGCCTTCGCTCATCCCGCACGACGAGATGTCCACCGGCGGTTAGGGGCGGTGTCCCGCGCGGCGCAGGCTCGACATGTTCCGAGTGGGCGATGCAGGCGCCGGCAGCCTTGCGGCCATCGACGACATGCGGCAGCAGCGGCTCAGGCGGCGCGCTCGATGCGCAGTGGATGGGTGCCGCGCTTGAGCAGGGGAGCGATGCCGTCGTCGAAGTGCCCGAGGCGGATGAGGCCGGCGGAATAGCGATAGGAACCGTGATACATCGCCAGATTGCCCCAGGGGGCGTAGTAGCCGAGGTCTCCCGGCGCCTCGTTGCCGAACGGCCCGCTGCCCTGTGTCGTCAGCTTGCGCGGGAGATGAGCGATCTTCTCGTTGGTCGCGTAGTCCTCGATCGAGAGGTCGAGCGGCAGCATCGAGGCGAAGTCCCGCGCAGAAGGCGTATCATCCAGCGTCGCGGTGAAGCGCTGGTCCGCGAAGGCGAAGCGAATCCGCATCAGGGTCTTCTCCTCGGGTCGAGGTGCCGGTTGCGATGCGGCGGGGCGCCCGGATGCGAGGCCGGCGAGAGCCGCGACCAGCACG
>NCCO01000031.1:0-3823 GCA_002279705.1 Allobosea sp. 12-68-7
TGGCCGGCGGCACCGGCGACGTGGCGTTTTCGGTGCTGGAGGCCGGCGGACCGCAGACGCTGGTCACGGTGCTCGACATCAACGCGGAGATGCTGAGCGTCGGGCGCGACCGGGCGGCCAAGCGCTTCCCCGACGACGACCGCATCGGCTTCGTGCAGGGCAATGCCGAGGAACTCGGCCTGCCCGACAACCATTTCGACGCCTATACGATCGCTTTCGGCATCCGCAACGTCCCGCGCATCGACAAGGCTCTGGCCGAGGCCCATCGCGTGCTCAAGCGGGGCGGGCGGTTCCTGTGCCTCGAGTTCAGCCATGTCGACGTGCCCCTGCTGGACAAGGTCTACGAGGCCTATTCCTTCAACGTCATCCCACCGATGGGGCGGATGGTGACCGGCGAGGCCGAGCCCTACCAGTATCTCGTCGAGTCGATCCGCAACTTCCCGCGCCCCCAGGCCTTCGCCGGCCTGATCGAGGCCGCCGGTTTCCGCCGCGCCAGGTTCACGCCGATGACCGGCGGCGTCGTGGCGCTGCATTCGGGCTGGAAGCTGTGAGGGAGCGCAACCCGTCATGGTCGGCCTTGTGCCGACCATCCACGTCTTACGACGCGGATGAAGGGAAGGCGTGGATGCTCGGGACAAGCCCGAGCATGACGGATGGACCTGTTGCCGCGGCGGCGACTGCCCCATGATCTCCTCGCTCTTCCATCTCGCGCGTACCGCCCGCGTTGGCTTCGTGCTGGCGCGCGAGGGGGCACTCGCCCTCGTCGATCCGTCGGTGCTGCCACCGCTGGCGCGCGGGCTGATCCGAGTCGGACGGCTGATCGAGCGGCGCGAGGCCGGCACCTCGGCGACAAGGCTCGCCGCAGCCCTGACGCGCCTCGGTCCGTCCTATGTGAAGTTCGGGCAGTTCCTGGCGACGCGGCCCGACGTCGTCGGCATGAAGATCGCCTCCGACCTGTCGGCGCTGCAGGACCGGATGCCGCCCTTCCCGATGGCGCAGGCCCGCGCCATCATCGAGGCTGCCCATGGCCGGCCGGTGGAGCAGGTCTTCGCCGCTTTCGGCGAGCCGGTCGCCGCGGCCTCGATCGCCCAGGTCCACCGCGCCCGGCTGAACGACGGCCGCGAGGTCGCGGTGAAGGTGCTGCGGCCGGGCATCCGCGACCGTTTCCAGCGCGATCTCGGCGCAATGCGCTTCGGGGCCGAGCTGGCCGAGCGGCGCTCCGCCGAGGCGCGCCGGCTGCGCTTCACCGGCGTGGTCGAGACGCTGGCGCGCTCGGTGACGATGGAGATGGATCTGCGGCTCGAGGCCGCCGCGCTGTCGGAGTTCGCCGAGAACACCAAGGAAGACGCCGATTTCCGCGTGCCCCAGCCCGATTGGCAGCTGACGGCGCGCGAGATGCTGGTCGACGAGTGGATCGACGGGATCCGGCTGTCGGATGTCGAGGCGCTGAAGGCCGCCGGTCATGACCTGCCAGCGCTGGGGCGGATCGTGATCCAGTCCTTCCTGAAGCATGCGATCCGCGANNNNTCCGCGACGGCTTCTTCCATGCCGACATGCATCCCGGGAACCTGTTCGTCGATGCACAGGGCCGGCTCGTCGCGGTCGATGGCGGCATCATGGGCCGGCTCGGCCTGAAGGAGCGGCGCTTCCTCGCCGAGATCTTGCTCGGCTTCATCACCCGCGATTACCGCCGCGTCGCCGAGGTGCATTTCGAGGCCGGCTATGTGCCGGTTCATCACGACGTCGCCGATTTCGCCCAGGCGATCCGCGCCGTCGGCGAGCCGATCCACGACAAGAGCGCCGACCAGATCTCGATGGCGAAGGTCCTGACGCTGCTCTTCGAGATCACCGGCATGTTCGACATGGCGACGCGCACCGAGCTCGTCATGCTGCAGAAGACCATGGTGGTGGTCGAGGGCGTGGCGCGCACGCTCGATCCGCATCTCGACATGTGGAGCACGGCCGAGCCGGTGGTGCGCGACTGGATCACGCAGAATCTCGGCCCGCTCGGCCGGGTTCAGGAGGCAGGGCGCGGGGCCGGATCACTGCTGGGAAGCCTGTCGCGCCTGCCGGAGACAGTGACCCGGGCCGAGCGCGTGCTCGGCCAGCTCCCTGGGCGGTGCTGGGATAGGGGCCGAGGCCGTCATGCTCGGGCTTGCCCCGAGCATCTCGTGACGAGGGGTGTGCGTCGGCCGACAACGCCTCGTCCGGCCTGAGATTCTCGGGTCTGCGCTGCGCTTCGCCCGAGAATGACGCGCGCGGTTCAGCCGCAATTCGCCTTGTCCGCCGGCATTTCTGCGCTGATCATCCAGTTTGTGCCGAAGCGGTCGCGCAGCATGCCGAAGCGCGGCGCCCAGAAGGTTTCCTCCATCTGCATCTGGATCGTCGCGCCGTCCGACAGGGCGGCGAAGAGGCGCTCGGCCTCGGCGATCTCGGGGACGTTGACCGACACCGAGACGCTGCGCATCGGGCCATCGCTGCGCTCGGGCGGGGCGTCGGAGGCCATCAGCATCTGGCCGTCCAGCTCCAGGCAGGCATGCATGATCTTGTCGACCCAGTGCGCACCGACATGGGCGTCCGCCGGCGTGGCGCGATGGTCCATCATGGCGACGATCCGGCCGCCGAAGACCCGCTCATAGACCGTGAAGGCCTCGCGGCAGTTGCCGGCGAACATCAGATAGGGGGCGATCCTCATCGGTCTCTCCTTCGGACGGAAGCGGGCGATCAGGCCATGCGGCGATACTGAGCCGTCATGAACTCGCTCCAGCCGCCTTTGCCGTCGGGCATGTAGGACGCCAGGATGCGGTGATCGGGCGAGCGGAGGGTGATGACGTCGCGATAGGGGATGATGGCGCCATCGCCCATCATGTTCGGGCCCGAGGATTCGAGCGTCAGCACGTTGGCGGTTTCGTCGAGGGTGCCCTCGTAGAGCCAGTGATGCGTCATCATCGAGCCGATGAAGCTGCCGACGAATCGGCCCTTCACGGGGTCGAACCCCAGCGTCATCAGCGTCCTGCCGGTCGTGCCGTCGGGCAACTCGCTCTCGCCTTCGCCGAGCGTCCAGAGCCCGCCGAGCGAGCGTACGGTCTCCTTGCCCTTGGACTTCTGCCGGGGCTGGTCCGGCCCCATGGCGGGCATCTCCTCCCCGTAGCCTCGTTCTCGGGCTCGGCTTAAGTTAACTGATTGGTTTACTAATTAGCGGTGATCTTCGAGTCAAGCCGAAGCCCTCGTTCGCCGCCGGCAGTTGTCACGCGAGGCGGCCCGCGGCTAAAGCTCGTGCGAACGAAAGGACGCCCCCGCCCATGACGTTCGAGACTGCCACAAATCCCGCCGCCGCGATCGACCGGCTCGAACATCTCTATGGCGAGGCGCGGGCGGCGCTGCGCCGCGACCTGCAGCGCTTCTTCGATACGGGGCAGGCGCCGACGCCGGGCGAGCGCGCGGCTTACCGCTACCCGCTGCTGCGCGTGACCTACGAGCCGTCGCAGCTGCCCGCCGCGACGCGGCGCGGCTATGCCAAGTTCGCGGCGCCCGGCGTCTATTCGACCACGATCACGCAGCCGGCCGAGTTCCGCGGCTATCTGCTCGACCAGCTTCAGCCGCTGGTCGAGGAATACGGCGCGACGATCGAGACCGGCGTCAGTGACCAGGAGATTCCCTACCCCTATGCGCTCGACGGCGGCGACGAGCTGGGCCGCGGCAAGGTCACGGCGGCCGAACTCGCCCGGCATTTCCCGACGCCGCTCCTCTCGCTGGTCGGCGACGAGATCGCCGACGGCACCTTCGACATCGTCGAGGGGCAGCCGCGGCCGCTCTCGCTAAG
>NCCO01000031.1:3871-25245 GCA_002279705.1 Allobosea sp. 12-68-7
GCTGTTCGACGCGGTGCGGGTGGATTATTCGCTGCGCCGGCTGGTGCACTATACCGGCACCGACTGGCGCGCGGTGCAGCCCTGGGTTCTGCTGACCAACTACCACCGCTATGTCGACCAGTTCGTCCGGCTGGGGCTGGCCGAGATCGAAGCCGGCACGGCACAGGCGCTGGTGACGCCGGGCGGGGTGCGGATCGAGCGCGACGGAGTCGATGTCAGCGCGGCGGAACGGGTGATGTCGGCGCCCTGGCACCGCTTCCAGATGCCGGCTTACCACCTGCTGCGCAAGAACGGGCAGGGCGTGACGCTGATCAACATCGGCGTCGGCCCCTCCAACGCCAAGAACATCACCGACCATCTCGCCGTGCTGCGCCCGCATTGCTGGCTGATGGTCGGCCATTGCGGCGGCCTGAGGCAGACGCAGATCATCGGCGACTATGTCCTCGCCCATGCCTATCTCAGGCAGGACGGCATCCTCGACGAGCTGGTGCCGCCGGACGTGCCCGTTCCCGCCCTGGCCGAGGTGCAGGTCGCCCTGCAGGAGGCCGCAGCCGAGGTGACCGGCGAGAAGGGCGATCACCTCAAGAACCGCCTTCGCACCGGGACGGTCGTGACGCAGGACGACCGCAACTGGGAGCTGCGCTGGACCAAGGAGCGCCGGCGGATCAACCTGTCGCGCGCCATCGCGGTCGACATGGAGTCCGGCACGATCGCGGCGCAGGGCTACCGCTTACGCGTGCCCTATGGCACGCTGCTCTGCGTCTCCGACAAGCCGCTGCATGGCGAGATCAAGCTGCCAGGCGCGGCCAACGCCTTCTACGAGCGCGCCGTCAGCGAGCATCTGCGGATCGGGCTCGCGGCGCTGGAGAAGCTCAAGGAAGCCGGCTCGACGATCCATTCGCGCAAGCTGCGCAGCTTCGACGAGCCGCCGTTCCGGTAGGGCCCTCGCGCTTTCCGGAACCCACGGCGTCATCCCGGGCTTGCCCCGGGATCCATCGGAGGGCTCCGGATCTCTAGGATGGATCCCGGAGCGGCGCTGCTGCGCAGCTTGTCCGGGATGACGGCGGGGTTCCGAGAAACCTAGACCGTGATGCGGTCGATCTCGGCGAGGTCGTCCGCCGTCAGCGCCCAGTCGGCCGCCTTCACATTGGCGGTGATCTGCTCCGGCTCGGTCGCACCGGCGATGACGCTGGAGACGACCGGCTGGGCGGCGAGCCAGGAAAAGGCGAGTTCCACCGGCGTGCGGCCGCGCGCCTGGCAGAAACCGGTCAGTGCCTCGATCTTCGTCCAGTTGGTGTCGCTGAAGATCTGGTCGGCGCGCTCGGGCAGCTTGGTCAGGCGCGCGCCGACGGGCATCGGGGCGTTGCGCTTGTACTTGCCCGTGAGGGCACCGTTGGCGAGCGGGAAATAGGGCAGCAGACCCATGCCGTAATGCTGAAGCGCGGGGATCAGGTCCTTCTCGGCGCCGCGCTTGAGCAGGCTGTACTCGTCCTGCGCCGAGGCGAAGCCGGGCAGGCGCAGATCGCGCGCCGTCCAGTGCGCGTCCGCGACCTGCCAGGCCGGCATGTTGGAGCAGCCGGTGTAGCGGACCTTTCCTTCAGTCACGAGATCTTCGAGCGCGCGCAGCGTCTCGTCGATCGGGGTCAGCGGGTCGGGCATGTGGAACTGGTAGAGGTCGATCCAGTCGGTCTTCAGCCGCGTCAAGGACTCCTCGACGGCGCTGAGGATGTAGCGGCGCGAGCCGCCTTTTCCGCCGTGGAACATGGTCATGCCGAACTTCGAGGCCAGGACGATGTCCTTGCGGCGCGCGCCCAAGACCTCGCCGAGCACACGCTCCGAGCCCGCCTTCACTGCATGGGGCTCTCCTGATCGGGAAGAGCCCAGAGGACCAGAGAGGGCTGGCCGTCACAAGGGCGTATCGCGGCCTGCACCGCTGCGCCCAACGCAAGGCAGGGCCGTTCAGTGGGACATCAGGCAGCAGACCGGCGTCGCCTGGATCAGCTCCTGGGTGACGCCGCCGAAAATCCATTCACGCAGGCGGCTATGCCCATAGGCCCCCGCGACGATCAGATCCGCGCCCTGATGCCGGACCAGATCCGTGATCTCTCCGACGATCGAGCCGCCGCTCCTCGGCCGCAGCACCGCGCGCGCGGCGATACCGTATTGCGCGAGATAGCCGCAGGCGTCCTGGGCACCGTCGTCATCGGGATCGGCCCCGACCGCGATCACGGAGACCATCTCGGCCCGGACCAGGAAGGGCAGCGCGTCCTGCAGGGCGCGTCGCGACTCGCGCGTGTCCTTCCAGGCCACCACCACGCTGCGCGCCGCCAGGGTCTCGATGCCCGGCGGCACCACCAGGATCGGCCGCCCCAGCTCCATGACGATGTCGCCGGGCGCCACGCCCATCCGCCCCAGTGGCGGATCGCCCGGTCCCTGCCGCGCGAGGACGACGAGATCGGCCGCGCGCGACTGGGTCAGGAGAAACTCGCGGGTCTGCTCGATCGCGCCGCGCCATTCGTGCGCGACGCCGTCGGCCGCGCTGCGGAAGAGCGCTTCCGCCTTCGCCAGATCCTCGAGCAGGACCGCACGGCCGGTCTCAACCACCACGGCATCGACCATGCCCGCGCTGTCCCCGTAATAGGGCAGTTCGATCTGGTCGGCACCGAGACCGATCAGGCGACAGGAGAGAGCCTTCGCCAGCCGGGCCGCGAAGAGGATCGTGTGTTCGCATCCGGCCCCGAGATGCACCGGCACGAGCAGCGTGCCGATACCCAGGGGCTGGGCCGTCGTGAGCGGGGTCGACATGGCTTTCGATCTCCGTAGCGACGCGGCTTCAAGACGCGTCGGCGGCTGCCGCCACCCCGACCGGCCTGATGGTGACGACCTTGTAGGGCAGGAAATCGCCGTCCTGCTCGCGGATCGAGACATATTCCCCGATCTGGAAGCGATGCCGGTCCAGCTTGTAGCCGAACTCGTCGTCCTCACTCGAGGCATCGTCATAGTCGATGCCCCAATTCGCGCCGCCCTCACCGCCGGCCCGGTGCAGGAGCCAGCCATGGCGGTCGGGCTCGCCGGGGCGGAAGCGCCGGACGCGGCATTTGTCCCGCGACGCCTGCCATTCCTGCGCGACGAGCCTGCCCTCGGCATCGAGCGGGGCGGTGATCTCGTAGCCGTCGCGGCTGCTGCCCTCGGGCTGCGCCGGGGTGCGCCCCAGATGAAGCGAGATGCGCTGAAGCATGGTGCCGTTCCTCCGTCGATCGCCAACGAGGGCACTGTTCCATCAATCGGAGCGCGAAGGATTGATCCAGCGCAAGGGTTGGGCCGCGCATTCGGGCAAGCTGTCGGCAAGGCCAACCCAATCAAGACCAACCCTGTGGAGGATCCGCCATGCCCCTCTCGATCAAGAGCGTTCTCGTCGGCTTCACCGAGGACGGACGCGGCAATCACAGCTCGGCCGTCGCCTATGCGATCTCGCTGTCGCAGGCCGCCGACGCTCATCTGACCCTGGAGGCCGCCTCGATGCGCTATGCGGTGCCGGGATCGCTGGTCGGGGCCTTCGGCGCCGAGCTGATCGCGCATGAAAACCGCCGCATCAAGGAGCTGGCCGAGGCCTTCGCCGAACAGTCCAAGGGCCGGGCCGACCTCGCCGGCGTCGTCTGCACCGTCGAGACCCCGTCCCTCGTCTTCGCCAGCCTCTGCGACCGGCTGATCGCCCATGCCCGCGTGCACGACGTCACGGTGCTCGACATGGAGACCGATCCGGTCCAGCGCGACCGCGGGCTGATCGAGGCGGCTCTGTTCGACAGCGGGCGCCCGGTCCTGATCGTGCCGCCGGGCAGCGAGCGCTATGCCGCCAAGCGCATCGTGATCGCCTGGGACGGCGGCGCTTCGGCGGCCCGCGCCGTCGCGGACGCCCTGCCCTTCCTCCAGGAGGCCGAGGAGGTCGAGATCGTGACCGTCACCGGCGAGAAGGATCTCGCCGGCCTGCTGCCCGGCACCGACCTCGCCCCGCATCTGGCGCGGTATGGCATCAAGGTGAGCGTGCGCAACATCGCGCTCGGTGAAGCCGACGTCGCCAGCGAGATCCGCCAGGCGGCCGCCGGTTTTTCGGCCGATCTCATCGTCTGCGGCGCCTACAAGCACTCGCGCCTGCGCGAATGGCTGCTCGGCGGCGTGACGCAGTCGCTGCTGCACGCGTGCACGCTGCCGATCCTGATGAGCCACTGAGCGCGGCGGCTCCCACCCCATACGACGAAGGGCGGGCCTTCCAGCCCGCCCTTCCAACATCCGTTTGGACGACCTGGTTCAGGCGACGTCCTGCTTCATCTTCTGCGAGCGCTTGCGCTCGTTGGGGTCGAGGATCGCCTTGCGCAGGCGGATCGACTTCGGCGTGACCTCGACCAGCTCGTCATCGTCGATCCAGGCCAGCGAGCGCTCCAGCGTCATCCGGATCGGCGGGGTCAGGCGCACGGCCTCGTCCTTCGAGGTGGTGCGGATGTTGGTGAGCTTCTTGCCCTTGAGGACGTTCACCTCGAGATCGTTCTCGCGGGTGTGCTCGCCGACGATCATGCCCTGATAGACCTTCCAGCCGGGCTCGATCATCATCGGGCCGCGGTCCTCCAGGTTCCAGAGCGCGTAGGCCACGGCCTCGCCGGTCTCCATCGCGATCAGCACGCCGTTGCGGCGGCCGCCGATCTCGCCCTTGTAGGGCATGTAGTCATGAAACAGGCGGTTCATGATCGCGGTGCCGCGGGTGTCGGTCAGGAGTTCGCCCTGGTAGCCGATGAGGCCGCGCGTCGGAGCATGGAACATCAGGCGCAGGCGATTGCCGCCGGAGGGGCGCATCTCCAGCATGTCGGCCTTGCGCTCGGACATCTTCTGCACGACGACGCCGGAATGCTCCTCGTCGACGTCGATGATGACCTCCTCGATCGGCTCGAGCAGCTGGCCGTTCTCGTCGCGCTTCAGCACCACGCGCGGACGCGAGACGCCGAGCTCGAAGCCCTCGCGGCGCATCTGCTCGATCAGGATGGCGAGCTGGAGTTCGCCGCGGCCGGAGACGATGTAGCTGTCCTTGTCCTTGGCCTCTTCGATCTTCAGCGCGACATTGCCCTCGGCCTCCTTGAACAGGCGGTCGCGGATCACGCGGGTGGTGACCTTGTCGCCCTCGGTGCCCGCCAGCGGCGAGTCGTTGACCATAAAGGTCATCGAGACGGTCGGCGGGTCGATCGGCTGGGCCTTGATCGCGATCTCGACGGACGGGTCGCAGAAGGTGTCGGCGACCGAGCCCTTCACGAGGCCGGCGATCGAGACGATGTCGCCGGGGATCGCCTCATCGATCGGGGTGCGCTCGAGGCCGCGGAAGGCGAGGATCTTGGTGATGCGCCCGCTCTCGACGAGGCTGCCATCGCCGGAGAGCACCTTGATCTGCTGGTTGGGCTTGGCGGTGCCGGAAACGACGCGGCCGGTGATGATGCGGCCGAGATAGGGATTGGCCTCGAGCAGCGTGCCGAGCATGCGGAAGGGCCCTTCCTCGATGCGCGGCTCGGGCACATGGCTGAGGATGAGGTCGTACATCGGAGCGAGACCCTGGTCCTGCGGACCGGCCGGGTCATGGGCCATCCAGCCCTGCTTGCCCGAACCATAGAGGATCGGGAAATCGAGCTGCTCGTCGGTGGCGTCGAGCGCGGCGAAGAGGTCGAAGACCTCGTTGATGACTTCGGTGACGCGGGCGTCGGGCTTGTCGACCTTGTTGATCGCCACGATCGGGCGCAGGCCGAGCTTGAGCGCCTTGGAGACCACGAATTTGGTCTGCGGCATCGGGCCCTCGGCGGCATCGACCAGCACGATCGCGGAATCGACCATGTTCAGGATGCGCTCGACCTCGCCGCCGAAATCGGCATGGCCCGGGGTGTCGACGATGTTGATGCGGACGTCCTTCCAGACGACCGAGGTCGCCTTGGCAAGGATGGTGATGCCGCGCTCCTTCTCCAGCTCGTTGGAATCCATCACCCGTTCGATGACGCGCTGGTTGTCGCGGTAGGTGCCCGACTGCTGCAGCAGCTTGTCGACGAGCGTGGTCTTGCCATGGTCGACGTGAGCGATGATGGCGATATTGCGCATGGACATGCGGGAAGGGCCTTTGTCATGGCCACAAGCCGGCGAGGATCGAAGCCCTGCCGGCGCAGCCCGTCTCGAGGAAACTGGAATTCGCTGCGCTGCACATAAACGTTGACGGACGTTTGAGCAACCACGAACGGCCCGACAGCCGGGGCAGGGTGAATCGCGGCACGGCGCGACGCGCTCAGATCTGGACGGAGGCCGACCTGATCTTGGCCTCGACCACAGCGCGGCTGACCTGATCGAAGACCAGGCGATAGGCGGCGATGGCGGAGGAATCGAGATTGCCCTGCCCGAAATCGCCGAGGACCTCGAGCAGGATCGCGTCGGCCTGGGCCCTGTAGCGGTCGAGCGCCTCGACATCCGTGGTGGCGCGGATCTGCGGCAGGATCGCCAGCAGCCGGTCGAGCCCCAGCATCGCCTGCCGGCGCCGGGCCGCGCTCTCGCGCCCGAGCAGACCGGCCGCGCCGGTGCCCAAAAGCGAGAGCGCCATCACGCCGAGATAGAACCAGTCGCCATAGCGCTCGAAGAACGTCTTCTGCTCGCCATCGATGAAGGCGGCCGCGCCACTATGGACCGGCAGCGGCGCATCCTTGTCGGTGGCCGGCGTTTCCAGCCCCTGGATCTGCGGCAGTTCGGCTGCGAGCGTCACGCGCAGCCCGAGCAGCGCGCTGACCAGGTTGCCGACGACGTCGTCGTCGAGATCCTGGGAGGCGACCAGACGCGAGGTGATGGCGATGGTCGGCAGGTTCTCCGACGGGCGCGGCGGGTCGCCGCCGAGCGCTCCGCGCACAATCTCGCCCGTCTCGATGGTGCGGAAGCGGGCCGCCAGCGCATCCGCCTCGCGGATCGGGATCAGGACCGGATCCTCCCCCCAGGCCGTGCGCAGGCGCCCGGCACCGTCCCCGCCGGCCCGCGCGCCGACCGCGTTGACGGTGAAAACGGCATCGATGCGCCGCTCCTTCGCTGCGGGCACGATGTCGTCCGGCGTCAGCCCGACGATCTGCACATCCTCCGGCCCGACCTCGTACTGGGCCAGCACGAGCTTGAGCAGGGCGATGTTGCCCGGCGGGTTGCGCACGACGCCGACGCGCTTGCCGCGAAGATCGGCAATGCGGGCGATCGCGCTCTCTTTGTTCGTGATCAGGAAGGGGAAGGAGCGGCGGGTGATGAGCGCGGTATCCGCCTTGGCCGGCAGGGCGATGTCGGGCCGGACGATGGCGAGCTCGGCATCGCCGGCATCGACCTTGCGCGCGCTTTCCTCGGAGCCCTCGGTCAGGACGAGCCTGAGGCGGATGTGGGATTTCTCGCGGTTCAGGCCCTGGACGAAGCCCGCAGCCATGCGGGCATCCTCTGAGCCGAGCGGGCCGACGGCAAGACGCAGCGTCCGCGGCTGGCTGGCGACATAGAAGACGGCCGCGGTGATGCCGGCCAGCGCCAGCAGCCCCGCGAGAATGGTGAAACCGCGCCGCCCCTTGCCGAACAATCGAGTCCGCCCGCCCTGTCGCCGCTTCGCTTCGCCGGCACCGCCGGGCCGCGCCAGCATTGCTTCGCCCGTCATCATGTCGCAAGTGCGGCGGCGATCACCTTCGTGTAAAGCCGAGCGGATGTCCGTCCTCGCGCAGCCCCTCGCCATCAAGATCTGCGGCCTCTCGACGCCCGAGACGCTGGAAGCCGCGCTGGCGGCCGGAGTCGAGATGATCGGCCTCGTCTTCCATCCGAAGAGCCCGCGCTTCGTGAAGCCGGAGGAGGCGGCCGCGCTGGCCGCAATGGCGCGCGGCCGTGCCGAGATCGTCGCGCTGATCGTCGACCGCGCCATCGGCGACGTCACCGGACTCGTCGAAGCCGTCAGGCCGGACTGGCTGCAGCTGCATGGTCGCGAGACGCCGGAGGCGGTGCACGCCCTCAAGGCCGCCACCGGACTGCGCGCCATCAAGGCGCTCGGCGTGGCGGACCGGCACGATCTCGCCGCCTTCGCCGCTTATGACGGCATCGCGGACCGCATCCTGCTCGACGCCAAGCCGCCGAAGGATGCCGCCTATCCCGGCGGGCATGGGCGCGCCTTCGACTGGTCGATCCTGGCGGCGCTCGACCGGGCTTCGCCCTTCATGCTATCGGGCGGGCTCGATCCGGCGAATGTCGCGCAGGCCATCGCGATGGCACGGCCCTGGGGCGTCGACGTCTCCTCCGGGGTGGAGCGGGCGCCCGGCGTCAAGGATGTCGACCGGATCAGGGATTTCGTCGTCGCGGCCCGCGCCGCGGCGGCCGCAGCAACAGAGGCAGGCCGGACATGAACGCCCCCCAGAACCCGAACACCTACCGCTCCGGCCCCGACGAGAACGGCCGCTTCGGCCTGTTCGGCGGGCGCTTCGTCGCCGAGACGCTGATGCCGCTCGTGCTGTCGCTGGAGCAGGCCTATGAGGCCGCCAAGGTCGATCCCGGCTTCCAGGCCGACATGGCCAGCTATCTCAAGCACTATGTCGGGCGGCCCTCGCCGCTCTATTTCGCCGAGCGCATGACCGACCATCTCGGCGGCGCGAAGATCTATTTCAAGCGCGACGAGCTCAACCACACCGGCGCGCACAAGGTGAACAACGTGCTCGGCCAGATCCTGCTGGCGCGGCGCATGGGCAAGAAGCGCATCATCGCCGAGACCGGTGCCGGCCAGCACGGCGTCGCCACCGCGACGCTCTGCGCCCGCTTCGGCTTGGAGTGCATTGTCTATATGGGCGCCGTCGACGTCGCCCGGCAGGCGAGCAACGTCTTCCGCATGAAGATGCTCGGCGCCAGCGTCGTGCCCGTCCAGTCCGGTACCAAGACGCTGAAGGACGCGATGAACGAGGCGCTGCGCGACTGGGTGACCAATGTCGCGACGACCTTCTACTGCATCGGCACGGCGGCGGGTCCGCATCCCTATCCCGCGATGGTGCGCGACTTCCAGTCGGTGATCGGCAGCGAGACCCGCGAGCAGATGCTGGAGGCGGAAGGCCGCCTGCCGGACTCGCTGATTGCGGCGATCGGTGGCGGTTCGAATGCGATCGGCCTGTTCCACCCCTTCCTCGACGATCCGAGCGTCAAGATGTGGGGCGTCGAGGCGGCCGGCCATGGTCTCTCGACCGCGCAGCACGCGGCTTCGCTGACCGGTGGGCGGCCCGGGGTCCTCCATGGCAACCGGACCTATCTGCTGATGGACGAGGACGGACAGATCAAGGATGCGCACTCGATCTCGGCGGGCCTCGATTACCCCGGCATCGGGCCGGAGCATGCCTGGCTGCACGACACCGGCCGCGTCACCTACATCTCCGCAACCGATGACGAGGCGCTCTCGGCTTTCCAGCTCTGCTCGAAGCTCGAGGGCATCATTCCCGCGCTGGAGCCGGCCCATGCGCTGGCCAAGGTGATCGAACTCGCCCCGACCTTGCCGAGGGATCACCTGATGGTGATGAATCTCTGCGGTCGCGGCGACAAGGACATCCCGCAGGTGGCGGAAATCCTCGGCGGCATGTGAGCGAAACGCCCGCTTCGGCGGGAAAGTCGCGACCATCCCCTGGACTCATGAGCCCAGTTCTGCAACCATGGGTTGTCCCGGCCCTCTGGCCCGGGACAGTCTCGTCGTTGCGTTGGACGGAGCCGGGCCGGTGGGGGGCAGCGGTCACGACAGGCATCCCGAGTTCGCGGCGACGGCTCGGGCCGGCCTGCCGGTCGAGATCGCTTTTCTTGTGTGCCAGGGCATCGCGCCGGCCGATCTCGCCATGGTGGCGCGACGTGCCGAACGCGACCGGACCGAGCCCGCCCGCGAGGTGCTCGCATGCGGGCTGATCGACGAGGAGGGCTTCTACCGGGCCCTGGCGGCCGAGCTCGGCCTTCCCTTCCAGGCCGGCCCCTTCGTCCTGCGGTCGGGCGGCGAGCATGGGGCAATGCTGCGCGGCGGCATCGCACCGGTTCTCGCCGAGCCCTTCGGCCGCCTCCGCTTTGTCCTGGCTCCCGAAGGACCGGCGCTGCGCGCCATGCTGGCGGCCGGGCCGCGGCGGCGTGACGACGTCGCCGTGGTGACGCCGCGGCGCTTCAGTGCGGCGTTGCGCGAGGCCAATGCCGAGAGGCTCGCGCTGCGCGCCGCCAATCGCGATCTGCCGGGTCTCGCCCGCGACAGCGCCCGCAGCGGCTCCAGCCGCGGCCAGCGCATTGCGGCCGCCCTCGCCGCAGCAGCCGCGCTCGCAGGCGCCGTGGTCGCTCCGATCGAAACCTTCTGCACGGTCGCGCTGCTGCTGGGACCGCTGTTCCTCGGGTTGATCCTGCTGCGACTCGGGGCTGCGATCGAGCAACCGCTGCCCGATCTCTGGCGCCGGCATCGCTGGCGCATCGATGACAGCCGGCTGCCGGTCTACAGCGTCGCGATCCCGCTCTACCGCGAGGAAAGGGTGCTGGAGCAGATGCTCGGCGCCCTCCGCCAGCTGGACTACCCGACGGCGAAGCTCGACATCCGCCTGCTGATCGAGGCCGATGACGCGGGCATGCAGAGCGCGCTCTCGCGGCTCCCCCTGCCGCCGCAGATCCAGGTCACGATCGTGCCGCCCGGCGAACCGCGGACCAAGCCGCGGGCGCTGAACCTCGCCTTGATCGAGGCCCGCGGCGAACTGTTCACCATCTTCGACGCCGAGGACATTCCCGATCCGCAGCAACTGCGCATGGCGGCGGCGCGCTTCCTGCGCGCGCCGGAGGATCTCGCCTGCCTCCAGGCACGCCTCGTCATCGACCATCCGGAGGAGGGCCTGCTGCCGGCCCTGTTCGCGCTGGAATATGCCGGGCTGTTCGAGGTGCTGAACCCAGGCCTGCTGAGATCGGGCCTGCCGATCATGCTCGGCGGCACCTCCAACCATTTCCGCACGCGCGCGCTGCGGGCTATGGGCGGGTGGGATGCGTGGAACGTGACCGAGGATGCCGATCTCGGCGTCAGGCTGGCGCGGGCCGGCTACCGCATGGGCGACCTGCCTTCCCAGACTCGGGAGGAGGCCCCGCTGACGCTGCGGGCCTGGCTGAAGCAGCGCTCGCGCTGGATCAAGGGCTACCTGCAGACGCTGGTGACGCATTCGCGCGCGCCACTGACGGTGCTGCGCGAGGCGGGGCTGCCGGCCACCTTCGCCTTGCTCTCCCTGGGGCTGGGCACGATCGTGACGGCCTTGGCCTATCCGGTCTTTGCGGTGGCCGCCTTCCTGGCCTGGCGCGAGGGCTCGCTGTTCACGCCCACGCATGCCTTCGGCAGCGTCACCGCGGCGCTCGCCGTCGGCGTCTGGCTGTTCGGCGCGGTGGCGCTGTTCCTGCCACCGGCGCTGGGCGCGCTGCGCCGGGGCTCACCGAAGCTCCTGCTGCTGCTCCCGCTGCTGCCGCTCTATTACGGGCTGGTCTGCATCGCGGCCTGGATGGCGCTGCACGAGTATCGCGCGCACCGTTTCGCCTGGAACAAGACGGCGCACGGGCTGGCGCGGCGACGCGCGCCCCTCGGCGAGGGCGGCGCGGCTACAGGTGACGCAGCCATTCCTGCGCCGCCTGCACCGGCGGCTGCTCGATGTTGAAGGCCCCGATGAAGCCGCCATCCTTGCCCATGAGATAGACCAACGCAGTGTGGTCCATCGTGTAGTCGTCGCCCTGGAGCGGGACCTTGCGGGCATAGGCGCGATAGGCCTTGATCATCGCGTCGATGGCGGGCCGGTCGCCGCTCAGGCCGAGGATGCGCGGATCGAAGGAGCCGAGATAGCTCTTCATGATCTCGGGCGTGTCGCGCTCGGGATCGACCGTGACGAAGAGCGCGCGCAGCTTCTCGCCCTTCGGCCCGGTGGCACGCAGCACCTCCGAGATCTCGAAGAGCTTGGTCGGGCAGATGTCCGGACAATGGGTGAAGCCGAAGAAGACCAGGAAGGGCGCGCCGCGCAGATCTCCGTCGGTCAGCTTCGTCCCATCCTGGGCGACCAAGGTGAAGGGGCCGCCGACGCTGGCGGTCCCCGAGCCGGACTGGCCCTGCCGGCCGGGTGCGAAGGTCAGCACCGCAGCCGCGGCGAGCGCGAGCGCGCCGACGAGAAAGACGACGAGGGGCAGGACGAGACGGCGGTTCACGGCAGGTATCCCGATGGAGGGCAAGAGGCGCCCGGACGGCGGACCCCGTCAGAAGCAGGCGACGATGGCGGCGATGAGGCCATCGGTGAAAAGACGGTCGCCCTCGCGCCACCAGAGCAGGAGCCCTGCGAGCAGCAGCGTCAGGGCGGCCCCGCAGAGGAGCAGGATGCCGAGCCGCGAAGCGGCCGCGTCCTGCGCCCGGTCGGCCTCCGACATCCCGGCTTCGTCGCGACTGGTCATGATGACGAGCATACAGACATGGGGCGCCCGCCGGAAGCGGCATCCGTGACGCAGACCCCCGCCGGCCTCGCGCCCGAATCTGAGCGGATGCGCCCGGCCGAACGACAGCCTCCGGGCTCCGCCCCGGAGGCTCTTCATGGACGCAATCGGCGGCTAGCGGCCCGCAAAGCCGCGTCCTATCGGTGATGCTGGTGAAGGGGATTGGAGCGGGCGATCGGGATCGAACCGACGACATTCAGCTTGGGAAGCTGACGTTCTACCACTGAACTACGCCCGCATGCGTCCGCCCGGCCTCATCGGCTCCGCGAAGCAGCACGTTCATAGCGTCTGATGCGGCGGGTGTCATCCGGGAATCGCGGGTGGCGCCGCGGCATCAGTCGCGGAAATGCTTGGACAGTTTGAGCGCCTGGCCCTGATAATTTGACGTGCCGATCTCGCCGTAGAGCGCGTCGGGTTCGGCAGCCATACGCTCGAAAGCTAATCGACCCACAACCTGCCCGTCTTCCAGCAGAAACGGCACCTCGTGGCTCCGGACTTCAAGGACGCCACGCGAACCAGGCATTCCGCCAGCACCGACGCCGAATCCGGGATCAAAGAAGCCTGCATAGTGGACCCGGAATTCTCCCATAGTCGGATCAATCGGCGCCATCTCGGCCGCAAAGCCGGCTGGAATATGCAAGCGTTCCTTAGATGCCAAGATGTAGAATTGGTGAGGGTCGAGGATCAGTCGCCGCGACGGTTTGGCGAGAATAGGCGTCCAAAAATCATCGATGGAATAGCCGCCAACGCGATCAACGTCGATCACGTCGGTAAAGCTCTGAGCCTGATAGCCGATGACGTCCCGCTCGTGAGAGCCTGCGAGGTGGATGCGGAAAACCAATCCATTACGGATCGTCGGAGGGCCGTCGACCAACGGCGTAGCCTCGTGAATCTGTCTGAGTTCGCGATCGGGCACACGAAAACCGGACGCCTCCTCTTGGGCAGAGCCACGCCGACGGAAACGAAGTTGGTTGAGACGGCTGCCTTTACGGACACGAATGGAAAAGCTGGATGGCGAAATCTCTGCATAGAGACGGCCTGAGTAACCGCCTGGAACGGTATCGAAGACTTCCGCACGGTCCGCAATCAATCGCGTGAATACGTCCAGTCGGCCGGTCGAACTTTTCGGGTTGGCGAATGCGGATATCGTTTCGGGCAATCCCTCGAGCGTCTCGATCAGCTCGACGACGTAGACGCAGTTCTTCTCGAGGATCGCACCATCCCCCTCTAGCGAGATCACGTCCTGGGTTAGATCGGCCAAGGCCTCTTCGACGCGCTTATTCGGCCCGGGGAGAAAGCTGGCACGGACCCGGTAAGCTTTATGACCAAGGCGGAGATCAATGCTGGCAGGCTGAAACTGACTTTCCACGAACTCGCCGGAATGCGAGCGGATCATCCTGCGTTGAACCAGCCGCCGAATGTCTTGGCGAGGTAAAACGCCCGACGGACCACTTAGGCTCGTCGAGTGCGGGCCCTGATCGATGTCAGCCAGCATATCGGGAACGGCCATGGACAATGCTCTCAAATGGCGGGATTTCCGAATCTGTTCAGAGCCTGTGCAGTAGCTCAAGGCGAGTCCCTATCATGATTTGTCCACGCTAATCGTTCCTGTGGCGCGGTTGACCGCCGATCGACAAGCACGCAGATATCGAACCTGATGGAAGGCGAGGGTCAACCGTTGCCGAGGAACCGTCGCGATGTATCAGGCTGAGACGCAGGGCGTGCGGGTGACCGCCGTGCCGAGCTTCATGGAGGGGGAATCCTCTCCGGCGCAGGGCCGCTATTTCTGGGCCTATACCATCGAGATCCTCAACCTCTCGGCGCGGACGGTGCAGCTGATGAGCCGGCACTGGTTCATCACCGACGGGCGCGGCGAGGTCCATGAGGTCCGTGGCGAAGGGGTCGTCGGGCAGCAGCCGGTGCTGCGGCCGGGCGAGAGCTACAGTTACACCTCCGGCTGTCCGCTGATGACCCCGGACGGCTCGATGCGCGGCTTCTATGCCATGCTGGCGGAGGACGGCACGATCTTCGATGTCGCGGTGCCGCTGTTTCCGCTCGATTCCCCCTATGTGAAGAAGGTCCTGCATTGACCCTGTCCTCCTCCACGGGCCAGCGCATCGCGCCGCTGGACATGCTCGCCCGGCTCGTCGCCTTCGACACGGTGAGCCACAAATCCAACCTGGAGCTGATCGCCTTCGTCGAGGCCTATCTCGCGGGCTGGGGTGTCGCCTCGATCCGGATTCCCAACGCCACCGGCGACAAGGCGGCACTGTTTGCCACGATCGGCCCCCAGGACCGGGGCGGTGTCCTGCTGTCGGGGCATACCGACGTGGTGCCGGTCGAGGGCCAGGCCTGGAGCCGCGACCCGTTCACGCTGCACATCGAGGACGGCCGGGCCTATGGCCGCGGCGCCGTCGACATGAAGGGCTTCATCGCGCTGGCCCTCGCATTGGTGCCGGATTTCCTGGCGGCCGATCTCAAGACGCCGATCCACCTGTTCTTCTCCTATGACGAGGAGGTCACCTGCCTCGGCGTCGTCGACGGCATCGCCCGGATGGGCATCGACCTGCCCAGGCCCCGCGCCGTGATCGTCGGCGAGCCGACCTCGCTCGAACTCGCCGACGCGCATAAGGGCATCCGCACTTTCTTCACGACGATCACCGGCGTCGCCGCGCATTCCTCCAAGCCGCATCTGGGGGCGAGCGCCGTGCATGGCGCCATCCGCCTCACGGCCGGGCTCGTGGCGATGGCCGACGAGCTGGAGGCCAACCCCGACGGCAGCGGGCGCTTCGACCCGCCCTACGACACCGTCCATGTCGGCAAGTTCCATGGCGGCATCGCCCGCAACATCCTGGCCGATCGCTGCGACCTCTCCTGGGAGGTGCGGACGCTGCCGGGCTCCGATCCCCAGGACGTGCCGGCACGCTTCGCCGCGCTGTCGCAGGAGGTGCTGGCCCGCATGCGCAAGACCGCGCCCTCGGCTGCGATCGAGACCGTGATGAGCTCGGACGTGCCGGGGCTGGCGCCCGATCCGGGTTCGGAGGCCGAGACGCTGGTGATGCGGCTGGCGGGCCGCAACCGCACGATCGCGGTCGCCTATGCGACGGAAGCCGGGCATTTCCAGCGCGCGGGGCTGCCGACCATCGTCTGCGGTCCCGGCTCGATCGACCAGGCGCATCAGCCCGACGAGTACATCTCGCTGGAGCAGTTCGCCGCGGGCGAGGCCTTCATGCGCAAGCTGATGGCGGAGTGCCGGGGATAGGGTCCGCCCGGCGGCGACCTACCCGGCGGTAGCGTCCGCCTCGATCAGCCCGACGAGTTCGTCGAGCGCCGACAGACGGGCGAGGCGCCGGTAGCGCGGCGCACCGACCGGCTCCTCGGCATGCTCCAGCGCCCAGGTGAGCTCGTGCGGGATGTGGACGGCCCAGGCGCCGGCGGCAAGCGCGGGCAGAACGTCCGACTTCAGCGAATTGCCGACCATCATCGCGCGCTGCGCACCGTCGCCATGGCGCTCGAAGATGCGGCGGTAGACCTCCGGCGTCTTGTCGCTGACGATCTCGACGCCGTGGAACAGCTCGCCGAGGCCGGACTGCGCCAGCTTGCGCTCCTGGTCGAAGAGATCGCCCTTCGTGATCAGGACGAGGCGGTGGCTGGCGGCGAGCCGTTCCAGCGTCTCACGTGCCTGCGGCAGGGTCTCGACAGGATGGGCCGCCATCTCGCGGCCGGCTGCGAGGATCTCGCCGATGACGGAAGCCGGGACGGTGCCGTCGGTGATCTCGATCGCGGTCTCGATCATCGAGAGCACGAAGCCCTTGATGCCGAAACCGTAGAAGGCGAGGTTGCGGCGCTCGGCCTCGAGCAGCCGCCCGGAGATCTCGGCGGCGGCGCCATGGGCGCCGAGCAGGGCGACGAAGCGCTCCTCGGTCAGGCGGAAGAAGCGTTCGTTCTGCCAGAGCGTGTCGTCGGCGTCGAAACCGATCGTGGTGATGGGGCGCGTCATCGGTCCCGCTCCGTTCGGCCGGCCGGTCAGGCACCGGCAGACAGCCCGTCCTCGACCTCGCCGGGCGTGAAGACATAGCGCCGCGAGCAGAATTCGCAGGTCACGGCGAGCTGCCCGTCATCGGCGATCATCGCGCCGCGGTCTTCCGGCGCGAAGCCGCGGAGCATGCCCAGCACCCGCTCGCGCGAGCAGCGGCAATCCTCGTGGACGAGAACCGGCTCGAAGACGCGGGCGCCGCGCTCGTGGAACAGGCGATAGAGCAGGCGCTCGCTCTCCAGAAGCGGATCGAGCAGCTCGTGATCCTCGACCGTCTCGACGAGCGAGCGCGCCTCGGCCCAGGCATCGTCGCTGATGCCGTCCGGATCCGACATGGTCAGGATCTCGTGGCCCTGCGGCGCGTCACCGGGGTGGATGTCGGCGGCCCGCAGCCGATCGACCGAATGCGGCATGAACTGGACGAGCAGGCCGCCGGCCCGCCACTGGCGGCCCTCGCCGGTGACGATCGAGCCGACGCCGAGGCGCACCCGGCTCGGGATCTGCTCCGACTGGCGGAAATACTGGTGCGCCGCCTCCTCGAGGCTCTGGCTTGTCAGCGCCACGACGCCCTGGTAGCGGGTGGTGGCCGAGCCCTGATCCACCGTCATGGCGAGGTGACCCTCGCCGAGCAGTTCACCCGTCGAGAGCAGGCCCGCGGCCTCCGCCTCCGCCAGCCGCTCCGCGTCGAAATGGGCGACGGCACGGTAGACATCGGGCGCGTTGAAGTCGACCACGAGCATCGAGACCGGCCCGTCGCTCTTGGTCTGGAGCTGGAAACGGCCCTCGAACTTCAGCGCCGTGCCGAGCAGCACGGTCAGCGCCGCCGCCTCGCCGAGCACGCGCGCCACGGGCTCCGGATAGCCGTGCCGGGCGAGGATCGTGTCGATCGAGGCGCCCAGCCGCACGACGCGACCGCGCACGTCCAGATCGGGCACGGTGAAGGGGACGACCCGGTCGTCGAGCGCAGCCAAGCCTTCAGTCGCAGAATGCCCCGTGCCGCTGTCGGTTCCATCCATCAGGCGGCAACCCCGCCGAAGCACCAGGCGAGGATGCCCTTCTGCGCATGCAGGCGGTTCTCGGCCTCGTCGAAGACGGCCGATTGCGGGCCGTCCATGACGGCATCGGTGACCTCTTCGCCGCGGCTGGCCGGCAGGCAATGCATGAAGATGGCGTCCTTGTCGGCCCGGCCGAGCAGGCGCTCGTCGACCTGGTAGGGCCGCAGCAGGTTGTGACGCGTGCCTTCCTCGTCGCCCATCGAGACCCAGCAATCGGTGATGACGCAATCGGAGCCCTCGACCGCCGCTTCCGGCCGCGTGGTCAGGGACAGTTTCGCGCCCTGCTGCTTCGCCCAGGCCAGCAGCGCCGGCGGCGGGGCCAGTTCGGCGGGCGTGGCGATGGCGAGCTCGAAATCGAGCCGGCCGGCGGCGTGGATCCAGGAGGTCAGAACGTTGTTGGTGTCGCCCGTCCAGGCGATGCGCTTGCCCCTGATCGGCCCCTTGCGCTCCTCGAAGGTCATCACGTCGGCCATGACCTGGCAGGGATGCTGGCGCTTGGTCAGCCCGTTGATCACCGGGACGGTGGCGTGCTGGGCCATCTCGACCACGGCGTCATGGTCGAGCATGCGGATCATGATGGCGTCGACATAGCGCGAGAGCACGCGGGCCGTGTCGGCGATGGTCTCGCGCTCGCCCAGCTCGATCTCGCGGCCCGTCACCATCATCGGCGAGCCGCCGAGCTCACGGATGCCGACGTCGAAGGAGACGCGCGTGCGCAGGCTCGGCTGTTCGAAGACCATGGCGACGACCTTGCCCTCGAGCAGGCGGTCGCCGGCGGCCGCCGGAGTGCGGCGGCGGGCCTTGATCTCCTCGCCGGCGCGCAGGATCGCGCGCAGCTGGGCTTCGGAAAAATCGGAGAGATCGAGGAAATGGCGCGTCACGGGCGCATCCTTCGCTTGCCAGATGGGGGCGTGGCCGGTGCTACTCGGCCGCGGGCCGCTTCAGCGAGGCCTCGACGGCACTCGCCGCGCGGTCGAGACGGGCGACCGCCTCGGCCACCTCCGCCTCGCCGATGATCAGCGGCGGGAGCAGTCGCACGACATTGTCGCCGGCGCCGACGACGAGAAGGCCCGCGGCGCGCGCCTCGGTGACGAAATCGGTGTTGGGCGTGTGCAGCTTGAGGCCGAGCATCAGGCCTTCGCCGCGGATCTCGGCGATGATTTGCGGGTGCTTGTCCTTGAGTTCGGCCAGCGACTGCTTCAGCCGCAGCGCGATCTGCCCGACCTTCTCGATGAAGCCGGGGGCCAGGACGACGTCCAGCACGGCATTGCCGACGGCCATGGCGAGCGGATTGCCGCCGAAGGTGGTGCCATGGCTGCCGAGCGTCATGCCCGAAGCGGCCTCTTCCGTGGCGAGGCAGGCGCCCATGGGGAAGCCACCGCCGATGCCCTTGGCGACCGACATGATGTCGGGCGTCACGCCCGAGAGCTCGTGGGCGAAGAATTTGCCGGTGCGGCCGACGCCGGTCTGGATCTCGTCGAAGATCAGCAGCAGCCCGCGCTCGTCGCAGAGCGTGCGCAGGCCGCGCAGGCATTGCGGCGGCACCGAGCGCAGCCCGCCCTCGCCCTGGATCGGCTCGATCATGATCGCGGCCGTCTCGTCGGTGATCGCGGCCTCCAGCGCCGCATGGTCGCCGAACGGGACCTGGTCGAAGCCGTCGACCTTGGGGCCGAAGCCCTCGATGTACTTCTGCTGGCCGCCGGCCGCGATCGTCGCCAGCGTGCGGCCGTGAAAGGCGCCCTCGAAGGTGATGATGCGGTAGCGCTCGGGATGCCCCTTCGCGGCATGGTATTTCCGCGCCATCTTGATGGCGGCCTCGTTGGCCTCGGCCCCGGAATTGGCGAAGAAGACGCGATCGGCGAAGGTCGCCTCACAGAGGCGCCGCGCCAGCTTCTCGCCCTCGGGCATCGTGTAGAGGTTCGAGGTGTGCCAGATCTTGCCGGCCTGGGTCGTCAGGGCCTCGACCAGATGCGGATGGGCGTGGCCGAGCGCATTGACCGCGATGCCGGCGCCGAAGTCGAGATAGCGGGTGCCGTCGGCGGTGATCGACCAGGGACCCTCGCCGCGCTCGAAGGCGACGGGCGCACGCGCATAGGTCGGCAGGAGAACGGACGGAGCGGCGGAAGCGGAAATGGGGGAAGAAGCCATGGGATGCGATCCTCGCAACGGGCGATGGTGGAAAACGGAGTCCGCCGGACTGAAAAACGGTGGTCCGGGCGAGACGGCGCCAGCCTCAGCTGCGCAGCCGCATGCGACCCGGCGACGACGTTATCGTCGCAGCCAGAGTCCGGTTTCTCGTCGCGCCGTCATCCGCATCGATGAAAAGGCCCTGATCCGTAAAACATAAGCGCCGCCCGAAAGGGCGGCGGCTTCATGTTGCGACTATGCAAAAGGGCATGGCGCCTGTCAATTCCGCCGCCCGTCGGGGCCACCATCCGGCCGCCGCCGCAGTGTTGCCGAAAGGATTCGGTTTTGCCCGGATTGACAAATCGACTGGGGAAAAGGCGATTTCGGATTCGCCGACTCTTGTCGCCGAGTCAGAGCATCTTGTAGGGTCTGCCTCGTCAGATACGACATTTCGTGTGGCGACCCCAGTATCCGTCAGTTTCGACTGTAACGGCTTCCGTCTTGCGACGGGCGCCGGGGATATCGGATTCCGCTCCGATCCGCCCAGAGGGTGGTTCCGCCAGGAACCGTCCGGAGAAGACAGGTGAGCCGATGAACGAAGCCGGAGCATGGACGGAAGAGCGCGTCGAGCTTTTGAAGAAGCTCTGGAGCGACGGGCTCAGCGCCAGCCAGATCGCCGCCGAGCTCGGCAGCGTGACGCGCAACGCCGTGATCGGGAAGGTGCACCGCCTGGGCCTGTCCGGACGCGCCAAGAACCCGGCCGCAGCCAGCACCCCGCGCACGGCGCCGCCCCGCAAGGCCCCGACGCGCTCGCCGAGCCATCCGATGGGCGGCCCGTCCTCCAACCCGGGCGCGATGACGCGCGGCGCCAATGCGCTCGCGCCGCAATATGCTGCCGAGCCGGAAGCCCAGGCCGAGCCGGCGCCCGCCCCGTCGGAGGATGTGGTGATCCCCTTCTCCGAGCGCGTCACCATCATGGATCTGCGCGAATACATGTGCCGCTGGCCGATGGGCGATCCGACCACGCCGGAATTCCGCTTCTGCGGCGGACGCTCGCAGACAGGCATGCCCTATTGCAGCTACCATGCGCGCATCGCCTACCAGCCGGCCGCCGACCGCCGCCGCGACCGCGGCAAGGTCCGCGCCTGAGGGCACGACACTTTTCAGATGATCGAGAAAGCCGGCCGCGAGGTCGGCTTTTTCTTTGGGTCTTGTCCGCCAGGCCCGCTCAGCGATGCTGGCGCCGGCCCAGTCTTTCGAGATGGCGGCTCCAGCGCGAGAGCGCGAAGCAGATCAGCCAGTAGATCGAGCCCGAGAAGACATAGGCCTCCATGTTCATGCCGACCCAGGCGGGGTCGGCCAGCGAGGCCTGGGCGATGCCGAGCAGGTCGAGGATCGAGACCACCAGCACGAGCGTGGTGTTCTTCACCAGGGCAATGAACTCGTTGGTCATCGCCGGCAGCGAGATGCGCAGCGCCTGGGGCAGGATGATCAGCCCCGTCGCCTTCCAGTAGGTCAGGCCGAGCGCGGTCGCGGCCTCGCGCTGGCCGGGCGGAAGCGCCTGCAGGCCGCCGCGCACCGCTTCGGCCATATAGGCGGCGATGACGAGGCCGAGCCCGATGACGGCGCGCGCCAGCCGGTCGATGCCG
>NCCO01000031.1:25266-51097 GCA_002279705.1 Allobosea sp. 12-68-7
GATCACCGCGATGATCGGCACGCCGCGCCAGAACTCGATGAAGAGCACGCTGACCAGCCGGACCACCTTCAGCTGCGACTGGCGCCCGAGCGCGAGCAGGATGCCGAGCGGGATCGCGATCAGGCTGGCATAGACTGAGATGAACAGGGTCAGCATCAGCCCGCCCCATTCGCGCGTCTCGACCGGCCGCAGGCCGAGACCGCCCGCAAGCAACCAGATGCCGAGCGGCGGCAGCACGACCAGCGCCGCGACCGCCGCCTTCAGCCGCAGCCGCGGCGGCGCCAGAACGATGACCGCGATGGCGAGCGCAAAGACAATGCCCGCCAGATCGGCGCGCCAGCGCTCGCCCTGCGGGTAGAGCCCGTACATGAACTGGCCGAAGCGGGCCTTGACGAAGACCCAGCAGGCGCCGCCGGCCGCGCAATCGGCGCGTGTCGTACCGCTCCAACTCGCATCGATCAGCGCCCAGCGGATGATCGGGATCGCCAGCCAGGCGATCCCCGCCGCCAGCAGGACGGTGACGACGCCGGTGGCCGGCGTGCCGAACAGGCGCTGGCGCCAGAGGGAGACGGAGGCCGCGCTCATCGCGTCACCAGGGCGATGCGGGCGTTGTACCAGTTCATGAAGGCCGAGACGGCCAGCCCGATGACGAGATAGATGGCGAGCGTCATCGCGATGATCTCGATCGCCTGGCCGGTGTTGTTGAGCGCCGAGCCCATGAACAGGCTGACCACGTCGGGATAGGCGATCGCCGCGCCGAAGGACGAGTTCTTGAGCACGTTGAGATACTGGTTGGTCAGCGGCGGGATCATCACGCGCAGGGCCTGCGGGATGGTGACGAGCCGCAGGATGCGCCCCGGGCGCAGGCCGAGCGCGGCGGCGGCCTCGGTCTGGCCGCGCGGCACGGCCTGGATGCCGCCGCGCACGATCTCGGCGATGAAGCCCGCCGTATAGGTGACGAGCGCCGCCAGCAGGGCGACGAATTCGGGGATGATCACGAAGCCGCCGCGGTAGTTGAAGCCGCGCAACACGGGAACGTCCCAGCCCGTCGCGAGGCTCGCCCAGGTCACCGCGAGAACGGGCAGGACCAAGACCAGCCCGAGGCCGATCGCCAGAACCGGCGTATCCTGCCCCGTGCGCTCCTTGCGGCGGCGGGCCCAGGCGGCGACCAGCGCCTGGGCGATCCAGGACAAGAGAATCGCCGCGACCGCCCAGCGGAAGGTCGCGGGCGCCTCCGGCAGCGGGATGGTGAGGCCGCGATTGTTGAGGAAGGCGACGCCAAAGACGCTGACGCTGTCGCGCGGCGCCGGCAGGGCGGCGATGACGCCGAAATACCAGAACAGCACGAAGAACAGCAGCGGGATGTTGCGGACGAACTCGATATAGCCACCGGCGATCGTCGAGAGCAGCCAGTGGGAGGAGAGCCGCGCGATGCCGACGAGGAAGCCGAGCGCGGTCGCCAGCACCATCGCGACGACGGTGACCAGCATCGTGTTGGCGACACCGGCCCAGAACAGGTCGAGCACCGTGCTGGAGCGGGTGTAGCCCGTGAGCACGAAGGGCACGTCTATGCCGGAATTCCGCCAGAGGAAGTCGAAGCCCGAGGCGATGCCGGCCTTGACCATGTTCTCCGAGGCGTTGCGGACGAAGAACACGGTCAGGGCCGCGAGCCCGAGCAGCAGCGCGGCCTGATAGACCACGTCGCGCACGCGCTTGTCGTTGAGGAGGGCGAGGGCTCTGGTCACGATGTGAGCGTCATCCTGGTAGGGAATGTCTTTCCGGGGCTTCGCGAAGCGAAGAACCCGGAACCCACGACCGGGTGATCGCTTGATGCCACCGGCAGCCGAACGACCCAGTCGTGGGTTCCGGGTTCATGCCTGCGGCATGCCCCGGAATGACAGCCCTACTCTCTCACTGGAAGGGCGGGGTGAAGAGCAGGCCGCCCTTGGTCCAGAGCTGGTTCTGGCCGCGCTCGAGCTTCAGCGTCGAGCCCATGCCGACGGTGCGCTCGAAGCTCTCGCCGTAATTCCCGACCTGCTTGATCGCGTTGTACATCCAGTCGTTGGACAGGCCCATCATCGCGCCGAAATTGCCCTCGGCGCCGAGCAGGCGGCGCACTTCCGAGTTCTTCGAGCTGGCCTTCATCTGGTCGACATTGGCGGAGGTGACGCCGAGCATCTCAGCCGCGATGGTGCCGTTCAGCACCCAGCGCACGACCAATTGCCAGCGCTCGTCGCCCCAGCGGGTGACGGGCCCCTGCGGATCGTTCGAGATCGGCTGGGTCAGGATGATGTGGTCGCCGGGGACCTTGAGCTTGACGCGCTGGCCGGCGAGCGCGCCGACGCCGGCGGTGTAGGCGTCGCAGCGGCCGGCGTCATAGGCGGCGATGGCGTCGTCATTCTTCTGAAAATTGGTGATGGTGACCTTGAGATTGCGCTCCAGGAACCAGTCGGAGGCGTTCTTCTCCTCGGTCGAGCCGGCGGCGACGCAGACCGAGGCGCCATCGAGATCGGCCGCGCTCTTGGCATTGGTCGCCTTGCGGACGATGAAGGTCTGGCCCTCGTAGAAATTGATGCCCTGGAAGTTCAGACCAAGCGAGGCGTTGCGCGAGAAGGTGATGGTCGAGTTGCGCGAGAGCAGGTCGACCTGGCCCGACTGCAGGATCGGCCAGCGCTGCTGCACCGAAGTGGGCGTGAACTTGACCTTCTTGGCGTCGCCGAGGACGGCGGCGGCCAGCGCTCTGCAGTAGTCGACGTCGAGGCCGGTCCACTCGCCCTTGTCGTCGGCGAAGGAGAAGCCGGGCAGGCCGAGATGCACGCCGCATTCGATGTGGCCGCGGGCCTTGATCGCATCGAGCGTCGGGCTCGGGGCGAGTTGCTGGGCGCTCGCCAGGGAGGCGCTCGCTACGAGTGCGGCGGTGGCCGCCAGAACTGTCTTCATCATTATCGTCTCCCCTGCGGGCCCGTCGCGGCCTTCGGCGTCTCGAAGGCCGCGACTATGCAACAGCCGGGCCGGCGGCGGTAGAGCGGGACGCGGCGTTTTTCAGCTGCCGAAGACGGTGTTCAGCTGGCTGCCGACCATGATGAAGGTGGTGCGCTTGGGCACCTCCTTGAGCCGGACGGCGCCGATATAGGTCATCGCCGAGCGGACCCCACCCATCAGCTCCTGCATCGTGCCCTCGACCGGGCCGCGATAGGGCACCTCGACGGTCTTGCCCTCGGAGGCGCGGTACTTGGCGACGCCCCCGGAATAGCGCTTCATCGCCGTGTCCGAGGACATGCCGTAGAAGGTCATGCCGACGGGCACCTTCTCGCCGTCGCGTTCCTCGTATCGGATGTCGCCCTCGCACTCGTCATGACCGGCGAGCATGCCGCCGAGCATCATGAAATCGGCGCCGGCGCCGTAGCCCTTGGCGAGGTCGCCCGGCACGGTGACGCCGCCGTCGCCGCAGACCAGGCCTTTGAGCCCATGGGCGGCATCGGCGCATTCGATGATCGCCGACAACTGCGGATAGCCGACGCCGGTCATCTTGCGGGTGGTGCAGACGGAGCCGGGGCCGATGCCGACCTTGACGATGTCGGCCCCGGCCAGGATCAGGGCCTCGGTCATGTCGCCGGTGACGACGTTGCCGGCCATGATGACGGCATCGGGATATTCGTCCCGGGTCGCCTTGACCGTCTCGACGAACTTCTCGGTGTAGCCATTGGCGACGTCGAGACAGATCTTGCCGATCGGCGACTGGGCGTGGACGCGGGCGAGCTTGTCATGGTCCGCCTCGGTGGTGCCCAGCGAGAAGAAGGCGTTGGCCGATTCCGGCTCGCGGAAGAAGGCGGCGAGTTCCTCGGGACCGTAATGCTTGTGCAGCGCCACCATGGCGCCGTGGCGGAACAGGGCGCGCGCCATCTGCATGGTGCCGACCACATCCATGTTCGCCGCGACCAGCGGAAAGCCGGTCCAGTCCCGCCCGGTATGGGCGAAGCGCAAGGAGCGGAAGACGTCGACCTCGGCGCGGCTGCCGAGCGTCGAGCGCTTGGGGCGGATCAGGACGTCGCGGAAATCGAGCTTCGGGTCGTTCTCGATGCGCATGGGCGGCTCCTTCGCGTCGGGTCTGCACGCGCGCGAGTGAGGCCGGATCGGGCCCGCGTGCGCCGATTCATAACCCCTGCGATGGCTGCCGGGCAATCCGCGGCGTGGCGGCCCTCAGGGCGTCGCCGGCTCGCGGGGAAGGGTGCGCGCGTTCTTGCGGATGGTGTAGAGCGTCGCGCCCACCACGATGCCCGCCCCGATCCAGGTCGAGAGTTCGGGGATCTCGGCGAAGAAGACGAAGCCGGTGAAGCTCGCCAGCAGCAGGCGGCTGAAGTCGAGCGGAGCGAGCGCCGCCGCCTCACCGACCTGGTAGGCCCGCGTGATCAGCCATTGCCCGGCCGTGCCGAACAGGCTGAGCACGATCAGCCAGAACCATTGCGTGGCATCGGGCGGGACCCACCAGAGCCAGCTCGGGATGGCGAGCGCCGCGATCATCACCATGCCCTGCCAGATCAGGATCGTATCCGTGCGCTCGGTCGCGGCCAGCATGCGGACGCTGACGGTGATGCCGGCATTGAGCAGCGCGCCGGCGACTGCCAGCAGGGCGAAGGCGTCGAGGCCGTCGCCACTCGGCTTCAACATGACGAGCACGCCGAGGAAGCCGATCACGGTCGCGATCCAGCGGCGGGCGTCGACGACCTCCTTCAGCACGATGACGGCGGCGATGGTGACGAAGAGGACCTGGCTGAAGCCGATCGCGGTCGCCTGCGCCAGTGGGATCTGGATGACGGCGGTGAAACCGCAGAGCATCGCGGTCAGCGTCAGGGTGCTGCGGACGATCTGCAGGCCCGGCCGGCGCGTGCGCAGCATCGGCCGCAAGCCGCCGCGCGAGACGCCGAGCAGGACGAGGCTCATCACGATCTGCCGGATCAGCAGGATCTGCACCAGCGGGATCACCCCGCCGACATGCTTGATGGCGCCGACCATCACCGCATAGACCAGCAGCGCCGCCATCATGTAGGCGGAGCCGCGCAGATTGGGGCTCGCGGCGCCCCACCAATGCGTCAGGCGGGCCCGCCCGGAGGGCCGTGCTTCGACCGCGACGACGGCATCGGGGGCGGGAGCGTCGGCCGTTGCGGCGGCTACGCCGGCCGCCACCGTGTCGGTGATGGATGCAGGAGCCTCGATTTCGACCGAACCGTCACCCTGCGCCAGACGATCTTCGCGCCCGGTCTGCCGTTCTTCGCTCATCGCCCTCGACCGTCGGCCTCGGGCGTCGGGGCCCGGCCGGGTGTTCCCCCGCAAGAGTGATCGATGAAATCGCAGAGTCGCGCCAGAGCCGGCCGCACATGCCGGGGTTGTGTCGCGGCGATGCGCCGGACGGGCAGATGCGGCATGTCCCGCACGGACTTTCGCGCCCCGCCCCTACGGTCTAGGAGGGCACCGCATCGCCACCACGCCGGAGTCTGCATGTCGGCCGCTTCCCGATCCGCCGTCCAAGGCCTTCTCCCGGCCGTCGCGCCGGGCGTTGCGAGCCGGGCGGGCCGTCTTCGGTGAGGACCCTTCTGAGCGATTTCGCCTCGGGCGTGCGCGGGCTGCATCCGGCCCGCTTTCCGTATCGGCGCTTCGCACTGGCGCTGCTGATCGGCGGGCTGGGCGGCTATCTCTTCGTGTTGGCGCGGCTGCCGCTGCCCTGGATGCTCGGCTCGATGGTGGCCTGCACGGCCGCCGCGCTGCTGCGCTGGCCGGTGGCGGCGCCTTCCGTCATCCGCCCGCCGATGACGATGGTGATCGGCGTCATGCTCGGCGCCGGCTTCAAGCCCGAGGTGGTGGCGCAACTGCTGAACTGGCTGCCGACGCTGGCGGGCCTCGTGCTGTTCATGATCGCCTGCGCCGTCGCCTGCGTCGCCTATTTCCGCAAGGTCGCAGGGTTCGACCCTGTCACGGCCTTCTTCGCGGGGATGCCGGGCGGGTTGATCGAGATGGTCACGCTGGGCGAGGAAAAGGGCGGCGATGCGCGCATCATCGCGCTGATCCACTCCGCCCGCATCCTGCTGGTCGTGATGACGCTGCCCTTCATCGTGCAGTGGATCGGTGGCGTCCCGATCGGCGGCAACCGCGTGGCCGGGCCCTCCGTCTTCGAGACGCCGCTCCTGGCCGAACTCGTCCTGCTCGCCTGCGGCGTGGCGGGGATCGTGCTGGGCGAGTGGCTGCGGCTGCCGGCGAAGTTCCTGCTCGGGCCGATGATCGTCAGCGCGATCGTCCATGTCTCGGGCCTGAGCGACTCGGTGCCGCCCTTCGAGATCGTCAACGCCGCCCAGCTCATCCTCGGCATCACCATCGGCTGCCGCTTCGTCGGCACGCCGCCACGCACCATCCTGCGCGTGCTCGCCCTGTCGGCCGGATCGACCGTGATCCTGCTGTCGCTGACGCTCACCTTCGCCTGGCTGGTGGCGAAGGTCTCGGTGCATGGGCATGTGCCGCTGATCCTGGCCTATTCGCCCGGCGGGCTGGCCGAGATGAGCCTGATCGCGCTGGCCCTGCACACGGAGGTGGCCTTCGTGGCGGCGCACCACATCATCCGCGTGTTCCTGGTGATGATCACGGCCGGCCCGCTCTTCGGGCGGACGGTCGGGCGCGGCACCAAAGACGCCCGGAAGGCCGGTGAGACGCAGCCATAGGCGCGTCCCTCAGGCTGGCCCGCCGCGTCACGCCTCGTTGACGACGAAGCCGCGCAGCTTCTGCGCCTGGTCGCCGAGGGCTGCGGTCGCGGTCGCGAGATCGCTCTGGCCGACGGCGCCCTCGCGCAGCACCAGGACGATGTCGTCGGCGACTTCGGCGAAGCGCTGGGCGAGGCCATCCGTACCGACCGCGCCGCCATCGATGACGATCGGCCCGAAGCGACGCGCCCGGTCGAGGAAGCCGCTCTCGATCTGCTGCGCGGGGACCTGGTCGACCCGGCCGACGCGCGGCAGGAAGAACAGGCCGGTGCCCTCGTCCTGAAGCGCCGCGCGGACCAATCCGACCCGGCCGGTGACGATGTCATGCAGGCCCGCCGCCGCTTCCGGCGCGAAGACGCGCGTCAGGCTGTCGTCGCCTGCGCCGGCATCGACCAGCATGGCGGGCAGGCCGGCCAGGGCGGCATCGAGGGCGAGGTTGAGCGCCAGCGTCGAGGCACCTGCGTCCGATCGCAGGCCGAGGACCAAAATCCGGCGCCGGTCGGGCTCGGGCCCTCCTCCGGCGAGCGCCGTCCGCACCGCCCGGACCGCCTTGGCGAAGCCGCCATTGGGCTTGTCGAGCACGTCGACCAGATGGGTCTTGGCCTGGAACACGGAGCGGACTTCGCCATCGTCGCGCCGCCAGCGGCGGTGGCGGACGGCCGGCAGGTTCGCCAGCAGCGGCGCCGCGGCCGTGCGCAGCAGGTCGGGGACGCGCTCGGTCTGGCCGCCCTGGATCGAGACGAAGCGCCGCCAGCCCGCCTTCGGCGCGGCGGGTGGGGGCGCGGGAGAGGCGGCCTGCGGCACAGCCATCAGCGAGCCTTTCACGGCGCGCGGCAGCGTGCCGAACAAAGCGAGCCCGAGCGCCAGCGCAACGCCAACCCCGCCACCGGCCACGCCCCCGAGCACCGCGAGCATGCGCCGGCTGATCCCGCTCTTCTCCAGCGGCGGCATCGCCGCGCTGATGACGCGGGCATTGGTCGTGTCGATGCCGGCGAGTTCACCGGTTTCGCGCGCGCGGCGCAGGAAGGCGTCGTAGACGACGCGCGAGGATTCGACCTCGCGCTCCAGTTCGCGCAGCTCGACGGAGGCGCGGCCGGCGGCGTATTGCGTGGCGGTCAGCCGCTCGACGCGCAGCGAGAGCTGGCGCTCGGCCTCGATCGCCCGGTCGAGCTCGACCTTGGCCGAACGCGAGATGCGCGACAATTCGTCGGCGATCTGCCGGCGGGCGTCGCGGGTCTGGGCCTGCACGGCGGCGAGCGCCGGGTGGCGGGCGCCGAGCGAGGCCAGAAGATCGGCCTCGCGGGCCAGGGTGGCGCCGAGCTGGGCACGCAGAGCCGTCATGGTCTGGGAGGCGACGGCCTCGGGAATCGCGCCGGCCTCGATGCCGGCCGGTCGGGCGGCGATGATCTGGTCGTATTTGGCGCGCGCCTCGGTCAGCCGCGTGCGGGCCGGCGCAGGCGGTTGCGCAATTCCTCGAGACGCGCGGTCAGGGCGTTGGTCGCGCGCTGGGCTGCGTCGGCGCGCACTGTCGCCTGGTTCTCGAGATAGGTCTCGGCGAGCGCATTGGCGATCCGGGCCGCCTTGTCGGCCTCGCGGGCGGTCACCGCGATGTCGATGACGAAAGTCCGCTCGCCACGCCGGACGCTGACATTCTTGTCGAGGACCGCCAGCGCATAGACGAGCCCGTCCCGCGAGGGAGCACCACTGCCGGGCAGCCACCCCCAGAGCAGCTGCGACAGGCCCGATCGCGGAGCCTCGCCGCCGAATTCCGGGTCCTTGTCCAGACCGAGACTCTGCACAACCGGCGTCTTGATGCTGTCGGAGGCGATGATGCGGGCCTGGCTCTCGAGATAGCTGGTGATCGAGGTCGGGTCGCCGCCGGTGGCATTGGGCGAGACTTCGTTCTGCAGCACGCGCAGGTCGCGCGGATCGATGAACAGCTGCGCCGTGGAGACGTATCGCGGCGGAACCATGAGGCTGGCCATCGCCGCCAGCACAGCGCCGACGACCGCGGCCAGCACGATCAGCCCCTTGCGCGCCCAGAGCGTGCGGGCGAGCCAGACGGGATCCGTCAGGCGCGAGACGATCTCGGGGGCGGCGGCGCGCACGACGCGGCGGCGCTCGCGCGGCTGCTGCCCCGGCTCCGGCTCGCTGACGACGGTCTCGGTGGTGAACATGCCGCTAAGCTTCACTCTTCAGGTCCTCGCCCGCCGATCGCGGGGCTCGAGGCGTCGCCCCAGCCGAGGGGTCGCGGGCGACCTCGCAGCGCATCGGTCCGGTGATGTGTCGGTCCGGTTCAAGCTGTAGCATGGGCCAGGACGGTTCCGTTTCGTTTAGGGTCGCTCAACGCCTCTCGGCTAGGACATCGTGGACGAGCGATCCGAGGCAGGCACAGGCCGGGCCAGACGACCTCAGAGAGACACCTGCGTCGCGAAACGGACCCCATGCTGCCAGACCGCGCCGCCATCCTCGCCTACCTCACCATCCTGAGCGGCTCCGCCGGCAGGCTCGTCATCTCCCTTGTCTACTTCCTCATCGTTGCGAATACGTTGACCCTCGGCGATTTCGGCCTGTTCGCGACAGCCTCCGCGACGGGGCTGATCCTGTCGCGGCTGCTGGCCTTCGGGTTCGTCTCGCCGGTCTATCGGATCGCCACCGTCAAGCCGCGGCTTCTCGGGGCCTATCTCGCCGGTTTCGCCGGCCTTTCCCTCGCCTCGCTGCCGCTCATCCTGCTCGCCGCGGCGCTGGTCTATGGGCTGCTGTTCGCCGGAAGGCTGGCGATCCTGCCCTTCGCGCTGATCCTCCTGGCCGAAATCCTTTGCTGGCGGCTGCTCGAGGTCGTCGCGATCGTCAACAACGGGCTGCGGCGCTTCCGGCAGTCCGCCCTGCTGGTCATCATCGGCTCCTCACTGCGCACGCTCGCGGCCCTGCTGTTCATCGGATTCGGGCACCGCAGCCTGGAGATCTGGGTCTTCGCCTATCTGGCCGCGACGGTGGCGGCGATGATCGTGGCATTCGTCTTCTTCCTGCCGAGGGTGCGCCTGCGCTTCGTGCAGCGGCTCTATCCGCGCCGGATGGCCGATGCGGTCTATGCCAGCGCGGCGGAGATCGTGTTCTACGCCCAGGCCGAACTCGACAAGCTCCTGGTGCTGGCGCTGGCCGGCGAGCGCTCGGCCGGGCTCTACGTGATCGCGATGCGGGTGATCGACCTCACCGCCATGCCGATACGCAGCTTCAACCAGATGCTGGTCCAGAAGATCATGACCGAGCGTGGCCTGGCGGGCGGGCCGGGCCGGTTCGCGCTGATCGAATTCGGCATCGCGGCGATCTCGATCGGCGGCCTGGCGGCGGTGATCCTGGCGCTGAAGCCCTTTCCGGGGCTGCTCGGCCGCAATGTTACGGAGGCCGCCTATCTGTTCCTGCCGATGCTGCTGGTGCCGGCCTTCCGCAACCTCGTCGAATATCACGCCGAGCTGCTCTATGCGCGCGAGCGCACCGGATCGCGCATCGCCCTTTTATGCGCGATCACCGCGCTGAAGGCGGCGCTGCTGTCCTGGGTCCTGCTGCGGTTTGCCGCCGATGACGGCTGGGCGCCCTGGCTCAACCTGGTGTTCGGGCTGGTCTATGCCCTGTCGGCCGCCGTGACCTACCGGCTGATGGCGCAGGGGCCCGTTGCGCCGGCGGCAAGTCTCAAAACGCCCTGAGAAGCGGCCCGACGGCTCACCGCTGCGCTGCGGACGGGATGCGGGAGCCCCATTCCGATCGAATTAGCGGTTCCCACCCTTTCACCTCCTGCTTTAGGGTGCGCCTCCAACGAGTCAGGGGCCGACAATGAACCAGATCGATCTGCAGGGAAGAACCGCCATCGTCACCGGAGGCGCCCAGGGCATCGGCCGCGCCGTCGCGGAGCGATTCGCCGCCAGCGGCGCCCATGTCGCGATCTGGGATCTCGACGGCGAACTCGCCGCCAAGACGGCGGCCGAGATCGGCGGTACGGCGACCGGGCTCGGGATCGACGTCACGGACGCGCAGGCCGTGAAGGCCGCGGCCGACGCGCTGGAGGCCGGTCAGGGCAGCGTCGACATCCTCGTCACCAGCGCCGGCATCGCTGGCGCCAATCTGAAGACCTGGGATTACCCGCTCGAGGAATGGGCGCGGGTGATGAAGCTCAATGTTGACGGCACGCTGCATTGCTGCATCGCGCTGACCAAATCGCTCGGCAAGGAGCTCGCGACGCAGGACATCGCGGTCAACTGCATCACGCCCGCCGCCGCCCGCACCCGCATCTTCGACCAGATGACGGAGGAGCATATCGGCTACATGCTCGCCAAGATCCCGCGCGGGCGCTTCCTGCTGCCCGAGGAGGTCGCCTCGATGGTGGCCTTCCTGGCCTCGGCCGAGAACAGCTTCACCACCGGCGGCGTCTTCGACCTGTCGGGTGGCCGGGCGACCTATTAGGACGGATCGATGGCCGCCTCGCTTCCCTCCGCCGCCGTCCTCGGCGCGCGCGCCTTCGCCGCGCTCGAAGGCCTCAACCGCTTCTCCGACGAACCCGACAAGCTGACGCGGCTCTATCTCTCGCCCGCCCATCGGCAGGCGGCGGAATGGACGAAGGGCGCGATGGAGGTCGCGGGGCTGACCGCCTTCATCGACGCGGCCGGCTCCGTCCAGGGCCGGCGCGAGGGGCCGGTTCCCGGCGGACCTTCCGTCATGATCGGCTCCCATATCGACACGGTGAAGGATGGCGGGCGCTTCGACGGCAATCTCGGCGTCGTCGCCGGCATCCTGGTGGCGCAGGCTCTGCGCGACGCCGGCATCGCCCTGCCCTTCGCGCTCGAGGTCGTCGCCTTCGGCGACGAGGAGAATGTCCGCTTCCCGACACATCTGTCGACCTCCGGGGCGCTGGCGGGCGGTTACGATCCGGCCTGGCTGGAGGCTCGCGATGCCGAGGGTGTGCGGCTGTCCGATGCGCTGCTGGCCTTTGGCGGCGACCCTTCGGGCATCGCCGCACTGGCGCGCAAGCGCGGTTCGGTGACGGCCTATCTCGAACTGCACATCGAACAGGGCCCCGTACTCGAGGTCGAGGACGAGCCCGTCGGCATCGTCACCGCCATCAACGCCCAGCGAAAGGCCCGCATCCGCGTGACGGGAGAGGCCGGCCATGCCGGCACCGTGCCGATGGCGCTGCGCAAGGATGCGCTGACGGCGGGCGCCGAGATGGCGCTGGCCCTGGAGGCGATCGCCAGCGCCTCTGAGCAGGCCGTCGGCACGGTCGGCGTCTTCCAGGTCAATCCCGGAGCGACCAATGTCGTGCCGGGCAGCGTCGCGTTCACCATCGACATCCGCTGTCCGCGCAACGAGACGCTGGCGGCGATGGCCGCGGCCATCGAGGCGCGCTTCGCGGAGATCGCGCAGCGACGCGGCGTCGGGCTGACCATCACGCCCTATGCGAGGGCGGACGCGGTCCCGATGGACCCGGCCTTGCAGGACGCGCTCAGCGTCGGCATCGCCCGCACGGGGGTCAATCCCGCGCCGCGGCGGCTGCCGTCGGGCGCCGGACATGACGCGATGGCGATGGCGGCGCTCTGTCCCTCCGCCATGCTATTCGTGCGCAACGAGAAGGGCATCAGCCATTCCCCGCTGGAGGCCATGACGGAGGCCGATGCCGGAATCGCAATCCGGGCGCTGCTCGAAACCGTGCTCGAACTGGCGCGGCGCGAAGGCTGATCCCGATCAAGGCCGGGCGCGACACCGCGTGCCATTTCCCCTGTCCGGCCTTAGGCTTAGAAAACGCGCGCCGCAGGAGGCTGGCGATGGACTACGAGACATTCTTCCGCAAGGAGCTGGACGGTCTGCGCCAGGAAGGCCGCTACCGCGTCTTCGCCGATCTCGAACGCAAGGCGGGCCAGTTCCCGCGCGCGACCTATCATGGCGAGGGTGGCCCTCGGGAGATCACCGTCTGGTGCTCCAACGACTATCTCGGCATGGGCCAGCATCCGGACGTGCTCGCGGCGATGCATGGGGCGCTGGATTCCTGCGGCGCCGGCGCCGGCGGCACCCGCAACATCGGCGGCACCAACCACTACCATGTGCTGCTCGAGCGCGAGCTCGCCGACCTGCACGGCAAGGAAGCCGCACTGCTCTTCAACTCCGGCTACATGTCGAACTGGGCCTCGCTCGGCACGCTGGCCTCGCGCCTGCCGGGCTGCGTCGTGCTGACGGATGCGCTCAACCATGCCTCGATGATCGAGGGCATCCGGCATTCGCGGGCGGAACGGCACATCTTCGCCCATAACGACCCCGACGATCTCAGACGCAAGCTCGCCGCGCTCGATCCCGCCCGGCCCAAGCTGCTCGCCTTCGAGTCGGTCTATTCGATGGATGGCGACATCGCCCCGATCGCGGAGTTCTGCGATCTCGCCGACGAGTTCGGCGCCATGACCTATATCGACGAGGTCCATGCGGTCGGCCTCTACGGTCCGCGCGGCGGCGGCAGCGAGCGCGACGGCCTCAGCCACCGGCTCGACGTGATCGAGGGCACGCTCGCCAAGGCTTTCGGCGTGATGGGCGGCTATATCGCGGGCTCGGCGGCGCTGTGCGACTATGTCCGCAGCTTCGCCTCGGGCTTCATCTTCTCCAGCTCGCTGCCGCCGCCCGTGGCGGCCGGCGCGCTCGCCGCGATCCGCCATCTCAAGGCCAGCACGATGGAGCGCGAGCGCCATCAGGACCGCGTCGCCACGCTGCGCCAGCGCCTCGACGCCGCCGGCATCCCGCATCTGTCCAACCCCAGCCACATCGTGCCGGTGATGGTCGGCGACCCCGTCCTCTGCAAGCGGATCAGCGACGAGCTGCTTGAGCGCTTCGACATCTATGTCCAGCCGATCAACTACCCGACCGTGCCGCGCGGCACCGAGCGGCTGCGGATCACCCCCTCGCCGCTGCATTCCGACGCCGATATCCGATCAACTACCCGACCGTGCCGCGCGGCACCGAGCGGCTGCGGATCACCCCCTCGCCGCTGCATTCCGACGCCGATATCGACCATCTGGTCGCGGCGCTGAGCGCGATCTGGGGGCGGGTGGGGCTGAAGCGGGCGGCGTGAATTACTGCTGCGACGGCAGACCTCCAGCTCAGCCCTCATCCTGAGGAGCGCTCGGTACGAGCGCGTCTCGAAGGATGCTCCAGATGGTGCCTGAGCCGCCTGGATCATCCTTCGAGACGCCGCTTCGCGGCTCCTCAGGATGAGGGCTGAGGGAATGGCGAGTTGACCCTTATCGCCCCATGCTCTTGATACCGGGCTTCGGCCTGAACATGTTGGCGGCTCCTGTTCACCCGAGGCCGGGCCCGAATCGCAATGCCAGAGACCAGCAACGCCCCCCTGATGCACGCGACCACCATCCTCATGGTGCGCAAGAGCGGGCGGGTCGTGATCGGCGGCGACGGGCAGGTCTCGCTCGGCCAGACCATCATGAAGGGCAATGCCCGCAAGGTGCGCCGCCTCGCCAAGGGTGCGGTGATCGCGGGCTTCGCCGGCGCGACCGCCGACGCCTTCACGCTGTTCGAGCGGCTGGAAACCAAGCTCGAGCAGTATCCCACCCAATTGCTGAGGGCCTGTGTCGAGCTGGCCAAGGACTGGCGCACCGACCGCTATCTGCGCCGGCTGGAGGCGATGCTGCTCGTCGCCGACAAGGAGGTTTCGCTGCTGATCTCGGGAACCGGCGACGTTCTCGAGCCGGAGACCAGCGAGCATGGTTCGGTGATGGCGATCGGCTCGGGCGGCAATTACGCATTGTCGGCGGCGCGCGCGCTGATCGACATCGAGCCCGACCCCGAGGCGATCGTGCGCAAGGCGATGAAGATCGCCGGCGACATCTGCGTCTATACGAATCACAGCCTCGTCATCGAGACGCTGGAGGCGGCGTGAACGCACCCGGCGACATCACCTTCGCGCCTGTGACGCTCGCCGACCTGCCGATGCTCGGGGAGTGGATGGCGCGGCCGCATTGGCGGGAGTGGTGGGGCGAGCCCGAAACCGAACTCGGCTATGTCCAAGACATGGTCGAGGGCCGCGACAAGACCTGCCGGCCCTTCCTGTTCTCGCTCGCGGGCGAGCCGGCGGGATACAATCAGGTCTGGCAGGTCGGCCCGCACCAGATCCCGGAATGGGCCGACGACAACCCATGGCTGATGGAACTGCCCGCCGACGCCGTCGGCGTTGATCTGGCGCTGGCCGACGGGGCGCGGCTCTCGCAAGGATTAGGCTCGGCGGTGTTGCGCTGCTTCGTCGCGATGCTGCGGGCGGAAGGCCACACGACCATCATCATCGACCCGGACCCGGCCAATGGCCGCGCGGTCGCGGCCTACAGCAAGGCTGGATTCAGGCCCATGCCGCACCTCGAAGGCCGGACGGAGGGCGTGCTCATCATGCAGTTTCAGCAGGATTTTGCTTCCAAATGACCTCCTTCTCCCCCCGCGAGATCGTCTCCGAGCTCGACCGCTTCATCGTCGGCCAGAACGACGCCAAGCGCGCGGTCGCCATCGCCTTGCGCAACCGCTGGCGCCGGCAGCAGCTCGAAGGGCCGCTGCGCGAGGAGGTTTCCCCGAAGAACATCCTGATGATCGGGCCGACCGGCTGTGGCAAGACCGAGATCGCGCGCCGCCTCGCCAAGCTGGCGAATGCGCCCTTCCTCAAGGTCGAGGCGACGAAGTTCACCGAGGTCGGCTATGTCGGCCGCGACGTCGAGTCGATCGTGCGCGACCTCGTCGAGATCGCGATCGCACTGGTGCGCGAGAACCGGCGCAAGGATGTCCAGGCCAAGGCGCATGTTGCGGCGGAAGAGCGCGTGCTCGATGCGCTGGTCGGCGTCAATGCCAGCCCCGCCACCCGCGACTCCTTCCGCCGGAAGCTGCGCGCCAACGAACTCGACGACAAGGAGATCGAGGTCGAGATCGCGGCGGGCTCTGGCTCGTCTGCGCCGATGTTCGAGGTTCCCGGCATGCCCGGCGCCTCGATCGGCGCGATTAACCTCTCCGACATGTTCGGCAAGGCCTTCGGCCAGAAGGGCAAACCGCGGCGCATCCTGGTGAAGGACGCCTATGGGCCGCTGCTGACGGAAGAGAGCGACAAGCTGATCGACCAGGAGGCGATCGTGCAGGCGGCGATCCGCGAGGTCGAGAACAACGGCATCGTCTTCCTCGACGAGATCGACAAGATCTGCGCCCGCGAGGGCAAGGGCGGCGCCGACGTGTCGCGCGAGGGCGTGCAGCGCGACCTGCTGCCGCTGATCGAGGGCACGACGGTGGCGACCAAGCATGGCGCGGTGAAGAGCGACCATATCCTGTTCATCGCGTCGGGCGCCTTCCATGTCTCGCGCCCATCCGACCTGCTGCCCGAGCTGCAGGGCCGCCTGCCGATCCGCGTCGAGCTGTCGCCGCTGGATGTCGATGATTTCCGGCGCATCCTGACCGAGACCGAGGCCAGCCTGATCAAGCAGACAGTGGCACTGATGGCGACGGAAGAGGTCACGGTCGACTTCACGCCCGACGCGATCGATGCCATCGCGCGCATCGCGGTGGATGTGAACTCCACCGTCGAGAACATCGGTGCGCGCCGGCTGCAGACCGTGATCGAGCGCATCCTCGACGACATCTCCTTCACCGCACCCGACCGCTCGGGCGAAACGGTGACGATCGACGGGGCTTATGTTCAGTCGCGCATCGGCGATCTCGCGAAGAACGCGGATCTGAGCCGGTTCATCTTGTAACCGGCCATTGAAGGGAAGGGCGGCGATGCCGGCGGAACCCGCGAAGCTCGCCCGCAACTCGCTCGTCGTCGGGCTGGCGACGGTCTTGTCGCGCCTGCTCGGCTTCGCGCGCGACATGCTGATCGCGCGGATGCTGGGCGCCGGGCCGGTGGCGGACGCCTTTCTCGTCGCCTTCCGGCTGCCCAACCTGATGCGCCGCGTGCTGGGCGAGGGTGGGCTGAACGCGCCCTTCGTGCCGGTTTATCTCGACCTGCGATCCGCGGAGGGCGCGCAAGCCGCGCGGCGCTTCGTCGGCGAGGCCTTCGCCTGGCTGGCGCTCGGCGTCGGGGCCGCCACGGGGCTCGGCCTGCTGCTCGCGCCCTGGCTGGTGCTCGCCATCGCGGGCGGCTTCCACGACGCGCCCCAGACGCTGGCGATGGCGACGGCCTATACCCGGATCGCGCTGCCCTTCCTCGCCTTCACGACGCTCGCTTCGCTGCTCGCCGCGGTGCTGAATTCAGAGGGGCGCTTCCTCGTCGCCGCGCTGGCGCCTTCGCTGCTCAACCTCGTGCTGATCGCCGCCCTGATCGTCGCGCTGACGACCGGCATGCCCTCGGCGCAGGGGGCCGCGCTGATCGCGGCTGCGGTCAGCGTCGGCGGTGCACTGCACCTCCTGATGGTCGCCGTCGCTCTTTGGTATGGCGACATGCCGCTGGTCCGGCCCCGCCTGCGCTGGTCGCCGGCGATGACGCGGCTGCTGCGGCTCGGCGGCCCCGCCCTGCTGGCGGCCTCGACATCGCAGCTCGTGCTGCTGGTTTCGACGCAGATCGCCTCGGTGCAGCCCGGCGCCGTGTCCTGGCTCTACTATGCGGACCGGGTCTTCCAGCTGCCGCTCGGCTTCGTCGCGGTGGCGATGGGCGTGGTTCTGCTGCCCGCCATCGCGGTCCGCGAGACCAGCGGCGACGATGCCGGGCGCCGCGAGATGATCGACCGGGCGCTGGTGCTGGGCCTGGCCCTGGCCATTCCAGCCGCGATCGCGCTCACCTGGCTCGCCGACCCGATCATTTCCGTCCTGTTCGAGCGCGGTCGCTTCACCGAAATCGACCGCATCCGGACGGCCGATGCGATGCAGGCCTTCGCCGCCGGCCTGCCCTTCGCCGTCATCGCCAAGGTCTTCGCCCAGGTCTACTTCGCCCGCCAGACGCCGCGGCTGCCGCTCTATGCCGGGCTGGCGGCGCTCGGCGTCGCGATTCTGGCCGGGCAGATCGCAGCCTTGCCCAGCCCCGCGACCAATGCCGCGGTGGCGGCCAGCCTCGCCTTCGTCACGCAGGCCTGTGTGCTCGGGGGCTTTCTGGCGAGGGACGGGCTGTGGCGGCCGCGCCTGCCCCTGCTCTGGCCGATCCTCGCCGTGCTCGCCGCGAGCCTCCTCATGGTGGCCGCGCTCGCGGCGCTGACGCCCTGGCTGGCCGAGAGCCTGTCGACCCAGTCGGCGCAGCTGCGGCGCGCCGCCGCGCTGGGCGCCCTGTGCGGCGGCGGCGGCCTCGTCTATGCCGCGGCGGGACGGGCGCTCGGTGCCTTCCGCCTGCGCGAACTCGGCCGCCTCGGCAAGCCACTCTGACGGCTTCGACCAGGCTTGCCCTTGCGCCCCGGGCGGGCTTCGGCCAGAACGCGGCACTCCAGACGACCCCATCCTTGCGGGAGCGCCCCGATGGCGACCTTTCACCAGCGCGTCTTCTCCGGCATGCAGCCGACCTCGACGCTGCATCTCGGCAATTATCTGGGCGCGCTGACCAACTGGGTCGCGATGCAGGAGACGCATGAGTGCATCTACTGCGTTGTCGACATGCACGCGATCACCGTCTGGCAGGACCCCGCGGACCTGACGCGGGCGATCCGCGAGGTCACGGCGGCCTATGTCGCGGCCGGCGTCGATCCCAAGCGCAGCATCATCTTCAACCAGAGCCAGGTCTCGCAACATGCGGAACTCGCCTGGGTGTTCAACTGCGTCGCCCGGCTGGGCTGGCTCAACCGCATGACGCAGTTCAAGGAGAAGGCCGGCAAGGATCGCGAGAACGCCTCGATCGGGCTTTATGCCTATCCGGCGCTGATGGCGGCCGACATCCTGCTCTACAGGGCAACGCATGTCCCGGTCGGCGAGGACCAGAAGCAGCACCTCGAGCTCGCCCGCGACATCGCGCAGAAGTTCAACAACGACTTCGGCGCGCAGATCGCGGAACGCGGGCTCGGCACCGGCGAGCTCGGCTTCTTCCCGCAGCCCGAGCCGATGATCCAGGGCCCGGCGCCCCGCGTGATGAGCCTTCGCGACGGCACCAAGAAGATGTCGAAGTCCGACGCCTCCGACAATTCGCGCATCAACCTGACGGACGATGCCGAGACCATCGCCCAGAAGATCCGCAAGGCGAAGACCGACCCCGACGCACTTCCCTCCGAGGAGAAGGGGCTGGAGGGCCGGCCCGAGGCCGAGAACCTCGTCGGCATCTATGCCGGACTGAACGGCGAGACCAAGGCGCAGGTCCTGGCCCAGTTCGGCGGCGGGCAGTTCTCCGGCTTCAAGGCCGCGCTGGTCGATCTCGCCGTGGCCAAGCTCTCGCCGATCGCCGGCGAGATGCGTCGCCTGCTCGCCGATGTCAGGGATATCGACGACATCCTCGGCGAGGGCGCGCAGCGGGCCGAGGCGATCGCCGCGCCGATCATGCGCGACGTCAAGGACATCATCGGCTTCGTGCGGCGCGGCTGAGCCTCGCGGCGGGGATCGCGAGCGCGGGCTTGCGCTGACGTTGCGGCGCAGGCCACCATGACCGTTCCCGGAGCGGCGGCAGGGCAGGTTCGATGGTGAAGCGACGGCGGTCCTACGAGACGGGCCATCGGCCGAAATTCCTCGCGGTGGTCGACGACAGCGCCGAATGCGCCAAGGCGATCCGCTTCGCGGCGCGGCGTTGCGCCCGAATCGGCGCCGCCATGGTGCTTCTGGGCGTGGTGAAACCGCCCGAACACGAGACCTGGCTCGGCGTCGGGGCCGTGATGCAGGCCGAGGCCGAGGCCGAGGCGGAAAAGCTGATCGACGTCGCGGTCGAGGCGGTGCGCACCTTCGCCGGGCTCGAGCCCGAGCGCGTCGTGCGCACCGGCGACAAGGCGGACGAGGTCGTCAAGCTGATCGAGGCGGACGAGGACATCTCGCTGCTCGTGCTGGCCGCAGGCGCGGGGCGCGACGGGCCGGGGCCACTGGTCAGCGCGCTGGCGGGCAAGTCGGCCGCGAGCTTCCCGATCCCCGTCGCGATCGTGCCCGGCCATCTCGAGGACGAGGAAATCGACGCCCTGGCGTGACGGCCTCCGGCGCGGCCGCGCCGGATCACGCTGGAATGATTCGCGTCGGGCGCCTATATCTGCCCGATGGAACGGCGGCCTTGACCCGTCCGGGACCGGAGACTCCAGCATGTTCATCCAGACCGAAGCCACGCCGAACCCCGCCACCCTGAAATTTTTGCCCGGCCGCACCGTCATGCAAGACGGCACGCTGGAGCTGCGCGACTCGGAACAGGCCGAGCGCTCGCCCCTGGCGCAGCGACTCTTCGGCGTGTCCGGAGTGTCCGGCGTCTTCCTCGGCGCCGATTTCATCACCGTGACCAAGGCCGGCGGCGAGTGGCCGCATCTGAAGCCGGCGATCCTCGGCGCGATCATGGAGCATTTCATGTCGGGCGCCCCGGTGCTGGCGAGCGGCTCCCAGGCGGACGTGATCGAGGAGGGCGAGTTCTTCGCGCCCGAGGACGCCAAGACCGTCGAGACGATCAAGGATCTGCTGGAGACGCGCATCCGGCCGGCCGTCGCGGGCGACGGCGGTGACATCACCTTCCGCGGCTTCAAGGACGGCACGGTCTATCTCGCGATGAAGGGCTCCTGCTCGGGCTGCCCCTCCTCGACCGCGACACTGAAGCACGGCATCCAGAACCTGCTGCGCCACTTCCTGCCGGATGTGCGCGAGGTCGAGGCGATTTGAGCGTCGTCGATCAGAGCCCTTTCCGTCATCCTGGGCTTCGCGAAGCGAAGTCCCGGGATCCATCATAGGGCAGACGCTCGCCCGATGATGGATCCCGGACTGTGCGGCTTCGCCGCTTGTCCAGGATGACGTTCCGCTTTTCGAGATCACCAGCCAGGCGAATCCAAAGCTGATGCGCATTCTCGCGATCGACACCGCGCTCGGCGCCTGTTCGGCCTGCGTTCTGGAGGCCGGCTCAAGCCAGCCGCTCGCGATCGAGCAGGTCGCGATGGAGCGCGGCCATGCCGAGGCGCTGATGCCACTGATCGAGCGCGTGATGAACGCGGTCGAAGGCGGGTTTTCCTCGCTCGACCGCGTCGCCGTGACGGTGGGGCCCGGCAGCTATACCGGCTTGCGGGTGGGCGTCAGCGCGGCGCGCGCCATCGCGCTCGCGGCGAAGATCCCCGCAGTCGGCGTCACCACGCTGGCCGCCTGCGCCGCGCCGCTGGTCGGCCGCGAGACGGGCCGCGTGATCGCCGCAGCGCTCGACGCCAAGCACGGGCAGGTCTGGTTCCAGGCGCTGAGCTCGGAGGGCAGGCCCATCGTCGCGCTGCGCCAGGTCAGCTATCGCGACGCCGCCCGCGCCATCGGGGCGGGGCCGGTCAGCCTCGTCGGCTCTGCCGCGCTCGCCGTCGCCAACGAGGCCTGGGCGATCGGGCTCGACGCGCTGGTGCTCGACGACGCCCGCGCCCCCGACGTCACCTGGGTCGCGCGGCTCGGGCTGATCGCCGACCCCGAGACGGCGCCACCGCGGCCGCTCTATCTCAAGGCTCCCGAGACGACGCCGCAGGACCGCGCCCGGCTGCCGCGCCGGTAGTGGCGCGCCTCGCTTGCGCAGCCGGCAAGACAGCCCCGCCCGCGCCGATGACGCAACAGGACTTGCCAGACGGCCTGACTGTGCCATCAAGCGGCATGGACTGGCTTCGGCGACTTCTCCATCCTCAAGCATGCCCGGTGCGGACCGAGCGCCTCGATGCGCGCCATGCCCGGGACGTCGCCACCCTGCACGGCCAGGGCGGCTTCGCGCGTGGCTGGGAGCCCGGGGAATGCGCGGCGATGATGGCCGACGCGGCTGTGACGACGGATGGCGTCTTCATGGGATCGGCGGCGCGGCCGGCCGGTTTCGTGATGTCGCGCCAGGCCGCCGACGAAGCCGAGATCCTCTCGATCGTGGTGGCGCCGGCCCAGCGCGGCCACCGGCTCGGCGCCAGTCTCCTCAGTGCCCATCTGTCGCGCCTGGCGGGCCACGGCGTGACCCAGGTCTTCCTCGAGGTCGAGGACGGCAATGTCGCTGCCGAGCGGCTCTACCGCCATCTCGGTTTCCGCGAGGTCGGGCGCCGCAAGGGCTACTATCCCAAATCCGACGGCAGCCGCGCGACCGCGGTCGCCATGCGGCTCGACCTGGCATGAGCGGAACGGTCCTGGCATGAAGGGACTCGCACCCGGCGCGGTCCTGCGTCTGACCGCCCTGGCCATGGGCATGGTCGCCCTGATGCCGGTGCAGATGCTGGTGATGCGCGTCGCCCCGTCGCGCGGCGCCGCGATCCCGCGGCTGTTCCACCGGCTGACCTGCCGCTGCCTCGGGGTGCGGGTGACGCCGGATCCGCGGCCGACATCGCCGTGCTCGGGGCCGAGCGCCCGGTCTGCTTCGTCGCCAAGAGCGAGGTCGCGGCCTGGCCGGTGATCGGCTTCCTGGCGCAGCTGCAGCGCACCGTCTTCATCGACCGCTCGCGACGGGCGGCCACGGCCGATGTCGCAGCGCAGATGGGCGAACGGCTCTCGGCGGGAGAGGCCGTCGTGCTCTTCGCCGAAGGGACGACCGGCGACGGAACGCGCATCCTGCCGATGCGCTCCTCCCTGCTGGGGGCGGCGCATGAGGCGCTCGGCAAGGGCGGGGCGGAGCCAGCGGCGGACATCGCCGTCTACCCGCTGACGATCAGCTATACGGGCTTCCACGGCATGGCGGGCGGCCGGGTCGAGCGCGCGGCGCTCGCCTGGTATGGCGACACCGAGCTCGCGCCGCATCTGAAGACGGTGCTGCGCGCCGGCGCGATCGATGTCGAGCTGGTCTGGGGCGAACCCATCGCGATGGGCCGCGAAACCTCCCGCAAGGAGGCGACGCGGCGCGCGGAGGCCGCGATCCGCAAGGCCCGGCAGGAGACCGTCAGCGGCCGGACCGTGCCGTGAGCGGCCCCTTGCCGGGCCGGCCCCTCACCGGATGGCAAGGATCGGGCGGGAGGCCGTTTCCTCGCGGCCCGATCCGGAGTAAGGAAACGGTTTGGAGACCAGACCCGGCGCGATGAAGAAAGTCCACATCAAGTCCTTCGGCTGCCAGATGAACGTCTATGACGGCCAGCGCATGGCCGACATCCTGGGCGAACAGGGCTTCGAGGAAACGGCAACGCCGGAAGGCGCGGACCTGATCCTGCTGAACACTTGTCATATCCGCGACCGGGCGGTGCAGAAGGTCTATACCGAGCTCGGCAAGCTGCGCGACCTCAAGACCGCGCAGAACGCGGAAGGCCAGGACACGCGCATCGTCGTGGCGGGCTGCGTCGCCCAGGCCGAGGGGGCCGAGATCCAGCGGCGTCAGCCGGCGGTGGATCTCGTCGTCGGCCCGCAGGCCTATCACCGCCTGCCCGAACTGCTGGAACAGGCGCGCGCGAAGCGCGTCGTCGACACCGACCTGCCGATCGACGACAAGTTCGGCCATCTGCCGGCTCCGCGGCCTCAGGCGATCCGCCGGCGCGGCATCTCGGCCTTCGTCACGGTGCAGGAAGGCTGCGACAAGTTCTGCGCCTTCTGCGTCGTGCCCTATACCCGCGGCGCGGAGTTCTCGCGGCCGGTCGCGCAGGTCATGGCCGAGATCGAGCGGCTGGCGGCCTCGGGCGTGCAGGACGTCACGCTGATCGGCCAGAACGTCAACGCCTATCACGGCGAGGGTCCCGGCGGGCAGATCTGGGGACTGGCGCGACTGATGCATCGCGTCGCGGAGGTGCCGGGAATCGCCCGGATCCGCTACACGACGAGCCATCCCCGCGACATGGACGACGATCTCATCGCCGCGCACCGGGACCTGCCGCAGGTGATGCCGTTCCTGCATCTGCCGGTGCAGGCCGGCTCCGACCGCATCCTGGCGGCGATGAACCGCAGGCATACGGCCGAAGACTACCGGCGGCTGGTCACCCGGATCCGCGAGGCGCGGCCCGACATCGCCCTCTCCTCCGACTTCATCGTCGGCTTCCCGGGGGAAACGGACGCCGATTTCGAGGCGACGATCGCGCTGGTCGACGAGATCGGCTTCGCGTCGAGCTATTCCTTCAAGTACTCGCCCCGTCCGGGCACGCCGGCCGCCGATCTGCGCGAACAGGTGCCGGCCGCGCTGATGGGCGAGCGGCTGTACCGGCTGCAGGAGCGGATCGAACATCACCGCCAGGCCTTCAACCACGCGATGGTGGGCCGCACGGTCGAAATCCTGCTGGAACGGGCGGGACGTCACCCCGGCCAGCTTGCGGGAAAGTCGCCCTACCTTCAGGCTGTCCAGATCGAGACGGAGACGAATCAGATCGGCGACCGGGTGCAGGTGGTGATCGAGCGGGCGGGCTCCAACTCGCTCTTCGGCCGCAAGGCCGGGGAGCCGGCGTCGCCCGGGCTGCCGCGCCCGTCCAAGGACATGGCCGCGTGACGGCCCTTCAGCCCCCCTGTCCCGCATCGACGGCCGTCTCGGCGCTCCCCTGTCATCAGACTGCCAACGTCGCATCGGCTGATAGGGACGATTCATCTGCTCAACGACCCGGCCTCACGCTCCTGTCCGGCCGGAACAGGCGCCAGGGAGACGACGCTTTTGGCACAGGCTGACTCGACGAGACCGGAACGGGGCCCGCGGCGCGAGCTGGCGCCGACGCGCATGGACAGTCTGACGCGGGACGGTCTGCCGACGACCGAGGTGCTGCTGTCCTTCGACGACAACCGGCTGGCGAGCCTCGTCTTCGGACATTACGACCAGAACCTGGCGCATCTCGAGCGCCGCCTCGGCGTCGTCATCAGTCCCAACGGCAACCATGCGACGATCAAGGGTCCGCGCGAGACGGCCGAACAGGCCGGGCGCGTGCTGAAGACACTCTATACGCGGGCGAAAGCGGGGGCTTCGGTGACGCTGGGCGAGGTCGACGGCGCCATCGAGGAAAGCAACATCCAGCGCTCGCTGTTTCCGGCGGCCGATACCGGCAAGGCGTCCTTCGACGCCATCGTGACGCGCAAGCGCGGTCCCGTCCGGGCGCGCAACGCGGCGCAGGACGCCTATCTGCGCCAGCTCAAGCGCAACGAGCTCGTCCTCGCGGAAGGCCCGGCCGGCACCGGCAAGACCTGGCTCGCCGTCGGCCACGCGGTCTCGCTGATCGAGCAAGGCGTGGTCGAGCGGATGGTGCTGTCGCGGCCGGCCGTGGAGGCCGGCGAGCGGCTCGGCTTCCTGCCCGGCGACATGCGCGAGAAGGTCGACCCCTATCTGCGGCCGATCTACGATGCGCTGAACGACTTCATGGAGGCGCGCCATGTCGAGCGCGCCCTGCAGACCGGCATGATCGAAATCGCGCCGCTCGCCTTCATGCGCGGGCGGACCCTGACCAATGCGGTCGTTCTGCTCGACGAGGCGCAGAACGCGACCTCGGTGCAGATGAAGATGTTCCTGACCCGTCTCGGCGAGGGCTCGCGGATGATCATCACCGGCGACCCGACGCAGATCGACCTGCCGCCGGGCCAGCGCTCGGGCCTGATCGAGGCGGTGAAGCTGCTCTCGGGCGTCGAGGGCGTCGGCTATGCGAAGTTCGAGGAGGGCGATGTCGTCCGCCACGACCTCGTGCGCCGTATCGTCATGGCCTATGAGAGCGCGGCCCGGCGCGAGCGCGAGGAACGCGAGGAGCGGATGCGCGCGCCCCTGCCCGAGGCGCCGATCGAGAGCGATACCGAGGGCCTGAAGCGCACGCTCTCGCGGGAGCGCCCGCGATGAACGACCGACCTCGCGGGCGGCGTTCGGCGCCGCGACCCGCGACATCGCCCGCCAGCCCGGTGATGGCCCTGAGGGCACAATCGCGGCAATGGCGCGCGCTCGGAGACCTCGCCGCGCTGCGCGCGCACGCGTTGCAGGCTATCGAGGCCGCGCTGGCAGTCGCGCCCGTCCAGCCGGCTGCGGGCGCCGAACTCAGCCTGCTGCTGACGGATGATCGCCGCATCCGCATCGTCAACCGAGACTGGCGCGGCTTCGACAAGGCGACCAACGTTCTCTCCTTCCC
>NCCO01000235.1 GCA_002279705.1 Allobosea sp. 12-68-7
GCACCGCGCCGGCCTGGCCGGAGAGGCCGCCGCCCTTGACCGTGACGACGACGTCATACTGGGTCAGGCGATCGACGAGCTGCAGCGGCTGCTGGAGCACCATGCGCAGCACGGGGCGCGCGAAGTAGACCACCTGGTCACGGGTGTTGACCGTGATCTTGCCGGTGCCGGGCTTGATCCAGACGCGGGCGATGGCGTTCTTGCGCTTGCCGGTGGCATAGGCGCGGCCCTGGGCATCGACCTTCTTGACGTGGACGGGAGCGGCCTCGGCCTGCGTGGCCTTGACGCCACCGAGATCGGCGAGAGACTGGAGAACTTCAGCCATGATCAGACCCTCGCATTCTTGCTGTTGAGCGCGGCGACGTCGAGCGCCTCCGGCGACTGGGCCGCATGGGGGTGCTCGGCGCCCTTGTAGACGCGCAAATTGCCGAGGATCTGGCGGAAGAGCGGGCCGCGGGGCAGCATGCGCTCGACGGCCTTCTCGACGATGCGCTCCGGGAAGCGCCCCTCGAGGATGAACTTGGCGGAGCGTTCCTTGATGCCGCCGGCATAGCCGGTATGGTGGTAATAGACCTTCTGGTCGCGCTTGCGGCCGGTCAGGACGACCTTGTCGGCGTTGATGACGATGATGTTGTCGCCGCAGTCGACATGGGGGGTGTACGCCGGCTTGTGCTTGCCGCGCAGACGCAACGCCACAACCGCGGCGAGACGACCCACGACGAGCCCGGAGGCGTCGATCACAACCCACTTCTTTTCGACATCGGCGGGCTTGAGCGAGATGGTCTTCATCGCGGGCACCCTTCGGAGCGTTGAAAAAAGGACAAGCCGCCGGAGGACCGGCGGCGGTGTGGGGCGGTGGATAGGGGGAGGGAGCGCGGGTGTCAAGCACCACTCGATGCTCGCGATCCCGAAAAGCGCATTGTTTTCAGCTAAATGCCGAAAACGGTACCTAGATACCGTATCTCTGTGCCGTCATGCGCGGGCTTGACCCGAGCATCTCAGGCCAGAGATTCTCGGGTCAAGCCCGAGAATGACGACGCGTCCGCCTCAGCGCTCCGCAGGAATCGAATAGGTCCCCGTCGCATGGGCGACCATCTCGCTCTCGCCTTGCGAGTAGAGCGAGACCTCGCCGACCGCGAGCCGCTTGCCGAGCTTGAGCAGCCTGGCCTGCCCGATCAGCGCGGCCGGGGCCGGCTTGCGCAGGAAGTTGAAGGACAGGCTGGTGGTGACGGCGAGCGCGACCGGGCCGATCTGGCCGAGGATCGCGGCATAAAGTGCGAGATCGGCCAGCGCCATCATGGTCGGGCCGGAGATCGTGCCGCCCGGCCGCAGATGCTTCTCGTGATAGTCGCAGCGCATGCGGGCGGTCATCGGCCCGACCTCCTCGACGAAATAGGTCCGCCCGCCCACATGAAGCTGCGGAAAGACCGCGTCGAGAAAGGCTTCGAGCTGCGCGGCGGTCATGCGGGGCGTGGTGTCGCGCAGGGTCATCTCGGGCGGTCCGGCTCAGGCTGCGGTGAGGCGATACCCCTTGCAGCATGGGGGCGCGCGGCGGACAATACGGCAAAACGCACAGGCAGACGCGTAAGGAAACGCCGAGGTCACCGCCATGAACGCCCATGCCCGCCCGGAAGCCGCGCCCGCACTGCGGCGCGAGGACAGCGAGGGCGTCGCCGTCCTCACGCTGAACCGCCCGCAATCGCGCAACCCGCTGAGCGAGGCGATGCTGGCCGCGCTGGCCGAGAGCTTCACCGCCATTGCCGCCGACCGGAGCGTCAAGGCGGTGGTGCTGGCAGCCGAAGGCCCGGTCTTCTGCGCCGGCCACGACCTCAAGGAGATGAGCGCGCACCGCACTGATCCCGATCGCGGCCGGGCCTATTTCACCGAGATCCTCGGGCGCTGTGCGGGCGTGATGCAGCAGATCACCGCCCTGCCCCAGCCGGTGATCGCGGCGGTCGAGGGCATGGCGACGGCCGCCGGCTGCCAGCTCGTCGCGAGCTGCGACCTCGCGGTGGCCGGCGATGCCGCGCGCTTCTGCACGCCGGGCGTCCATATCGGCCTGTTCTGCTCGACGCCGATGGTCGCGCTGACGCGCAACCTCTCCGCCAAGCACGCCATGGAGATGCTGCTGCTGGGCGAGATGGTGCCCGCCGACGAGGCCGCCCGGATGGGGCTGGTCAATCGCGTGGTGGCGGCGGGCGGCGCGCTGGCGGAGGCGAAGCGTCTGGCGGGCGTGATCGCCTCGAAATCCACCGCAACCATCCGCATCGGCAAGCGCGCCTTCTACGAGCAGCGCGAGATGGGGCTGGCGGCGGCCTATGACCACGCCTCGGCCGTGATGGTCGAGAACATGCTCGCGCGCGATGCTGAAGAGGGCATCGGCGCCTTCGTCGAGAAGCGCGCGCCCGTGTGGGAGGGGTAGGCGCGGGGAACCCCTCTCCTGTAAGGAGAGGGGTTCCCCGCGCCTCTCCTTGCCGGATCAGAGCCTTCTCCATGTCCCACGACGCCTATCCCGACGCCCAGATTCGCCAGATCCTCAAGGACACCAAGCGCATCGCGCTGGTCGGCGCCTCGGCCAGTGAGGCGCGGCCCTCCTGGATCGTGACGAAATACCTGCTCGACCGCGGCTATGACGTCATCCCCGTCAATCCCGGTCTCGCCGGCCAGACCCTGCTCGGCAAGACCGTCTACGCGTCGCTGAAGGATGTGCCAGGCCCGATCGACATGGTCGAGATCTTCCGCAACTCGGAGGCCGCCGGGCCACTCACCGACGAGGCGCTGGCGCTCGAGCCGCTGCCGAAGGTGATCTGGATGCAGCTCTCGGTGCGCAATGACGAGGCGGCGGCGCGTGCCGAGGCGAAGGGCCTCACCGTGATCATGAACCGCTGCCCCAAGATCGAATATGGCCGGCTCTCGGGCGAGATCGGCTGGCAGGGCATCAACTCCCGCATCCTCTCCTCGAAGAAGCCTGTGCTCGCCGGCAAGGGCTTCCAGAAGCTGACGATCCACCGCCCGGGGACGTGAACGGCCCATGCAGGCCTTCCACCGTCATTGCGACCGCAGCGAAGCAATCCAGGGCCGCAGATCGCTACGTCCTCCTGGATCGCTTCGCTGCGCTCGCAATGACGGGAGGTGCGGAGCCAGGTCATTGCGTCCACTCCGTGCCTATCGGGACGCCCCTTCACCGCCCTGCCGATTTGACGCCTCTCCGAGCGTTCGATAAAACGAACGCAATGTCTCGCATTCAGAAGATCGCAGGGAGTAGACGATGACCGACCGCGCACCGGGTTTCCACACCCTCGCCATCCATGCCGGCGCCGCGCCCGATGCGGCCACCGGCGCGCGCGCCACGCCGATCTACCAGACGACCTCCTTCGTCTTCGACGATGTCGACCATGCCGCCTCGCTGTTCGGGCTGCAGGCCTTCGGCAACATCTACACCCGCATGGGAAACCCGACCAATGCGGTGCTCGAGGAGCGCGTCGCGGCGCTGGAGGGCGGCACGGCGGCGCTCGCGGTCGCCTCGGGCCATGCGGCCGAGTTCCTCTGCTTCCATGCGCTGATGCAGCCCGGCGACGAGTTCGTCGCCGCCAAGAAGCTCTATGGCGGCTCGATCAACCAGTTCAACCACTCCTACAAGAACTTCGGCTGGAACGTGATCTGGGCCGATTCCGACGATCTGGAGGCGTTTGCCGCCGCCGTGACGCCGAAGACCAAGGCGATTTTCATCGAATCCATCGCCAATCCGGGCGGTGTGATCGTCGACATCGCCGGCATCTCGAAGATCGCCCGCAAGCACAACATCCCGCTGATCGTCGACAACACCATGGCGACGCCCTACCTGATCCGCCCCTTCGAGCACGGCGCCGACATCGTCGTGCATTCGCTGACCAAGTTCCTCGGCGGCCACGGCAACTCGATCGGCGGCATTATCGTCGATGGCGGCTCGTTCAACTGGGTCGGCGACGACCGCTACCCGATGCTCTCCAAGCCGCGGCCGGAGTACAACGGCATGGTGCTCGGCGAGACCTTCGGCAATTTCGCCTTCGCCATCGCCTGCCGCGTGCTCGGCCTGCGCGACATGGGCCCGGCGCTTTCGCCCTTCAACGCCTTCATGATCCTGACGGGTATCGAGACGCTGCCGCTGCGCATGCAGCGCCATTGCGAGAGCGCGCTCGCGGTCGCGACGCATCTCTCGAAGCATCCGGCCGTGGAGTGGGTCAGCTATCCCGGCCTGCCCGGCGACACATATCACGACCTCGCCAAGCATTATTCGCCCAAGGGCGCCGGCGCGGTCTTCACCTTCGGGCTGAAGGGCGGCTACGACGCCGGCGTCAGGCTCGTCACCGAGCTCAAGCTGTTCTCGCATCT
>NCCO01000032.1:0-19717 GCA_002279705.1 Allobosea sp. 12-68-7
GCCGCGCTCAAGGCCGAGGGCGAGTCGATCCTGGTGATCGACAAGAATGTCGATGCGCTGGCCAAGATCACCGACCGCCATGTCGTGCTGGAGAAGGGCCGCGTCGTCTGGCGCGGCTCCAGCGAGGATCTGCGCAGCGACAGCGCGGTCAAGGACCGCTTCCTGCATTTCTGAGATGAGGGATTGGCGTCATTGCGAGCGCAGCGAAGCAATCCACAAGCGGCCACGCTCGACGAAACCCTGGATTGCTTCGCTGCGCTCGCAATGACGCCGGTTTTGACCAAGGAGAACCACCTATGATGAAGCCACTGACCGCCGGCGTGACCCGGGCCAATGAGGGGCTCGATTCGATCTCCTGGAACATCCTCGGCCAGACCTATGTGCCGAAGTCGCTGAGCGAGGAGTCCTTCTCCTGGCACGCCACCTTCCCGCCCGGCACCTTCGTGCCGCCGCATATCCATCCGGACCAGGATGAATATCTCTACATGCTGGAAGGCAAGCTCGATTTTATGCTGGGCGGCGCCGAGGCCCAGGCCACCGCGGGCGACCTGATCCGGCTCGGCATGGGCGTCCCCCACGGCATCTTCAACAAGTCGGATCAGACCGCGAAGGTGCTGTTCTGGGTATCGCCGACGAAGAAACTCTACGACCTGTTCTGGGGGCTTCACAACATGAAGGAGCAGAAGCCGGATCGCCGGCAGCACGCCTCCGGTCCTTCGGAGGCCCTTTGCGGGAGCCTGCCGATGATCGCCGATCGCCGCCTCCAGACGCGCAGCCGCCTCCACCAGCCGGCTCGGCTCGTGTTCAACGGCGAGCAGTCGGTGCTGGCCTGCACCGTGCGCAATCGCTCGCAGACCGGCGCGATGGTGCGGATGGCGGACTGGATCGAGCTTCCGGACACCTTCGAACTCGACATCCCGGCCGGTGACAGCCGTCGCGTCCGCCAATGCTGGCGGCGCGGCGACGACGTCGGGGTCGCCTTCCTGACGCCCGATGAGACCCGGCCGAGCGAGGTCATCTCGCTGGCGGAAGCCCGTGCCCGCCGGGCCGGCCGCGGCGATCCGGGCTGAGCCCGCCGTCTTTCGCGCATCCGGGCGACTGATCGTTAAACATTGAACGAGCCGGCGGCTGCGGGGCAGCGCGGACTCTGGCATGGTGCCCTCGAGGTGGCATGGGGCCGCCCGATGAAGACGGCCGGGATCGAGCCATGACCACGGAGCGGCGCCAGACACCACGGTTGCGCTCTCTTCTGGGCGCGCGAGCGCGCTACAACCAGAAGCGTGCGACCCTGGATTGCGTCGTTCGCAACATCTCGGACGGGGGCGCCCTCATCGTGGTGCCGGACACGGTGCTCCTGCCGGCCGATTTCGAACTTGAGATCGCCCAGCGCCACTGCTGCTACCGGGCCCATGTCCGCTGGCGGACGGGCACGCGCATCGGTGTGTCCTTCGAGGCCGAGGCGGCTCCGGAGATCGCAGGCTCAGCAGAAGCCGACGTCGCCATGCGCCTGCGCATGGCGGAGCGGGACAATGCCCGCATGAAGAGCCGCATCCAGCAACTGACCGAAGCCGGCTGACAGCCGAGCCTGGGATTGCCGCCGCGTCGGGCGCGGCGGGCCCCAGCCCGCGCGCAGCCGGGCCGTTAAGGTTAACCCGAGGTTAAGCCGGCTCCATTCCCTGATCGCTGTTACTGTTTATCGCAGTAATCGATATGACGTTAGGGAAATCAATACTATGATTGTTGAGCGACGAAAGAAACAACGTCTCCGATCCCTGCTGGGAGGTCGCGTCAGTTTCAACCAAAAGAACTGCACACTCGACTGTGTCGTCCGCAATGTTTCAGACGACGGAGCCCTGCTGGTGATCTCCGACTCGATCGCGCTGCCGATCGCCTTCGATCTCGACATCGCGCGCCATCAGCGCTCCTATGTCGCGCGGATCCGCTGGCGCGACGGCGAGCGCGTCGGCGTCGCCTTCGAGGCCCCGTCCAGCGGCGAGATCGTGCCGCTCGAGATGGCGCGACGCCTGAAGCACTGCGAACAGGACAATGCCCGGCTGAAGAGCCGCATCCGGCAACTGACCGAAGCCGGCTGAGCCGCTCAGCTCCGCCGGGCGAGCTGCTCCTGTGAGAACCCGGCCTTGCCGGCATAGGACTTCACGATCGCCTCGCGCTTGGCATAGCTCAGGACGCGCTCGACATCGTCGAAGCCGTTGGGCGCGAGCTGCTCGACCGCGTCGATGACACGCTCGGGCCCGCCCTTGCGGTTCAGCGCCACAATGTCCGCCGTCGCCGGCAGGCGCTGCGCCTCATAGGCGGCGAGCGCGTGGCGCGGGTGCTCCGAACGGACCAGCCCATCAGCCAGGCAGCGTGCGTCGAGAATCGCCTGGGAGGCCCCGTTCGAGCCGACCGGATACATCGGATGGGCGGCATCGCCGAGCAACGTGACGCGGCCATGGGTCCAGCGCGGCAACGGGTCCCGGTCGCACATCGGGTAGTCCCAGAAACCGGGGCTCGCCTGGATCAGCCCGAGAATGTCGACGCCTGGCACGGTGAAGCGGCGCGCGAAGGGGAGCACGTCCTCGAGCCGCCCGGGCTTCGACCACGCCTCCTTCGGCGGCGGCTTGGCGGGATCGCCGGTGCGGATGTTGACGACCCAGTTGGTCAGCCGGGTCTGGGCCGTCTTGCCCTGGGCGATCGGGTAGAGCACCAGCTTGCCGGCCATGCCGCCGGCGACGATCATGCTTTCCCCATCGAGGAAGACCGGCCAGTCGCAGGCGCCGCGCCACATCTGGACACCGTTCCAGCGGGGCGGCCCCTGCTCGGGGAAGTAATGGGCGCGCACCATCGAGTGGATGCCGTCGGCCGCGACGAGGATATCGCCGCGTGCGGTCTCGCCCATCTCGCCCTTGCGGGAATCGGTGAAATGGGCGGTGACGCCGCCCTCGTCCTGGATGAAGCCCTGCAGACGTCGGCCGGTCCGGATCGCGCCCTCGCCCAGCCGCGCCACGACGGCGTCGCGGATCACGGCCTGGAGGCGGCCGCGATGGATCGAGAACTGCGGCGTCGGAGAGCCCGCATGCAGGCCGCGCGGCTCGCGCCAGACCGTCTGGCCGAAGCGGTTCATGTAGACGAGTTCGCGGGTGCGGATCGCGACGGCGTCGAGCGCCGGCAGCAGGCCGAGATCGGCCAGTTCGCGAATGGCATGCGGGAGGGTGTTGATCCCGACGCCGACTTCGCGGATCTCGCTGGCCTGCTCGTAGACGACAGCGCCGATCCCGCGCGCCTGCAGCATCAGCGCGAGCGTCAGGCCGCCGATGCCTCCTCCGACGATGATGACCTTCATGCCGCTTCCCCAGACCCTCGATTATTTCAAACTTGAAATAACAGGCGCAACCTTGTCAATCGCGCGGGATCGAGACGTCCTTTGGTTGCGCCGCCGCCACAATGCGCGGAACGAACGCGATTTCTGTGCGTATCTGGCGGCGCGGGCATCGCCTTTCGACGGTGGTCGTGGCACCTGCCGCAGCCGCATCGTGCGGCCTGCGGCCTTCGCGCTGCGTTTTCGGACGGGCCGGACGACCCTTCGGGTCGCGTGATGCCCCACAACGCTCCCCATGGAGAATTTCATGACCAAGAATGAACTGATCGCCGCCATCGCCGACGAGACCGGCAAGCCGAAGACAGACGTCTCCGCCATCCTGGCCTCGCTCGGCACCGTCGTCGCCAAGACCCTGAAGGCGGGCGACGACATCACGCTGGGTGGCGTCGGCAAGTTTTCAGCCGCCAAGCGCGAGGCTCGCGAAGCCCGCAACCCCTCGACCGGCGCCACCATCAAGGTCCCGGCCAAGACCGTGGTGAAGTTCAAGGTCACCAAGGATCTCGCCGACGCCGTGGCGTGATCGCCCCTGCCCTGCCGTCGTTCCGCGCCGCTCGCCGGCCGGAGCCACGGTCGGGTCCGGCTTGACCCCGGCGCGGGGCGCGCCAGAGTAGCGCGATGTTCCTGCGACTCTTCACCGATCTGCGGGCCGCCAAGGTCCCCGTCACGCTGCGCGAGTATCTCGCGCTGCTCGAGGGCGTGGAGGCCGATCTGGCCGAGCACCGGGTCGAGGATTTCTATCACCTCGCCCGCTGCTGCCTGGTGAAGGACGAGCGTCATCTCGACCGCTTCGATCAGGTCTTCGGACAGGTCTTCAAGGGCCTGGAGACGCTGGGCCAGGCGGTCGAGGAGCAGGCCATCCCCGACGAGTGGCTGCGCAAGCTCGCCGAGAAATACCTCACCGACGCCGAGAAGGCGCAGATCGAGGCGCTCGGCTGGGACAAGCTCTTCGAGACGCTGAAGCAGCGCCTCGAAGAGCAGAAGGGCCGCCACCAGGGCGGCTCGAAATGGATCGGCACCGCCGGCACCTCGCCCTACGGCGCCTATGGCTACAATCCCGAGGGCGTCCGCATCGGGCAGGACGGCAACCGCAATTTCCGGGCGGTGAAGGTCTGGGACAAGCGCGAGTTCAAGGATTTCGACGACACGCGCGAGCTCGGCGTGCGCAACCTGCGCATCGCGCTGCGCCGCTTACGCAAGTTCGCCCGCACGGGTGCGGCCGAGGAACTCGATCTCGATTCGACGATCAGCGAGACGGCCCGGCATGGCTATCTCGACGTGAAGCTGCGCCCCGAGCGGCGCAATGCCGTGAAGGTCCTGCTCTTCCTGGATGTCGGCGGTTCGATGGACTGGCACATCGAGCTGGCCGAGGAGCTGTTCTCGGCGGCGCGGGCCGAGTTCAAGCATTTCGAGCATTTCTACTTCCACAACTGCCCTTATGAGCGGGTCTGGCGCGAGAACCGGCGCCGCCACGACCAGACGATTCCGACGCTGGAACTGCTGCGGACCTATCCGGCCGATTACCGCGTCGTCTTCGTCGGCGACGCCTCGATGAGCCCCTACGAGATCGCGATGCCCGGCGGTTCGGTCGAGCACTGGAACGAGGAGGCCGGGGCGGTCTGGATGGAGCGGATCACCGGGCGCTTCCCGAAATCGGTCTGGCTCAATCCCGTGCAGCAGCATCTGTGGAGCTACACCCAGTCGATCCGGCAGATCGGCTCGCTAATGGGCGGGCGGATGTTCCCGCTGACGCTGGACGGGCTCGACGGGGCGATGAAGGTGCTGGCGCGCTGAGGCGTCCCCGAGGGGTGGCCAGGTCACGCCAGCCACGGTTGATGTGTATATGTCAGAATATACAATCGTGATCGATCTCAAGCTCGTCATCGGCTTCGATTGGGATCAGGGAAACGAGCGCAAGAGCGTCGACAAGCGTCACGTCAGTCAGGCGGAGCAGGTCTTCATGAACCAGCCGCTGCTGCTGGCAGAGGATCGGGAACACAGCGTTTCAGAACACCGGCTCCGGGCGCTGGGCCGAACCGATGAGGGGCGTCATCTCTATGTGGTTTTCACATTGCGGAGAGACAGAAGCCTCATCCGCGTGATTTCGGCGCGTGACATGAACCGAAAGGAGCGCAGGCATTATGCCCAAGCCGCTTAAGAGGATCCCGACGTTCCAAAGCGAGGCGGAGGAACGGAGCTTCTGGGAAACGCACGACTCCACGGACTATGTCGACTGGACGGAAGCGTCCCCCGTTCGGTTCCCCAATCTGAAACCATCCTCGACCTCGATCTCGATCCGGCTGCCCAATGCGCTGTTGGACAGCATCAAGATCGCCGCCAACAAGCGCGACGTCCCCTATCAGTCACTGATCAAGATATGGCTGTCGGAAAAGCTGGACGCGACGAAAAGCTGACCCCTCGAGGCGGCGAGGCCGCGACAAGCGCGGTTTGAGCGGCTATGGCTCGCGCCATGCAGCCGATCCCCGACGACGACACCCCTGCCCCGTCCTGGCGCCAACGGGCGAGACCCGTCGGCTTCGAGATCGCCTACCGGCTGGAGGGCGACACGCTGGTCGTCGACTCGACCCGCAAGGTCGACCGCGTGAGGTTGTCGGCGGTCGAACAGGTCCGGTTCGTCTATGCGCCGAGCAATCTCAGCTCGAAGGGCTTCAAGACGCAGCTGCGCCTCTCCGACGGCAAGACCATCACCTTCGGCAATCTGTCCTGGCGCTCGCTGACCGACATGGACCGCGACGACACCGGCTACCACGCCTTCGTCAGCGCGCTGGCAGCCGCGATCGCGCAGGCCAATCCCCGCGCGCGCTTCGTCGCCGGCAAGCCGTCGCTGCTCTGGGGCGCGCTGGCGACGGTCAGCGCGCTGTCCCTGCTAATGCTCGCCTTCTTCACCGGCCGCGCGCTGCTGCAGGGCGCCTATTCGACCGCCCTGCTCGGCTTGCTGCTGGCCGCGGCCTCCTATTGGCAGGTCATGCCCATGGTGACGCTGAACAAGCCGCGCGAGCTTGCGCTCGGCGAGGTGCCAGACGACCTCGTGCCCGGCCGGCGCGCCTGACGCCGCTCAGCGGACGACCAGCACCGAGCATTTGGCCCGTCGCACGATCGACGAGGCGTTGGAGCCGATGACATAGGCGAGAATGCCGGGTTCGTGCGAGCCGATCACGACGAGATCGGCTCCGCTCGCATCGGCCTCCGCCAGAACCTCGCCATGCACCGAGCCGATCAGCACCTTGGCGGAAACCTGGGCCTCGGGCAGATCGATCTTGGCGGCGATGGCGGCGAGCTTCGCCTCGGCATCCTCCTGCTGCTCGGCATCGAACCCCGCCGGCACGAATTCCATATAGGTGACCGGCACGAGCGAACGGACATAGACCAGCCTGACGGCGCCGCCCGAAGCCTTGGCGAAGGAGGTCGCAGCCGCGATCGCGGGCTCGGCCATCTCCGGCTCGGCGATGTCGACGGGAACCAGAATCGACTTGTACATTTCGCTCTCCTCACCGCTGTTCAGGCCAATCTAGGAGTTGGGTCGGCCCGCGCCATGATCCAGCGCAAATGACCGGCCGGTCCGTCCGTCCCCCAGGGCGTGCGGGCGCGCCATGCGCCGGGCCGCGCTATCCAACGCCGTGCCGCCATTCTAGAAGAGACCCTGCCGGCCTCGGCCCGGCGCTGCCGCGGTGATCTCCTCCGCACTCCCCGAACGGGCCCTGCGATGTCCGACACCGCCTCCCGGCCGACCGGCCCCGCCACCCTCCTGACGTCGCCCACCGTCTTCCTGATGACGCTGGCCTTCATCAACTGGCTCGGCTTCGCCAGCTGGAGCGCGCTGCTGAACAACTTCGCCAAGGAGGCGGCCGGCTTCTCCGGCGCCGATATCGGCATCCTGCAGTCCGTCCGCGAGATTCCGGGTTTCCTCGCCTTCACCGCCATCATTCTGTTCTGGTTCATGCGCGAGCAGATGCTGGCCTATGTCAGCCTGGTGACGCTCGGCATCGGCGTCGCGGTGACCGGCTACCACCCCACATTGGGCGGCCTGCTGCTGACCACGACGATCATGTCGATCGGCTTCCACTATTACGAGACGGCGCAGCAGTCGCTGCAACTCCAGCTACTGCCGAAACAGGAAGCGCCGCGCCTGCTCGGCCGCATCGCCGGCGCCTCGGCGACGGCACAGCTTCTGGCGTTCGGGTCGATCGCTGTGGTTTGGCGGGTGTTCCAGCCGGGCTATGTCGTGGTTTTTCTCGTCGCCGGCGGGCTGGTCGTGGTCCTGGCGCTGCTGGCCTGGCTGCTGTTTCCGCGGTTCGAGGGCACCGTTCCGCAGAACAAGGGCTTCGTGCTGCGCAAGCGCTACTGGCTGTACTACGCGCTGACCTTCATGTCGGGCGCACGGCGGCAGATCTTCATGGCCTTCGGTCGCTTCCTGCTGGTCGAGCGCTTCGGCTACGACGTCTCGGCGACCGCGATGCTGCTGCTCGCGACCTATGGCATCAACACCTTCATGGGCCCTGCCTTGGGGCATCTCGTCGGCCGTGTCGGCGAGCGCGCCACGATCCAACTCGAAAACGTCTCTCTGGTCGTGGTCTTCGTGGGCTATGCGCTGGCCAGCCACGGCCATTTCGCCGGCTGGGGCGTCTTCGTCGCAGGTGCGCTCTTCATCGTCGACGGGGTGTTCTTCACGCTCACCCTGGCGCAACGCACCTATTTCCAGAAGATCGCCGACCCGGCCGACATCGCGCCGACCTCGGCGGTGGCCTTCACCATCAATCACATCGCAGCGGTGTTCCTGCCGGTGACCTTCGGCCTGATCTGGCTGCGCGACCCGGCGATCGTGTTCTACATCGGCTCCGGCGTGGCGATCATCTCGCTGGGCCTGGCGTTCCTGGTGCCGCGGCATCCGGCGCCGGGGGCGGAGACGGTGATGTCGCCCGCCCTGCCCGCTGCGGCCGAATAGGACGGCCGGTCCACGCGCCCGCCGTCAGCCCTGGCGCGACGGGGTGCGGACGACGAGGCCGTCGAGGTCGTCGCGCAGCTTGATCTGGCAGGAGAGGCGCGAGGTCGGCTTCACCTCGAAGGCGAAGTCGAGCATGTCCTCCTCCATCGGCTCGGGACGGCCGGTCTTCGCCGTCCAGGCCTCGTCGACATAGACATGGCAGGTCGCGCAGGCGCAGGCGCCACCGCACTCGGCCTCGATGCCCGGCACGCCGTTGCGGATGGCGACCTCCATCACCGTGGCCCCGGCTTCGCCCTCGACCGTCCGGCTCTCTCCGTGCGCGTCGATGAAGGTGACCTGCGGCATCTCGAACTCCAGCTTGCGAGGGGACGCGCTCGCCTTAGAGCATTTCCAACCTGCGGGGAACGCCCTTTGCGCGATCGGTCCCTGCGGCGGATCGGTACGGGCCCGCGCAGCGCTCAGGCTGCGCTGTCGAAGCGACCGATGACCGCACGCGCCTCGGCCGCGGCCAGTGCGAGCGTGTCCATGGCCGCCTCGGTGCGTCGTGCGTCCGCCTCGGCGATCCGCTGCTCGATGGCGTCCGCCGCCTCGGCGACCTGCCAGGCTCCGACGGCCCGGGCCGCCCCCTTGAGAGTATGGGCCGCGTCCATCCGGGCGCGCGAATCCTCGGCCTGGTGGATCGTGCGCAGATGATGGACGCATTGCTGGGCGAAGAGGGCGAGAAGCTCGCGCTCGAGATCGTGGTCGCCGCCGGTCTGGCGGGCGAGATGGGCGAGGTCGATGGCTGTCTGGGGCATCAAAGGCTCGAAAATGGCGGTTCTGCCGGCTCGCGGCGACGGTCGGGACAAGCGTCAGAAAGCGCCGTCATGGTGAACGAGGCGTTAACGACGTTTGTGAATCGGCACCGCAAACGGGTTCCCAACGCTATGAGCGTCAACTACCCTTCCAATTGGTAAATGATGGGCGCAGTGTTTCTCCCCCCGGCTGGACCAGAGGCGGTCCCTGTCAGGTCGAGAAACGCGATCGGGCGCTCATCGAGTAGCGTGGCGAGGCGGCACAGCATGACCCGGCAAAAGAAGCTTCAGGATCCGACGGAAGCCGCGATGTCCGCGATCGAGGAGGCTCTCCGGCTCGACCAGCCGAAGGCGGGCTCCGAGAGCGAAGCGGCCGCCGAGCCGAAGCTTCCCGCCACCACCGAGAACGACCTGAAGCTCGACCTGCCGCGCATCGAGCAGCCCGCGCCGCAACCGGCCGCCGCCGCCGCGCCGCAGCCCCGGCCCGCGATCGCTCCCGACACCAGCCGGGTCGCCAATGACGACCGGCGCGATTCCACCTCTCTGGTCCAGGCTTTTTCGGTCCGGCCTTCGGCCAAGCCCTACTGGTTCGCGGCGCTCGCCACGCTGACCTGGCTCGGTGGCGCCGCCTTCGTTCTCAACAGCCGACTCGGCGCCACCGAGGGTGGCGTGCCGGACCGTCTCGCGGCCTTCGGTGTCGGCGAGTGGACGCTGCTGGCGCTGGCGATCGGCGCGCCGGTCGTGTTCTTCTTCGTGCTGGCGGCGCTCTATCGCCGCACGCAGGAAATGCGCCTGGTTTCGCGGGCGATGACCGAGGTCGCCTTGCGGCTGGCCGAGCCCGAGGTGGTGGGGGCCGACGCCGTGCTCTCGCTGAGCCAGACCATCCGCCGCGAGGTCGCGGCGATGGGGGATGGCATCGAGCGGGCCGTCGCCCGTGCCGGCGAGCTGGAGACGATCGTGCGCGGCGAGATCGCCACGCTCGAGCGCGCCTATGCCGACAACGAAATCCGCCTGCGGGCGCTGATCGACGAGCTGGTGACGCAGCGTGAGGCGGTCGTCGGCAATGCCGAGCGCGTCAAGTTCGCGATCAGCGGCGCCCATGAAAACCTGTCGAAGGACCTCGACAACGCCAGCCGGACCATCGCCGAGGCCGTCGCCCAGGTCGGCGACCGGGTCGCCGGCTCGCTCGGCGAGAAGGGCGACCAGATCACGCTGGCGCTGGGACGCGCCGGCGAACGCATGATCGACGAGATCAGCGGCCGCGGCAGCGAGCTGGTGGAACGCCTGCAGGTCACCTCCGGCGAGGTCAGCGAAAGATTGTCCGGCGCCAGCGACAGCCTGTCCAACCTGCTGGACGGCCGCGCGCGCGACATCGCCTCCTCGCTGGAGCGCACCGGCGCCGCCCTCGCCGAGGGCCTCGCCACGGGAGCGCGCGACGTCACCCGCGCCATCAGCGAGACCGGCTCGCAGGTGGTGGACACGCTGACCGCCCGCGTCGACACCGTGAACCAGACCCTGCGCGCGACCGGCGAAACACTGGCGCATGACATCGCCGCCCGCGGGACCGAGGCGGCCGAGCGCTTCGAAACGAGCAGCCGCAGCATGGTCGCGCTGATTGACGACCAGAGCGAGGCGCTGCGGACGCGGCTGGCCGAGACCGGCGAGAGCCTGCGGGCTTCGCTTGCCGCGGAAGGCGACAGCGTCACGACCCGCCTTGCCGAGGTCGGCCGCGGCGTGAACGGCCTGCTGACGCGCCAGAACGAGCTCATCGCCTCGCGCCTCCTCGAGGTCGGCGAGAGCGTCAACACGCTGATCGGCTCGCAGAGCGAAAGCCTGGTCACGCGACTGAACGACACGGCCCGCACGGTCGACGACATCCTGCGCGAGCGCAGCGACGCCATCATCCTGCGTGTCGACGAGGCCGGCCAGTCGCTCGGCGACACGGTCGCACGTCGCGGCGAGGAACTGGCGACGCGCGTCGCCTCGGTGACCGACGGCCTGCAGAGCGTGATCGACGAGCGCGGCGGCCAGCTCGTGACGCGGCTGTCGGACACCGGCGAAACGGTGCAGTCGATGCTCGGCCAGCAGGCCGAGAATCTCGTGTCCCAGGTGTCGAGCACCGGCGCAAACGTCGCCAAGCTCCTGGAAGAGCAGAGCGACACGCTCGTTGCGCGCGTCTCCGGCACGGGCACCAATGTCGCCAGCCTGCTGGCGGGCCAGAGCGACTCCCTGACGTCGCGCGTATCGGGGGCTGGCGCCGAGGTCGCCAAGCTCCTGGACAACCAGAGCGAAGCCCTCGTCCTGCGCCTCGGCGAGGCTGGCGAGCAGATGAACGGCCTGATCGGGCTGCAGAGCGATGCGCTGGCGGCCAGCCTCTCCGAGACCGGCACGCGCGTCGGCGCACTGCTCGACGAGCAGGCCGCCGCCCTGACGGTGAAGCTGTCGCAGGCCGGCCTCGAGGTGAAGGATCTGCTCAGCAACGAGAGCCAGGCACTGGTGACGCGCGTCGCCGATGTCGGCCGCTCGGTCCACACCGTGCTGGCGGAGCGCAGCAGCGCCCTGATCACGCGTCTGGCGGAAACCGGCGACAGCCTCGACCAGCGGCTCGACGACCGCGGCGCGGCGCTCGCCGCCCGCCTGACGGACGCCGCCGAGACCGCGCAGGGCGCGCTCGAGCAGCAGCAGAGCGGCTTCCTGCTGCGCCTGACGGAGACGGGCGAGCAGGTCGGCACGCTGCTGGGCGACCAGCGCGAGAGCCTGCTGCGCGATCTCGTCAATGCGGGCCACGAGGTCCATACGCTGCTCGGCGAGCAGAGCGAGGAGCTGGCGCGCCGCCTGAGCGATGCCACCCGCGCCCTCACCGCAACCATCAATGTCGATGGTCGCGACGTCGCCGATCGCGTCACCGAGGCGACGCGCGGGCTGCGCGAGACCTTCACCGTCCATGCCGAGGAGTCCCGCACGCTGCTGGCCGGAACCGGCAGGGAGATCGTGCTGGCGCTGACCCAGCAGGGCGGCCGCGTCAACGAGGCTCTGTCCGCCAATGCGGAATCGATGCTGCGCTCGGTCGAGAGCCGTGCCCAGGCGCTGACCGAGGCCCTGGCCGGCCGCCACGACGCGCTGACCCGCCTGTTCGACGAGCAGGGCCGCGAAATCGAGACCGCGATGGGCGCGCGCCTGAGCGCTTTCGCCAGGCTCTTCGAGACCGAGGGCCGGCAGGTCGAGGCCGCACTCGGCGACAGGCTGGCGGCTTTCGAGGACGTCATCGTCAACAAGGGCGGCGAGCTCACGGGCCGCCTCTCCGACGATACGCGCGCGCTGACGCTCGCCGTCACCAGCGGCATCGAAGGCGTCGAGAAGCTGATCGGGCAGGACGGCATGGCCCTGGCCGACCGGGTCGGAACGCGCGCCGCCGAGGCGGCCGCGATCCTCGCCGACCGGACCCGCGAAGCGACCGACGCGATGGAAAGCCAGATCAAGCTGTTCGAGGAGCGTTCGGGCGCCAAGAGCGCCGAGATCGCCGCGTCGCTCGACGGCCTCATCGCGCGCATCGACGGCAATCTCGGCTCGCGTGCGACGGCGCTGAACGAGGCGCTGGTCGAGCGCACCGTCGACATCGCCCGCGTCCTGGCGGAGGGCGGCCGCGAGGTCACCCGCGCGCTTGCCGCCAAGGCGGACGAGATCGGCGAGGTCGTCACCTCGAAGAGCGAGTCGCTCACCCGCACGCTCAGCGAGAAGGCCGATACGATCAACGCCACGCTCGGCGGGCGCGCGCTTCAGATCGCCGATACGCTGGACCGCAGCGTCGCGCGCTTCGAGGAGCGCGTCGTCAACCGCCTCGACACCGTCTCGGGGACGCTCGACACGCGTGGCCAACAGATCGCCGAGACGCTGCAGGCCAAGTCCGACGCGATCTCGACGGCGCTCGGCGCCCGCGCCGAGGAACTGCGCGAGCTGTTCGACGACAAGGGCGGCGGCATGGTCGCGGCTCTCGGGCAGCGCGGCGAGTCGATCGCCAACGAGGTCGCCAATATCGGCGAGACGGTCGTGCGCGCCATCGAGACCCGCGGCTCCTCGATCATCGAGGGCCTGCGTGAGCGGGGCACGGCCATCACCACGGCGCTGGACACGTCGTCGAGCGCGCTCCGCGACACGCTCGAGACCGGCACCCGTCAGTCCGTCGAAGCGCTGGTCGCCACCAACGAGCAGCTCCGTGGCGAGCTCGGCGGCATGCTCGGGCGCCTCGGCGAGGCCAACAAGCTGATGCAGCAGATCGTCAACGGCGCGAACAAGAACCTCGCGGCCGTCGAGGGTGGGCTGTCGGCCCGCGTCGGCGACCTGCAGAGCGTGATCGCCACCGTGATGGACGAGACCGGCAAGGCCTCGCAGCAGATCGCGACCCAGATCGGGGAACTGAAGGCGTTCTCCGAGGGCACGCTGCGCGAGACGGCCGTGCTGATCGGCCAGCTCGACGACAAGGGGCATGCGCTCGGCGAGGTCACCCAGACGAGCGCCGCCGCCCTGCATTCGGTCACGGGCCGCCTGGAGCAGGTCGAGGCCCGCGTCGGCAAGGCGCTGGCCGATCGCAAGCAGTCGCTGGAAGAACTGCATGGGTTGATCGCGGCGCGGACGGACGATGTCGAATCGATCACGCGCTCCTTCGCGGCGCTCATGGACGAATCGCTCAGCACGGCCGAAGGCCGCGCCCGCCAGATCGGTGCGGTCCTCAACGACTCGGCCGAGACGACGACCAGCGCCATCGCCCAGCAGTTCGAGCTGATCCGGACCGCGACCGGCAAGGAGCGCGACCGCACCGCCCAGGCGCTGCGCCAGGCCTATGAGCAGGTCACCAGCGAGGTCGGCGGCGAGCTCGCCAAGGTGACCCAGCGGTTCCAGGTCGCGGCGCAGGACATGCGCGGTGTCTCCGCCGAGATCCAGCGCGAGCTGGAGGAGACGCGCGCCGAGCTGAAGCGCGGCGTGCTCGACCTGCCGCGCGAGACGCAGGAATCGACCTCGGCCATGCGCCGCGTCGTCGCCGAGCAGATCAAGGCCCTGAACGAGCTGACGGAGATCGTCACCCGCTCCGGCCGCCGCAGCGACATCGCGCTGCCGGTCGATGCCGGCCAGAGCCGTCGTTCGGCCCCTGCCGCCACCCTGCCCCGGCAGGAGCCGGCCTACACCACCGTCACGCAGGCCCGCCTGCCCGCGGCGGAGCCCCTGCTGCGGCCCTCGCTCGACGCAGGCGCAGAGACGGCCGAGCCCGCGACACGCGCCGAACTGCGCCAGAGCCTTTGGGCTGACGCCGGGCACGATCGTCAGAGGCTCGCCGGGTCCGGCGGCCCGCAGGATGTCGATCCTCGAGACCGCCGTGCCATAGTCGTTGGTGGCCCAGCGGACGAAGGCGAACAGGCTGTCCGCTGCAAACCAGAGGGCGCGTTTGCGGCGATCGAGGACCTCCTCCTCGACCACGCGGCCGAACCGGATCCAGCGTTCGACCTTGCCCTTGATGTGGAGGAGTTCGACGCGGGTGTCGGCGGTGGGGCGGACGATCATGGTGCGTCGCCCTCGTCGGGAAACTCACGGTCAAGCAGACCCCGGAGCAGGTCTGCGACGGTCAAGCCGCGCCGGAAGGCTACAATCTTCAATCGGCCGCGCATCACCGGAGTGACGTCGATGGTGAGCCGTGCCGTGTACGCCTCGGCGGGCGTCGGCGCCGGCTTGTCGGCGGCACGGACCCAGGTGTCCGGGTCAGCTCCGGGTCGCCGGGCAAAGGCGGATTTGCGGTCCCCGCTCATGGCGCCAGTCCGTCGACTTCATCGACCAGCGCCGCGACTTCGCGTGCGGCCAGGACACCGCCGTCGATCTCGGAGACCAGTCTTCCCGTGCGTGCGGCATCGGCGAAGTCGACGCGCTGGCCGACCCGGCCGACGAGGACCGGTGGATCGTGGCCTTCAAGCGCCTCAGCCGTCTCGCGGGCGATGACGGTGCGCGCGGGGCAACGGTTGAGCAGCATCCGGGCGCGGAGTTCAGGCCGGAAGATGCGCGCCTCATCCAGCAGCCGGAGCATCTCGGCCGAGGCCCAGCCGTCGAACGGCGAGGGCTGGGCCGGAATAATCACGAGGTCGGCGGCCAGCAGGGCCGAACGGGCGATCCCGGCCACACGGGGTGGCCCGTCGATGACGACGTGATCGTAGCCTCGCGCGACCTCGGGCAACTCGCGATGGAGCATGTCGCGGGCGAGGCCCACGACGCCGAACAGGTGCGCCAGCCCTTCGCGCCCGCGCTGTTCGGACCAGTCGAGCGCTGATCCTTGCGGGTCCGCATCGACCACCAGCACCCGCCTGCCCCGGCCAGCCCAGACGCCGGCGAGGTGAAGAGCCAGTGTCGTCTTTCCGACACCGCCCTTCTGGTTCAGCAGCGCCACGATCATGGCGCGCCTCGGTGGTGGAGAAGGACGGCTCCGCGCCGTGCAAAACCCGCGGCTCGCGTTAGTAAGAATCCATAGGATTCTTGGTTAGAGACGTTAGAGGGCCGACAAGTCTCTGACAGGGTTGGGGTTTCGGACGATTCTGGTCCCCGATAGCACGAGAATCCGGTCCCTGATGGCACGATAGTCCTGGTCCTCGATAGCACGAGGCGATCCACAGCCTGCGTCATTGGCCACCTCCCGGTTCGACGAGACGCAACCGACGCGGCATGGCGCGTTCGAAGGGGTCGGTGAGGTGGGGAGAGAAAGAGAGCCGGTCCAGGCCGAAGGACCGCTCGATGACGAGGCGGTAGCCCGGCAAGGCCTGGCGGCGGACGATGTCGCGCAGGTCGTAGGCGAAATGTTTCAGCGGGCTGAGCGACCCGGACTTGGCGTGCAGATGCACGAAGTCAAAACTCCACCCGCCGGACTGACGACCGCCGTGTTTTCTGACCAGGCGGTAGAGCCAACGCTCCAGCCCGCCAGTGAGGGAGAAATACTCCCGGTCGATGGTGAGGACGAGCGCATCGTCCAGGACGCCGGCATAGAACCAGTCGGGGACGATCAGTTCCAGTCCAAGCGGCCGCCCCGCGCTGTCCGCCGTCTCCTTCCACTCGTTGATCCACGAAAAGCGATGCCGACGGCGTTCGCTGGGTTGGCGGATACTGGTGGCGACGCTGGTGGCCTGGAGCCGGTCCAGACCGGCCTTGAGCCGCTCATAGTCCCGCACCGAGGTGCCCCGCCCGACGAAGCGGAGGATCTCATAGGGGGTGGCCGCCATCAGGCGCGAGGTGCGCAGCCCGTGGTCGCGGGCCTCGACCAACTGGCTGGCCGCCCAGATCAGGACGTCGGCGTCCCAGATCGTCGCCATGCCGTGTTCAGCCCCAGCCTCGACCCGGATCGCGATGGATCCGGCCTTGAAGTCGATCGGCGCGAGCCGTTTGGACTTGGCCAGGGAAAAGAACGGATAGGCCATCAGGTCCTGGGCGTCTCGCGGTGCGAGATCGCCGGGCAGGGCCCGGAACAGTTCCAACTGGTCGCGCTCGGCGGAGCCGTGTCGACGGGCGGACATGGCAGATACCGACCTGGGCGATCAACGCCGAGCCTGGTCGGCATAGGCCGGCGACACGGCGGCGTGCCGCTTGGCCGGCAGGACGGTGTCGCCCGTGTCGTCGGAGGTCGAGGACTTGGCGCCCCGATCGACCCAGGACTGGAGATCGTCGAGCCGATAGACGACGCGGCCTCCGATCTTGGAGTAGCGCGGCCCGGTACCATAGGTGCGGTGCTTCTCCAGTGTCCGGCCTGACAGGCCGAGGAAGCGGGCGGCTTCCGGTGTGCGCAGATAGCGGGGTGGCAGGGCGTTGGCGGCGATTGCGGACATGGTCGAACCTTTCGGGGTTAGACGGCGGTCCGATCGGCCCGTCGTCGTTCGAAAGGGAGCGTGGCGTAGGGCCACCGGCCCTGGGCGGGTCGCAGAACGGGTGGGTCGTTTTCGACCCGGACGGGTTGTCGGGACGTCCGTCGCACGTCGTCCGGTTCAGGGTTTGAGGAGCTTGCGATATCCGCCCGCGATCATGGCGAACCCGTCACGGATCAGCCGGCCTGTTCGGCTCTTGAGGTGGTGGTCGTCGAAGGCCACGCCGTCGGGAACGGCGTTTGATCCGAACACGGCTTGGGCGATCTCGCGCCGGGACGCACCGGCGCCCCTCGCATCGACGGCGCGCAAGGCCTGGGACAGGCGACGACTTCGCGCAGGCGTGAGCTCGGGTTGATGCTTTCCGGGCGGCTGGCCGGTCACAATCCGCCACAGCCTGAGCAACGCATCGACCCGCAAGGGGAGATCGCGGTCGAGCGGCATCGTCGCCATCAGGGGATCGGTGGCGTCTGTCCCGGCCTGAATGACGGCGGCGGCACCATAGTGATCGTCGCCAAGGAGCAGGTGCCGACCGTCGTCGGCGATCCGGTCCAGCCGCGCTTCCGGATTGCCTAGCGTCATGGAAGCAGACTCTGTGGTGTCCGCCAGCAGTTGAACGACGCGGGGATCGACGCTTAGGAGCCAGACGACCTTGGCTTCAGGGGAGGCCAGACGGGGGTTCAGCGCGAAATCGCAACCCCCATTGTCCCGCGGCGGCATCGGCGGCGGCGGGCGAGGTTTGCCGGCTGGCCTCGAAGGTCTTCTGGTAGTCTGGATCTCGCCGGAGGAACTCCCAGGCGAGATCAGGGGCCGTCAGGGTCTCGGCAAGTTGATAGGGGGCTGGATCAAGCCAGTCTCGCTTGTTCGGCATCGGGAACTCCACAACAGCCTTCTGGATCGCTGCCGCGTGTGACCGACGATTGTGTCCAAGGTTGGAGTTTCTATCATGACGAGCTTGTGACGGCCCAACATTGGCTCGGAGGCTCTGACGGCAAGCGCCTATGAGGGGCGACGATTTCGGGATGATGCGACCCTCTGTGGACGGACGAATCGCAAAATCGGCTTTCAGGGTTTGCCCCAAACCATCTCTCTGTAGCCCTGTGCAGCGATCCAGCGCGCTCGGGCCAGGTGTGTTTCGTAGGCCTCCAAGGCCCCTTCTGGATCGATAGAAGCGTCCCGACCGAACAGCATGGAGACGACCTCGCGCCAGTCCGCTCCATCGCCAGCGGCATCCAGCAGGCGAAGGTAGGTCGGAGCCACCGCCCGGTCGTAGTCGGTAATTTCGGGCGCGTCAGGGGCGCGGTCTCTGAAACGGATCTCTGTCATTGTTCGATGGATTGATACCGGTGGCATACGGCTACGCTCCGAATTCTAGTCGCGCAACGTCATGTAGAGAATACTCCGTGGTGAAATACTCGACAACGCCTTGCTCTCCGAACGATGGAGATTCGCGAGGTCTTTGGTCGGAATCTGCGGGCTCGTCGCAAGGCCAAGGGGCTGTCGCAGGAAGAGCTCGCCTATCGCGCCGGCATCGACCGCACCTATGTCAGCGCGCTCGAGCGGAGCGTCTATGCCGCGAGCATCGACGTAGCGGATCGTCTGGCACAGGTTCTCGAAATCGAGCTCGCAGATTTGCTTCGTCGGCCGGCCAAACCCTGACGGCCAGCTCGTCTGAAGAAAGAAACGGCCCGCTCCCCGGCAGGGGGCGGACCGCCAGTCAGCGTCAGTCGCCGCGCTTTTCAGGCCGCGACCAGATCAAGCTGTAGGACCCGCCTTCCTCGTCGGCGAAGAGATTGGCGTAGATCGGTGCGGTGAAGCTGGGATCGTCGAGCTTCAAGCCCAGGTAGTCCCGGCCTTCGTTGGAGGTCTTGCTCCAGGCGGCGCCGATCTCGGCGCGGCCGACCATGACCCGGTGTGAAGGGGCCTTGTCGCTGGCGCGGCTGTCGTCGGGGACGATGCGCACATTCTTGGTCTGCAGGTTGAGGGTGACGATTTCGCCGGTGTAGTCGTTGCCGGTCTTCTTGAAGGTGCCGATGGTGGCCATTGGAAGTCTCCTTGGTGGGTATCTCGAGCACCGCGCCGATCGCGGCCTCGATGACGAACGAAGGGCCGGGGGTGATTGCCGCCGCATCCGAAGGACCGCAGCGCAAGCGAAGGACGACGGGCGGGCGGCTTTCTTGACCCGCGAGGAATGCGCCCCGGCGCAGGGGAAGAAAGCCGCCCGATGGCGTTGCGGCTCAGGCGGTCGAGGCGAAAGCCGTCCCTCGGCCAGACCAAGTCATCAAGAGACCGCTTTGGGTTCGCGTACTCCGATCTCCGTCCGTGACAGACATCGGCGCTGTCATCGCCAGCCTTCAAGACGTGACGAGATCACGACGTACAAGCGGGTGCCCGGGCGCATAGACAGGCTCTCGCCAACTCCCGCACACAGTTCATCAAGACGTTTCATCGCCTGTTGCATCGACCACGCTTTTCAGTGGCGATAGTAGTCCGACTGCGGGCCTGGTCCTACGACCTGGGCTGGTTAGGGAGTTCCGGCCCAATGCGCAATCAGCACCCTCACCGAGACCGAACAGGGTCAAACGCCTCGTTCTCGCAGCGCCCAAAACGCCAAGCTTGGCTGGCGGCCCGACCCAGGACAAGACCTTGCAGGCCACGATCCCGCACCTGACGCGGTCTTCACTGCACCGCTGCCTGGCGCGTC
>NCCO01000032.1:19723-22163 GCA_002279705.1 Allobosea sp. 12-68-7
CACGGCATCTCGAGACTGCCGGACAACGAGGGCGACAAACCCGCCAGGAAGCGGTTCAAGGCCTATCCGATCAGATACGTCCACATTGACATCGCCGAGGTCCGGACCGCCGAGGGCAAGCTCTACCTCTATGTCGCCATTGACCGCGCGAGCAAATTCACCGTCGTGTAACTGGTCAGGAAGACGGGGCGAACCTCGGCGTCCGCCTTCCTGGAGCGCGTGATCGAGGCGATCCCGCACAAGATCCACACCATCCTGACCGACAATGAAATCCAGTTCACCTTCCCGCCCCGCTACGCCGACGGCCCCACCGCCCGCTACATGACGCACATGTTCGAGATGCGCTGCCAGGAACACGGGATCGAACACCGGCTGACGAAGGTGAAACATCCCAGGACCAAACATCTAGCCGGACTTGTCGACCATGGCGGCGAGTCTGCGCAGCCGGGGTGTGACGACCGGGATGCTCAGCATCGTCGAACCGACCGCCATCAGCAGCAGAGCGGTGAAAGTTCCGCCGGTGATGATCTGCTTGTCCAGCAGAATGTTGGCAACCGAGGCGACCAGCAGCAGTGCCGCCGCCCCGAACACCATGGCACCGCCGGCGTCCCACTGGGTGCGCAGCCCGGTCGACAGAAAGAAGACCGGCATGGTCGCCAGCAGCATGTGGTCCCGGAAGCGGTCCATCTGTGTGCGGTCGAACCAATCAGAATCGAGCACCGCCCCTGACAGGAAGGCGCCGACCATAAAGTGCAGACCGGCCCAGTCGGCCGCGAAGCCGCAGGCGGCCAGCCAGATCAGGCCGACGTACCAGCGATCCCGTTCGGGCAGGCGCCGCATCAGGGCGCGGATCGCGAAGGCGGCAAGGGTGAAGGCGACGAGGAAGCCTCCCTGCCTGCCGATGCGGTCCCAGTCCAGCAGGATCAGGGCCAGCAAGCCCCAGATCGCCAGGTCGTCGAGGCTGGCGTAGCGCAGAATCCGCTGGCCCAGCGGCTGGCGCAGGATGGCCAGTTTCTCCAGGAACAGGACGAGAATGGGCAGAGCCGTCACCGCGCAGGCCATGCCGATGCCGAGCACCACCTGCCAACGCGTACCTTCGGCGCCGATCCAGCCGTCGAAATTCAGCATGACCATCGCCGCCAGGCTGCCAAACGCCAGCGGCATGGCCAGCGCAAGTCCCGCCGTAACGCCGGTCTCGGCCCGCTTTTGCCAGGCCTGCTTCAAGTCCAGCTCGATCCCGGCGACCCAGACGAAGATCATTACGGCCCACCAGGCGATGCCGTTCAGCGCTCCGATGACCTGGGGGTTGAAGACGAAGGCGTAGTAGTTCGGAAACGCCGCGCCCAGCACGCCCGGACCCAGCAGGATCCCGGCGATGATCTGCACAACGACCAGCGGTGCATAGTATTCCGTACGGAACACCCGCCACACCACATAGGGTACGGTGAAGATGATCAGCATGGCGATCAGGAATATCTCGGTCGTGTTCATGCCGACATGCATGGTGGCCGCCCCCTGATGCGCGCGACACGCTCCGCAATCGCCCCGGATCAGGCTAGCCATGGGACCGCCGACTGCCTAGCGCCGATGGTCTCGTGGCCGATGAATTCGTGTGACGGAGGCCGGAAGGCTGTCCGGCCGGGTGTGCAACGGCCGGCGTCGACTGAAGCGGCGCGCCGTGCGATCCGATGACCGCTGAACTCATCACCCCACCGACCCCATTTCGGCTTGAGCCGCGGCGGCCGACCCCTATTCTGGCCTTGGCCGTAGAGGGCGGCCCGGAGACTCGCTTGACCGAACCTGTTCGCACCATCCTGATCGTGGGAGGCGGAACCGCCGGCTGGATGGCCGCCGCCGCCTTGCAACGCACCCTGGGCCCACACGCCAAGGTCTCGCTCGTCGAATCCGACGACATCGGCATCGTCGGCGTGGGCGAGGCGACTGTTCCGCCCATTCGCGACTTCAACGCCATGATCGGTCTCGATGAGGCCGAGTTCATGCGCGAGACCAAGGCCACGCTGAAGGTCGCCATCGTCTTCAAGGACTGGGGACATATCGGCAACCGCTATGTCCATCCGTTCGGCACGTTCGGCCGGGGACCGACGCTGGCCGAGTTCCAGCAGACCTGGTTCGCGCTGAAGGCTCGGGGCCTCGCCGGTGACCTGAGCGACTATTCCGTCTGCTCACGCGCCGCCGACGCCGGCAAGGTGGGCGATCGGGATCCCGATCCACGCTCGCCGAAGAACAGCCTGTTCAGCGCCTATCATTTCGACGCCGGACTCTATGCCAAATATCTCCGCAAGGTCTGCGAAGGCCGCGGCGTTGAGCGCATCGAGGGCAAGATCGTCGACGTTTTTCAGCGGGCGGACGACGGGTTCGTCACCGGGGTTACTCTCGAAGGCGGACGGGTGCTGGAAGCCGACCTGTTCATCGACTGCAC
>NCCO01000236.1 GCA_002279705.1 Allobosea sp. 12-68-7
AGCCGAGGGCGCCGCCCCTTTCACAGCCCTTGCCGCAGCCCCGCCCGCAGGCCGGGTCGTGGTCCATGCCCGCCCCTGGGAGGCGGGTGATCTCGCCGGCGCGGCGCTGGCGATCGGCGACATCGAGGACGCCAATGAGATCGAGGCCTTCGTCGCGGCGGCCCGCCTCGCCGGCGCGCCCGTCAACATCGTCGACAAGCCCGATTTCTGCGATTTCTCCTTTGGCACGCTGGTCAACCGCTCGCCGCTGATCGTGGCGATCTCGACCGACGGCGCCGCCCCGGTCTTCGGCCAGGCGATCCGCACCCGCATCGAAACCCTGCTGCCGGAGACGCTGAAGGCCTGGGCCCAGGCCGCCAAGGACTGGCGCCCGGCCGTGCAGGCGCGCGAACTGCCCTTCGCCATCCGCCGCGCCTTCTGGGAGCTGTTCACCGACAGGGCGATGGGTGAATCCGGCCGCTTGCCCGCGGATGGCGACCGGGCCGAACTCTTCGCCGCGCTGGAACGCATCGAGGCGGCGCCCGGCCGCGGCCGGGTCTCGCTGGTCGGCGCCGGCCCCGGCGACCCGGAACTCCTGACGCTGAAGGCGATCCGCGCCCTGCAGAGCGCCGACATCATCCTCTATGACGATCTCGTCTCGCCCGGCGTGCTCGAACTGGCGCGGCGCGAGGCCAAGCGCATGATGGTCGGCAAGACCGGCTACGGTCCCTCGGTCAAGCAGAGCGACATCAACGCGCTGATCGTCTCGCTCGCCGGCCAGGGCAAGCATGTCGTGCGGCTGAAGGGCGGCGACCCCGGAATCTTCGGCCGCGCCGGCGAGGAGATCGAGGCCTGTCAGGCCGCGGGCCTACCGGTGACCATCGTACCGGGCATCTCGGCCGCGCAGGGCGCAGCGGCGGCGCTCGGCGTCTCGCTCACCCATCGCGACCATGCCCGGCGCCTGCGCCGGAGGATCTCGACTGGCAGGCCATGGCCGATCCCCGGGCGACGACGGTGATCTACATGGCGCGCGCCACGCTCGCGGGCTTCCGCGACCGCGCCATCGCGGCGGGCCTCGACCCCGCCACGCCGGCCATCGCCGTCCAGTCGGCGACACGGCCCGACGAGGCGCGCGTCCGGGCGACCATCGCGACCCTGCCGGAACGGCTCGCGGAACTCCCGAAGGGCGGCCCGGTGCTGGTGATGCTCGGGCGGGCCCTGGGCGAGGCGCTCTCCGAAGCCGCCGTCTCGGCCGAGAGACGCCGCGCCTGAGGCGCCCGCCATACACACCGCCGTCTCGCCTCATTCTGTCCGGACGGCTATGCCAGAGTCTAAAAGAACGAGGCTGGGGGACGAATCATGAAGGCGCGCGCGCGTTGGGTCGAAGGCATGGCCTTCATGGGCGAGTCCGGCAGCGGCCACGCCATCGTCATGGATGGCGCACCTGAATATGGCGGCCGCAACCTCGGCATCCGGCCGATGGAAATGCTGCTGATCGGCCTGGCCGGCTGCACCGGCTTCGACGTCGTGCAGATCCTCAAGAAGGGCCGCGAACCGATCACCGGCTGCGAGGTCGACGTCGAGGCGCAGCGCGCCACGGAGGACCCCAAGGTCTTCACCCAGATCCACCTCGCCTATCGCATCAGCGGCCGCGGCCTGTCGCGCGCCAAGGCCGAGCGGGCCGTCACATTGTCGAAGGAAAAATACTGTTCGGCTTCAATCATGCTCGGTGCGACCGCGAATGTCACCTATGCGATCGAGATCCTGGACGAACTCGGAGAGGCCATCGCATGAGCGAAACCGCATTGGCCGGGCTGATCGCCCCCGAGGATCTGCTGGCGCGGCTGGGCGATCCCCGGCTCGTCGTGCTCGACATCCGCTCATCGATCGATGGCGGCGGCAAGGCCGCCTATGAGGCCGGCCATATCCCCGGCGCCGTCCATACCGATTATGTCGCCGATGGCTGGCGCGCCAAAATCGGCCAGGCACCCGGCCTTCTGCCACCGCGCGATCACCTCGCCGCGCTCGTCGGCCGGCTCGGCATCACGCCGCATGACGATGTGATCATCATCCCCGCCGGCGTCAGCGCCACCGATGCCGCCGCCGCCGCCCGCATCTACTGGACGCTGAAGACGATCGGCCATGGCCAGCAGGCCATCCTCGACGGCGGCTTCCGCGCCTGGACGGCCGATCCGGCGCGCCCCGTCGAGACCGGACCCTCGGCCGAGCGCACCGCCCCGCCCTACCCGGTCGTGATGCAGCAGCGCCTGCGCAGCACGGCCGACGCCACGCTGGTGGCCTCGCGCAGCAAGCTGGCGACGCTCGTCGACGCCCGCTCGACCAGCTATTTCGAAGGCCGCGAGAAGGCGCCGGAGGCGGCTCGCGCCGGCCGTATCCCCGGCGCCGTCTCGCGCGACTACACGCAGGCCTTCGACGCCGCGACCGGGCGGCTGAGATCGCAGGACGAGCTGGCTGCGCTCTTCGGCGGTATCCCCAAGGGCCCGGCGATCGCCTACTGCAACACCGGCCACACCGCCGCGCTCAACTGGTTCGTGCTGTCGGAGCTGCTCGGGCGCGAGGAAGTCGCGCTCTATGACGGCTCGATGACCGACTGGACGCAGGATCCGGAACGCCCGGTGGCGACCGGCGCCGAATGAGCCGCAACGACCGGCCCGGATTTGCCAAACAGCCTGAAACCGTTCAAAGGAAGCGCGCGCGAGCCTCGGGCCGCGCCGCCTCCTGTCAGAGCTGTCGAGTTTGCCGCCGATGAACGCCGTCGCGCCGAAGATTTCTTTCGTTTCGCTGGGTTGCCCCAAGGCGCTGGTGGATTCCGAGCGGATCATCACCTCGCTCCGCTCGGAAGGCTATGAGCTCTCCAAGAGCCATGCAGGCTCCGACCTCGTCATCGTCAACACCTGCGGCTTCCTCGACTCGGCCAAGGCGGAATCGCTCGAGGCGATCGGCACCGCCATGGCGGAGAACGGCAAGGTCATCGTCACCGGCTGCATGGGCGCCGAGCCCGAGCAGATTCGCGACCGCTTCCCCAACCTGCTCGCGATCACCGGGCCGCAGGCCTATGAGAGCGTCGTCTCGGCCGTCCACCAGGCCCTGCCGCCGCGCCACGACCCCTTCGTCGATCTCGTGCCGGACCAGGGCATCAAGCTGACGCCGCGCCACTACGCCTATCTGAAGATTTCCGAGGGCTGCAACAACCGCTGCAGCTTCTGCATCATCCCGAAGCTGCGTGGCGATCTCGTCTCGCGGCCGATCGGCGAGGTGCTGCGCGAGGCCGAGAAGCTGGTCAAGGCCGGCGTCAAGGAACTGCTGGTAATCTCGCAGGACACCAGCGCCTATGGCCTCGACATCAAGTACCAGCCCTCGATGTGGCAGGACCGCGAGGTGCGCACCCGCTTCTTCGAACTCGCCCGCGAGCTTGGCCAGATGGGGGTCTGGGTGCGGATGCACTATGTTTACCCCTACCCGCATGTCGACGAGGTCATCCCGCTGATGCAGGAGGGGCTGATCCTGCCCTATCTCGACATCCCCTTCCAGCACGCCTCTCCCAATGTTCTCAAGGCGATGAAGCGTCCGGCTCACCAGGACAAGACGCTCGACCGTCTCAGGAAATGGCGCGAGATCTGCCCCGATCTCGCCATCCGCTCGACCTTCATCGTTGGCTTCCCCGGCGAGACGGAAGAGGACGTCCAGTTCCTGCTCGACTGGCTGAAGGAGGCCAAGCTCGAGCGCGTCGGCGCCTTCAAATATGAGCCGGTCAAGGGTGCGCCCGCCAATGATCTCGGCCTCCCCCTCGTCCCGGAGGAGGAGAAGGAGGCGCGCTGGCACCGCTTCATGAAGGCCCAGGCCGAGATCTCGACGCGCATCGTCAGGAACCGCGTCGGCAAGCGGATTCCTGTCATCATCGACGAAGCCGGCCCGACGGTGGCCAAGGGCCGCTCGAAATGGGATGCGCCGGAGATCGACGGCAGCGTCTATGTCTCAAGCCGCCGTCCGCTGCGCCCGGGCGACATCATCTCGGTCAAGGTCGAGCGCGCCGACGCCTACGACCTGCACGGCGTCGCGGTCTGAGCGTTTTCCGTCATTGCGAGCGCAGCGAAGCAATCCAGGGGACGTCGAGCGCGACCTTTTAGATGGCTTCGCTGCGCTCGCAATGACGATCGGCGTTAGAAAATCTGGCAGATCCGGCGGATGACGCGACCGTTGCGGTCGAGGGCCGCCGGTGCCGCCCCACAGCCATCCACCGAAGTCGCTCCGGCATCAGCGGCGCCGCCCGTCTTTGGCGGCGTGTCGCAGCTCTCGGCCGAACAGTCGATTCGCACCCGCCGCGGTTCGGAGGGGCGCGTCAGACGCGCCTTGTCCTCGGCGGCGATCGCCAGCGTCAGGCCGGGCGTCCCGGTCGGCAGAGTGACGCGGCCCTGGCGGCCGTCCTGCTGCGCGAGCGCAACCGTCGCGATGGTGAGCGAGGTGAGGACGAAACCGCAGAGGCGAGGGGCGCGGGACATGGGCGTCACCGGAATGAGCATCAGCGTTCTGCTGACAACTCCTTCGTCGCGGCGGCGCGCCCGCCGGTTCACATCGCCGGTGACACGGCGCCCCGGCGCGGCATCCTTCGTCCCAGCCACCAGCCGAAGCGCTGCGCCAGCATGGCGAGCGCGATCGCATAGCCGATCAGCGCCAGCATCCAGCTGACCGCGCTGAGGCTGAGCGCGCCCAGCACCAGCGCCCCGCGGCCGAGAACCTTCAGGATGGCCCGTGTCGTCGTGCCCTTGGCGGCGCCGAGCTTCGCCGCCTTGCCGATGTCGCCGGCATCCTCCGCGACGGCGAGCACCTGACGCAGCCCCCGCGAACCGGTGCGGGTGTAGACGGCGCCGGCATCCTGGCCGAGCGCGGCGAAACGCGCCATCGCCGCCGGCTTGACGATGGCGCCGGCCGCAACGCGCGCGGCCGCGAGGTCGAGCCGGGACGCCGCCGTCAGGCTCGCATTCAGCGCCGGGCGGTCGATCGCGTCGACGGCGGTGCGGGTCAGATGGGCGCTCAGGGCGGGCGACAGGATGCGGGCCTTGCTCGCCGCCTTGACCGCGCTCAGGCCATTGCGGGCCGGCAGCGCGCCGCCGAGGC
>NCCO01000237.1 GCA_002279705.1 Allobosea sp. 12-68-7
TGTGGGACCACTTTAAGGCCAAGCTGCAATACCTCGCCATCGGCAAAGGCACCAAACAGCACGCGCTGCTCGCAGGTAAAACGGGTTCCGGTAAATCGACCCTGCTGCACATCATCATCACCAATCTCGCGCTCACCTGCAGCCCGGATGAGGTCGAATTCTATCTCATCGACTTTAAAAAAGGCGTCGAGTTCAAGTGCTACGCGGACAACAAACTGCCGCACGCCAAAGTCATCGCCATTGAGAGCGATCGCGAATTTGCGCTGAGCGTGCTGCAACGCATCGACGACGAACTGCGCCGTCGCGGCGAGCTTTTCCGCAAAGCCGGTGCGCAGGATCTGGCCGGTTACAAGCGCGTCGGCGGCACCGAGCCGATGCCACGCGCCATGCTCATCATTGACGAGTTTCAGGAGTACTTCACCGAAGACGACTCCGTCGCTCAGGGCGCCGCGTTGCTGCTGGACCGCATCGTGCGCCAGGGGCGTGCCTTCGGCATCCATGTCTTCCTCGGCTCGCAGACCCTCGGCGGTGCCTACACCCTCGCCCGCACCACGCTGGGGCAGATGGTCATCCGCATCGCCTTGCAGTGCAACGAGGCCGACGCCGCGCTGATCATGGACGACACCAACACCGCGCCGCGCCTGCTCTCACGTCCCGGCGAAGGCATCTACAATGACGCCGCCGGTGCCGTGGAAGGAAACAGCCCCTTCCAGGTCGTCTGGCTCACCGATGAAGAGCGCGATGCGAACCTCGTCAAAATCTCCCAGTTCTCGAAGGCGCATGGCTTCAGCAGCAAGCGGCCCATCATCTTTGAAGGCAACATGCCCGCCGACGTGCGCGACAACGCCCTGCTCACCACCGCCCTGGAACATCCGCCGGTCAAAGCCCCAGCCGATCCCAAATGCTGGCTCGGCATGCCCAACGCCATCAAAGGCCCCACGGAAGCCATGTTCCCGCGTCAAAGCGGCCGCCATCTGCTGCTCGTCGGTCAGAACGACGAAGCCGTCGCCGCCATCATCGGACTGGGCATCCTCGCGCTCGCCGCGCAGCATCCACGCTCCAGCCCGCCCAAGTTCTACCTCATTCACGGCGCACTCGCGGATACACCGGACTGCGTGTTCCTCGAAAGCATCGCCCAAGGGCACGCCCAGATTTCGCAGGGTCACGAAGCGCCCGAGTTCATCGCTGAAATCCACGCCGAAATGAAGCGCCGCAGCGACGAAGGCAGCGCGGGAGATCCGCCCATCTACCTCTTCATCCACGGCCTGCAAAAATTCCGCAAGCTGCGCTACGAGGAGGATTTCTCCTTTGGCGGTGACGACGCCCCCAAGCCCGGCAGCCAGCTCAACGAGATCATCTCCGAAGGCCCGCCCCTCGGCATCCACCTCATCACCAGCCTCGACACGCTGAACAACGTCAACCGCTCCCTCAGCCGCAAGTCTGTGAGCGAACTCGGCATGCGCGTTCTCTTCCAGATGAGCGCCAACGACTCCGCCAGTCTCATCGACTCTCCCAAAGCCAGCATGCTCGGCCTGCACCGCGCGCTCTTCTACAGCGAGCACGAATCCCGCCTCGAAACCTTCCGCCCGTTTGCACTGCCGGATGCCGGATGGGTCGCGGAAGCGGTGGAGCAGATCGGGGAGTAGTCGGATTCAATCGTTGCGTGTAGGTTGCATGCGGTTGAATTTGTGTTTCGATCAGCGTTCAGGCTTGTGCATTTCTTATCCGATCACTAAATAAGGTGGAGCGACCTGCTTAAATATGTTCAATTCACCGTGCTCTATCTTTATCAAGCTATGGTCCTTACTTAAGTGGCCGCTAGGAATAATCTTGTGCATCTGGTTGGCTTCCGCTGGTCTGCGCTGGTGGAGCGGTAAGATGGATTTGGGCAGGGTGAAATCAGCCGCTGCTCATCCTGGACAAAAACAGCAATGGACGTCGCCGTTCATTCCGCCAGAATCGGGGGCTCCCAGCTCGAAACAGGCAGCGGCGCAGGTCGTTGACCGGTGGCAGGGCGCGGTGGAGGTCGAGGTTTCGCCGATGGAGCCTGCCGGAGAGGGCTGGTGGCGTCGGGCGCGGATCATCAAGGCCCCATTCAAGTATCCGCTGCTGCGCTTGGAGGAGGTCTTTGCAGCGGATGATCAGGGTCTGCCAACGAGGCTCATGCGGCAGGTGGCCATGGTGGCGGATCACGTTCTGGTCAAGCCGGTGCAGGGGGGGCTGGATCAGGATTTGATGGCCGCAGTGCAGGCGCTGGGAGGCACGGTAAGACTGCAGCAGCAGCTTAGCGGGATATGGATCATACAATTGCCATACCAGGGACTGGACACGGTTTCCACCGGGGTTGCCTTGCTGCAGCAGACGCAGCTCGTTCACATCGCCGAACCGGACTACTTGGTGCATGCTTCCGCGACGCCCAACGACCCGCAGTTTGCGCAGCAATGGGCGCTGAGGAACACCGGCCAGACAGGCGGAAACGCCGATGCAGAAGCATAAAACCAATCGCCGAAATGGTGAGGCCCGTGAGGACGGTAAAACCGCCCAGGGCCGTGACATCAAGCTCGCGACCAATCGCGTCGAAGGCTTTCGCAACTTCGCGACCAAGATCTGGAATGCGGCGCGCTTTGCCGAGATGAACGGCTGCGCCCGCGTCGCCGGCTTCGACCCGGCGCAGGTGAAGCTGCCACTCAACCGCTGGATCCTCAGCGAGGCCGCCACCGCGGCCGAGGGCATCGCGGCGGGCATCCCGAGCTTCAAGTTCAACGAGGCGGCGGGCGCGGCCTATCGCTTCGTCTGGAACCAGTTCTGCGACTGGTATCTGGAACTGGCGAAGCCGGTGCTGCAGGGCGAGGGCGTCGATCCGGCCGACAAGGCCGAGACACAGGCCATCGTCGCGCATGTCATCGACCTGATCTGCCAGCTGCTGCACCCGTTCATGCCCTTCCTCACCGAAGAGCTCTGGGCCCAGAAGGCGGGCGAGGGCGCGGCTCGCGTCCTGTCTGCGGGCGACGCGTCGCTGGTCTGCCTGACCCGCTGGCCGGATCTCGCCGCGCTGAAGGACGAGGCGGCCGAGGCCGAGATCGGCTTCGTCGTCGACCTGATCTCGGACATCCGCTCGGTGCGCTCCGAGGTCAATGTTCCCGCCGGCACGCAGGCGCCGCTGGTGCTGGTCAAGGCCTCGCCGGCCACGCGGGCCACCGTCGAGGCCTGGGCGCCGATGATCGAGCGCCTGGCGCGGGTCTCCGCCATCACCTTCGAGGCGGCGTCTCCGGCCCAGTCGGCCCAGATCATCGTGCGCGGCGAGGTCGCGGCGCTGCCGCTCGCCGGGATCATCGATCTCGAGGTCGAGCGGAGCCGCCTGACCAAGGAACTGGCGAAGCTCGACCAGGACATCGCGACGGTCGACAGGAAGCTCGGCAATCCCGATTTCATGGCGCGTGCGCCCGACGAGATCGTCGAGGAGAACCGCGAGCGCAAGGCGGCTGCGGAAGCCCGCAAGCTCAAGATCGCGGAGGCCCTGGCGCGCCTGTCCTGAGGGGGGCGCCCGGGTCCGGCCGCGGCGGTGTCGTCAAATTGACGTTACCGCAAGACATTGCTGGCATTCTTCCCGCGACACGTTTAGATGCGCGTCGGGCGCAAATCCGCCATGCGTCTCGACGCCGATAACCCAGGAACGGTTGTTCTTCCGCCATGTTGAAGCGCGCCTATGACGGACTGGTCGCCTATTCCTCGCATCCAGCCGCCCCCTGGCTGCTGTTCTTCCTGACCTTCATCGAGAGCTCGGTCAGCCCGCTACCGCCGATCCCGCTCCTGATTCCGATGTGCATCGCGCGTCCGGACCGCGCCTGGTTCTATGCCGGCGTCTGCTCGCTCGGCGCCGTGCTCGGCGGCTATCTCGGCTACGCCATCGGCGCCTTGCTCAGCGGTCTGGCGGGTGGCCCGCTGTTGACCGACTTCGCGGTGACGGTCATGCCACAGACAGGGTCCTTCAGCCCCGTTGTCGAGGCCGATCTGGACAGCGCGGTGTTGCCGTGATGTTGGTGTGCATTCATGTTGATCCGCCTATTTCATGTTGTTGAGAGTGCGCTCGGAGTCCTGCGAATGGCTGCGATGCCCTCCGTGGCCGTTCCTGCTCCAAGAGTGTTGAATTCTCCAAGAAGCACCGAATAACCGGTACCTCGACGACGATTTTCGAAGATGGACGGCGGTTGGTTGGAGCGGCTCCACGCGCAGATTTAGACGCGCTGCTGCAACAAGC
>NCCO01000238.1 GCA_002279705.1 Allobosea sp. 12-68-7
AAACAGCGATCCTTTCGACCGGGCGATCGATGTTCAGATCAGCCGCCTGCGCCGCAAGCTGGAGGCCGACGCCAATGGCGGCCAGCTGATCAAGACAATCCGCGGCGCCGGTTATATGTTCACCCCCGCTGTTCAGACGCGTGAGGGTCAGCCGGCATGACTCGCATGTTCCAGAAGGGTTTCCCCGACACTGTGGCGAGCCGCGCTATCCTGATTCTGGTCGCCGCGCTGCTGGCCTTCCACCTCGTTGGCTACTGGGCCTATCGCGTCGGGGTCGAGAGCCTGGCGAGCGCGCAGCGTGATCGCGGGCTGGCAGAGCGCATCGTTTCGATCAAGCGCGCCATCGCGGGTATCCCCCAGGAACCGGAGCGCGACCGCGCGGCACACGATCTGACGAGCGCTAGCCTTGAGGTCCATTGGAGCAAGGTCAGCCTGGTTCTCGGTACCGCGCCCACCACCGAGCGGACGGCGGCGATGGAAGCCAAGCTGAAGGAGCTTGTGCCTGATCTCGCTACAGAGTCCTTCCGGCTCGGCTTCGCCGATGACGGCGCCCTCGGCTCGGGCGAGGCCGATGCGTACCGACACATGATGCTGGTCTCGGTCCGCCTCGATGACGGCTCGTGGGTCAATTTTTCCTCGACGACGCTCGGCGCTGCCCAGCACGCCGACTGGAGCGTACTAGCGGTAACCATCTGCTTCGGCGTCGCCATTATCGTCGTTGCGGTCCTGCTACTGCGCTGGGCGACGCGGCCGCTGCGCGAGCTCGCAGTGGCCGCTGAGCGGTTCAGCCTTGACCAGATTCCAAAGCCGCTTGACGAAACCGGCCCGGCCGAGGTGCGCCGCGCGGCGCGCGCCTTCAACACAATGCGCGAACGCATACAGCGCCTCGTTTCCGAGCGCATGCAGGCCTTGGCGGCCGTCTCGCACGATCTACGCACGCCCATCACCCGGCTACGCCTGCGCTCCGAACTGATGGAGGATGAAGCAACGCGCGACCTCGTCGACGCCGACCTCGCCGAGATGGAGGGCATGATCGATTCGACGCTGGAGTTCCTGCGCGGCGGCGTCTCCAGCGAGGCAATCAGGCTGATCGACATCGTCTCGGTGGTCGAGACGATCATCGACGACCATGCCGATCAGGGGCATTTGGTCAACTTGGGCGGTGTCAGTCAGGGCCGCATGCTCGGCCGGCTTCTGGCGCTGAAGCGCGCCTTCTGGAACGTCATCGGCAACGCGGTGAAGTATGGCGGTCAAGCCATGGTCGTGATCGCCGAGACCCCGACTGGGCTTGCGATATCGATCGAGGACGACGGCCCGGGCATTCCTGAAGGTGATATGGAGCGCGTCTTCCAGCCCTTCGTCCGGCTTGAGGAATCGCGCGGGCGTGAAACCGGCGGCTCCGGCCTTGGACTGACCATCGCCCGCGCCGTCGTCGTCGCCCATGGCGGCGAAATCGCCTTGGCGAACCGTCCTGAAGGCGGCCTTCGTGTGACGATCACCCTACCTTGCCTTGCCCAACCCGAGCAGCAACTGGCGCAAGCCATCGCTGGCGATCTGGTTTTGACACATGGGGCCACTTCGCTTAGGGCATCGCAACCTACTTCGAAATAAGGTGCCCCTTCGGGCTAAGGATCACGATGAAACATACGTCATTAGTTCTTATCGCCCTCCTGTCGCCGGCTCTGCCGGCGAGCGCGCAGGAAATCAAAGTCCATCTCAGTCCGACCTGCGGCTGCTGCAAAGCCTGGGTCCGGCATCTCGAGCAGGCCGGCTTCACGCCCCGCGTTGTCGAAAGCAACGATATGGCTGCAACCAAAACTGCGTTAAGCGTGCCGGACAAGGTGCAGTCCTGCCACACAGCGGTCGTCGAGGGTTATTTTATCGAGGGCCATGTACCGGCATCCGATATTCGCAGACTTTTGAAAGACAAGCCTACAGCGCTCGGCCTCGCCGTCCCCGACATGCCTATCGGATCGCCGGGCATGGAGGTTCCAGGCGTCGCGGCGGACAAATTCGAGACTTTGCTCGTTAGTGCTGGCGGACAGACGGTTGTCTACGGCAAGCACTAGCTAGCAGCCGATGAATTGCTTACCGGGCGTAACCGTCCGGTGTCGGCCCTTTCAGCGTTCTGATTGGCGGCTGTTGGCGAAGGCGGCCTTTCCGATGGCGTGGCACCGGGCCAGCTTCGCGATGTTGGTCTTGACGGCGGGAAGATCGATGTCCTCTGGGTCGTAGACCCGCCCGTACCATTCGACCAGGCGCTTGCGTTCGGGATGTCTGGGCTTGGCCATAGCCTCGACGAACTCGTCGAAGCCGGGGATTCCGCCGACGTCTTCCGGCGGAGCGCGGCGGGCGCCATCGACAAAGCGTGGATAGTCGAGACCGGGATCGGCGTCCCCGATGGCCTCGATCGTGAGCGTGTGCTCCCAGTTGAGCGTTCGCGCGTGTGTGCTCGAGACAGCGATCGAGGAGCCAGCCGTTCATCTCCTCGTAACTGGCGAAGCGCAGTCGCGGCGTGAAGAAGCGCTCGCGCACGAGACCGACCTGGTTCTCGACCTGGCCCTTCTCCCAGCCCGCTGCTGGCGTGCACGCGGTCGGCTCGATCAGGTAGTGGTTGCACATCTGCAGGAGGCGAGTAAGACCGTATGTCCGCTGAGCCGAGGTGGCTCGTCCTACACTGCGCCTTCGAGGGTTGCTCGGAGTGGCCGAGCCGATCCTCATCGCAGGAGGACGAGCCGTGGGACATTGTAGCGAGATTTTTGTCGGGATCGATGTTGCGAAGATGCGGAACGCCATCGCCGTGGCCGATGGTGAGCGCGGAGGCGAGGTGCGCTTCGTCGGCGAGGTAGACGCCTCAGATGATAGCATGCGTAGGGTCGTGAACCGGATCGCCGCGAGCTGCGATCGGGTGCATTTCTGCTACGAGGCCGGGCCCACAGGATACGGGCTGCATCGCCTTATCACCTCACTCGGCCATCCGTGCACGGTGGTGGCGCCGTCGCTGATCCCGAGGAAGCCGGGCGACCGGGTCAAGACCAACCGGCGCGACGCCATCGCCCTTGCGAGACTGCTACGGGCCGGCGAACTCACGGCGGTGTGGGTGCCCGACGCAGGCCACGAGGCGATGCGTGATCTTGTTCGTGCCCGGGCCGCCGCGGTCGAGACCCAACGAGTCCATCGCCAGCAGGTGAGTGGGTTCATGCTCAAGCACGGCCGGATCCTCTCGCGGACGAAGGCCTGGACCATGCGCTATCTGAGGTGGTTGCAGGAGCAGAAGTTCGATCACCCCGCTCATCAGATCGCACTGCAGGAGATGGTCGAGGCGGTCCGTATCTCAAAAGAACGCGTGCAGAGGCTCGAGGCGGCGATCGAGGAGTTCGTGCCGACCTGGTCACTGGCACCCGTCGTGCGGGCGCTTCAGGCGCTGCGCGGCGTCGATCTGATCGTGGCCGTGACCTTCGTCACCGAGATCAGCGACCTGAGCCGTTTTGAAAGTCCCCGCCAGCTCATGGGCTATCTCGGTCTGGTGCCGAGCGAACGCTCCACAGGCGACACTGTTAAGCGCCTCAGCCGCTCAAGGCCGTGGCCTGAGAACACCGCTCTGATGTCCGCTGTCAACAATTTGGATGCACGTTGCCGCCCGCTCGGCTGAGCGGCTCATAGTCCTCGCGCGCAGGTGGAGGCGGGGCCTGAAGGACGTCGGTGATCAAGCTCTGATGCGCGGGTTGGCTACCGCAGTTCCGAGTGTGCGTCCGGGGCGTTCCCTGTCTTACTGCGGGCGTCGGCCGGAGCCGGCCACAAAGCGTGTGACGGGAGTTCCCCTGCCGTGGCCCCGCCCCCGCCTGCGCGCGAGCTATGGACTCGTCGTCATTGCTGGCGACGAGGAGTTTAGGTCGATCGGGCCTCCCGTCCGACGGACCACATGAAGCCGACCAGTTCGCGGGCAATGGCCGTGCAGACGACGGTCGTCTTCTTGCCCCTTGCGCTAAGGGCTCGGTAACGCGCGGTGAGCCTGGTCTGCGCCTTCCAAGCAATCTCGCGCACCTCGGGCGAGGTCTGCTCCATCTTGTAGAGCTTCATTTTCCCGATCCGCGGAGGATGACGGTAGGTCCAGGCAGGGACTGTCAGGATTTCCGTGTGCGGGCGGCGGGTTGAACATCAGGCCGCCATGGCCCTTGTGAAGCGCTCGCCGAAGATGACGGCGAATTGAGCCTTG